>JBDLTT010000051.1:0-73328 GCA_039805725.1 Pseudomonadota bacterium | reverse complement strand
TCAGGTAGAGGGCGAGTTTAGGTTTGATCATTTGCCCAGCAGCTTACCCAGGATGCTGCCCGTAATCGTCTGGCCAGAAATGACGTACTGCAAGGTATTGGCGTTCTGGGCGGTGTTCTTTTGTTCATCCCAGGCTTCACGCGTGCCGGCAAAAAGAATCCGGTCACCATTGACCAGCATGAAGTCGGTGGGCGGCATGGTAATTAAGTGGCCCGTGCGTTCCACCAGTAACGGCACGATCGGCAGCTGTTCGTCGCGATGACGGTTTGAGGTGAGCAGGACGCTGAGCGTGAGCGGTAGTTTTGCGGTGACGAGCGCATCGGTGAGCGCCGGACTCTTGACGCGGTTGATCTGTAGCCGCCAAACGATGGGAACCTTGTCTTTGCACACGGGCTTTAAGCGCTCCAGAACGCTGGCCGACCAATCGGCCGGGCGCTGTTCGATTTCGCGAATGAATCGGCCAAGCATCGGGGTGGTGAGGTAGCTCAGGCAGGCAAGGGCGATGGTACGGTTGGTGACCATGGTGAGGTCGGCATCAAAGCGTTCGAACAACACTGAATTGGAGGCGCTGTTCTGGCGCATGACGATAAAAAGTTTGGGATTGAGTTGTCGGGCGGTGATGGCAATCGACAGGTTGTTGATGTCGTTGTCAGAGCCGGCGACCAGACCCACGGCGTTGGCGATGCCGGCATCGATCAGGGGTGATGATTCGGTGCCCGTACTCAGAATGGCCTGATGATCATCCGGCGTGGTGGGCCGTGGATCAATGATCGTCACATGATCGTGCATGCCGAGGGCGTCAAGTTCGCGCACGATGGTTCGACCAAAGTGCCCGTAACCACAGACAATCCAATGTCCCTTGGGCGGGGTGGGGAGCTCAGGCAAAGGCGTGCCGGGTACCCGGGTGAGCCACTCGATGAGTTGATACCCGGGGGGATTACGCAGCGCGATCGCCAGCCGCCTGGCATAAAGGGCATAAGGATCGACAATGAAGTTGGTACCGAACGAGGCCATGTTGGCGCCGGTAGCCGCTTTTTCTGCGCGGGCGATGATGGGGATGCCCGGATTAAGCAGGCGAACGTTCATGGCGATCGCCAGATTTACCTCGTCACTATTGGTGACGGCGAGGACTGCTTTGCAGTTGGGCAATTGCAGACCGGCTAGCTGGAGTGTGCGGGGGTATTGTGCTTCGGCAAGAAGCGCAGGCACATCGGCGTGGTAATCGCCGAGTTCCAGCTCCTGAAGTGGGGCAGCGCGGTCATCGATGACCACAAAGCGCATCTGCACCTGGTCCAGTGTGCGACAGATAATGTTACCGGTTTCGCCGGCACCACAGATGATGCAGAAGGGTTCGCTCATGCGGCGCACTTTTCTTGCGAACCGGTTAGTGGCCAGGGCGCGTTGCAGGCCTTCGTCTTTGAGCAGTCCGAGGATGCTGAGGATGGCATAGGACCAGCCGATGACCGTGAGATAGATGCAGACGGTCACCCAGAACCGTTGGGCGTAGGAGAAAGCGTTGGGAATTTCGCCAAAGCCGATGGTGCTGGCGGTATAACTGATGAAATAGAAAGCGTCAAAGAACGACATGGGCGGTGTCGGACTGCCTTCGGCGTTGACACCGGGGATGAGTACGAGCCCGAGCACCGAGATCGCGTAGACCAGAATCATGACGATCAGCGGCGCCCGCATGCGGCGCAGCACCAGAAACAGGATGCTGTCGTTCATTCGTGACTTGCTGGAAAAATGAAGCGCGGTGTTCAGCGACGCATCATCACGGTTTCGGCAATGAGGAGCGTGACCGAAACCACGTTGGCAAAGAGCGCGCCACCCGAGAGGGATACCACGCTGGCGGTGATTTCCGGAGTCATGCCGACAGCGGTAACGTGCACGGCAACGCCCCAGGTGAGGGCCGCGGCAATGAGCTGGAGATCCGCCACCAGGCTGGTGGCGAGGTGAATGGCCCCGATCTGTGTGCGGTCACCAAATTTCAGCACGGTCGCAATCAGGTTCACGACAATGGCGGCAAAGAGTTCGTAGATATGATGCAATTCTGGCCGGTCGATGTCACCGACAAAGAAACCGAAGTTCAGCGTTGCCGCTAAAACGATAAAAAACCCAAAAACGACTTTTTCCAGATTCATGGAAAGCTCCCGGCAGAAACTGATGCAGAAGTCTCGATTATAGGCGCGCTCGGTCAGAGAAAGATGAGTTTCAGTCCAATGAGGATGGTCGTGGTTTCAAACGCCCGCTTGACCAGTTTATTGCCTTGTTGGAGCGCCAGGTGGGTGCCCAGATAGCTGCCGACCACAGAGCCCACAATCAGAGCCGGAAGCCAATCCCAGGCAATATCACCAGCCAGCCCCATGACCAAGGCCCCGGTACCGTTCCAGGTAAAGCCGCAGAGCACCAGGGTGTAGGCAACGGCGCGTTTGTAGTCCATACCGAAATGGCGGATGAGCCAGATGGTGAGGAAGAGGCCGCTGCCCGAGGTGATCGAACCGTTGAGAAAACCGACCATGAACAACCCAAGGATGCCGGTGCGCAGGCCCTGGCCGTGCCAGTTTCTGGGGGTGTGTGCGACGCCGAGGCTGGGTTTGAAAATGGAATAAAGGCCAAGACCGGTGGTCAGGAGGCCCAGGGTGATGAGCGCCGGTTTTTCCGGGGCTTTGAGGATGAGTGCGGCGCCGAGAATCACGCCGGGGATGCCGGACGCCAGAATAATGGCGCAGGCGCGGCGCTCCAGATGGCTTTCCTTGAGGTGACGCAGGATGGCACCGACCCCCAGAAAAACACTGGCTACTTTGTGGGTGGCCAGGGCCGTGGCGAAGCTGAGTCCCAGAAAAATCAGGATAGGAAACTGAATGAGCCCTACGCCGCCACCCGAAATCGCCGAGAAGAAATTGGCGACCACGGCGGTGAGCAGCAGGATGAGTTGTCCGGTCCAGTCGAGGGGCATGGCGTGATCAAACGATTAATTAGCCGTTATTATAGGGATCAGTTCAAATTGCCCCGGCCTGATGATGCGTATTCCCGAAATTGTTGCCCTGGAAAGATTGACCGAACCCCTGGCGTCGAGCCGGGTGTTCGCCGGTCGTGTGTTTCGTTCGATGTTTTTTGGCACGCTGATTGTGCTGACAACCCTCTTTACAGGGATGGCGGGCTATCACTATCTGGAAGACATCCCTTGGCTAGACGCCTTTGTGAATACGACGATGATCATGTCGGGCATGGGCGTGCTTGATGCACCGACCACCGTTTACGGCAAGCTTTTTGAGGGTTTTTACGCCTTGTTCTGTGGCTTGATCCTGATCGTGGCCACCGCGATTGCCTTTACACCGGTGATTCACCGTTTTCTGCACAAGCTGCACATTGAAGACGACGAGTGATGGCTGGTATGCCTGAAGACGATGTGCGCTTTATGAGTGAGGCGCTGATGCTGGCGCGATCCGGTGCCGAACACGACGAAGTACCGGTGGGTGCCGTGGTCGTGCTCGATGGGCAGATCGTCGGGCGGGGCTTCAATCAGCCGATTGGCAAGCATGACCCGACGGCGCACGCCGAGGTGATGGCATTGCGCGATGCCGCGGTGCACCTGGGTAACTACCGATTGCCGGGCGCAACCTTGTATGTGACGGTAGAACCCTGCGCCATGTGCGCTGGCGCGATCCAGCATGCGCGGATTGGCCGTGTGGTGTATGGCACGAAAGAACCCAAGACCGGTGCCTGTGGCAGCGTGGTCGATCTGTTTGCTGAAGCCCGGTTGAATCATCATGCCGCGGTGGAGGGCGGATTGATGGCTGAAGAGAGTGCGGCGCTAATCGCATCTTTCTTTCAGCGCCGCCGTGCCGAAGCACGTGATCTACGCGATGCCGGGAAGCACGATGCGGATTGAGGTGTCTATTGGCGACCAGACGCTGACGCTACTCGATGACGCGGGTGACGTGATCAAGCGTTATCGTGTATCCACAGCGGCCAAGGGCGCTGGTGAGCAGATGGGGAGTTATCAGACGCCGCGCGGACGTCACCGCATTCGTGCCCGCATTGGCGATGGGTTACCGCTGGGGGCGGTGCTGCGCGGTCGCCGGCCAACGGGCGAGATCTGTACGCCGGAACTGATGGCGGCACAACCGGGCAAAGACTGGATTCTGACGCGCATCCTCTGGCTGTGTGGTGAGGAGCCGGGCATTAACCGCGGTGGGCAGGTGGATACGATGCGGCGCTATGTGTATATCCATGGGACACCGGATGAGACGACGCTGGGTGTTCCCGGTTCGCACGGCTGCGTGCGTATGGCGAATCGCGATATGGTGGAACTGTTCGACCGGGTGCCGGTGGGCACTCCGGTGCTGATTCGCGATGACTAAATTATCTGGATCAGGCCGGTTGGTCTGATTCTGGTGCTGGCATGACTTCGTCGATCAACGTGAGTTCGATACGCCCCTGGTCGGTTTCCAGAAAGATCGCGCCAGCGATGGCGTCTTTCTGCAGGACAGCGAGTGCCAGCCAGTCGTTGCCAGCGTCGGTGGGCGCAGTATTGACCAAGCTACCACAGGCCTGGCCATTGAGCACGGCCGAGCGCACTTCGCTACCGGCGGCCAGCGGTTGCGCGGCCTTCACGCGATAGAGGTGGCGTTTGATTTTGCCCAGGTAATGGGTGCGGGCGACAATTTCCTGGCCCGGGTAGCAGCCTTTTTTGAAGCTGACGCCGCCCAGTTTGTCGAGGTTCACCATCTGCGGTACGTAGTGCTCGCTGGTGGCTTGGGTCACCAACGGGAAGCCCTGAGCGATGTCAGCACGCAGCCAGGCCTCGCTCTGGCCCGTTGGTAGGCCGCTGGTGACGGCAGCCAGCGCCGTTTGAGTGCCCGTGAGCAGGACCCGGGTGCTATCGAGTCGAATGGCGGTGACGCCGTCGTGCTGACTGACTTGCCAGGACTCGGTAGGCACACTGAGTGCGCCCAAGGCAACCGGTGGATTCAGTAAGCCGAAGATGGGGTCTTCGAGTCGCGAGACTTGAACCTTGAGACGCAGGATGTACATCTTGAGTCGTTTGGCGATGGCATCCGCCACATCGCTGGCCAGAATGAGGCGGTAGCCGTTGGCCACGGGCCAGATCACAAAGGTGGTGAGCAGGCGACCCTTGGCCGTACACCAGCCCGAGATTTGCGCCTTCTCGGCATTGAGTTGGCGTACGTCACTGGGCACTTGGGCGTGCAGGAAGCTCTGAGCGTCTTCTCCGGTGAGTTCTAGGGCGGTCAGATGGGGCAGGGAGATCAGGATCGGTGTGTTCATATTGGTATCATAAGAGGCTATGACGCAATTGACCAGATTGACCAAACTGTACTTCGCCGCAGGGTTATTGCTCGCGGTTGGTTTTTGCGTATTGGTCTGGTGGCCGGTGCCGCTCAGCGAGCCGAAATTGCTCGTGCGCGTACCGCCGGGCGCGTCGTTGAAGGTTGCCGCGCAATCGCTTCATGCCGGTGGGGTGCAGGTGTCGCCGTGGATTATTTCCGGCGTGGGTCGGGTAGCTGGTTTGTCGACAAGCATTAAAGCCGGTAGCTATGAGTTTGATCAGGGCATTTCTTTATGGACGCTGCTGCGCAAATTGTCGAGCGGTGATACCAGCCAGGGCGAGGTGCTGTTTGTCGAAGGGATCAGCTTCCGCGAATTACGCGCGAAGCTGAATGCGCAGCCGGACTTGGTACACACGACGCAGGCGCTGAGTGACCAGGCCGTAATGGCCAAGCTGGGGGTGCAGGACCGAAAACCAGAAGGCTGGTTCTTTCCCGATACCTATCGCTTTGATAAACGTTCGGAAGATCTGGAAGTACTGAGCCGGGCCATGACAGCAATGCAGAAGCAACTGGATGCCGTGTGGCAAGGCCGGGATGCCAATCTGCCATTGAAGACGCCGTATGAATTACTGATTCTGGCGTCGATCGTCGAGAGGGAAACCGGCGCTGCGGCAGATCGGGCGCAGATTGCCGGGGTTTTTGTAAATCGTTTGCGTAAAGGGATGCGTCTGCAGACCGACCCGACGGTGATCTATGGCATGGGCGAACGTTTCGACGGCAACTTGCGCAAGGGTGACCTACAACGCGATACGCCGCACAATACCTATACCCGCACGGGTTTGCCGCCGACCCCGATCTGTATGCCGGGGCAGGCGTCGCTGCAGGCAGCGGCCCATCCGGCCGCCACCGATGCGCTCTATTTTGTGGCGCGTGGGGACGGCACCAGTCATTTTTCGGCAAGTCTGGATTCACACAACCAGGCCGTCAATCAATATCAACGGGGAAAGCCTTGAGCAAGAACATGTCGCAGTCGGGTCGCTTTATTACCGTTGAGGGGATCGATGGTGCGGGTAAGAGCTCGCATATCGAATGGTTACGTGAATACCTGAGCGACCTGGGGCATTCGGTGATCGTGACGCGTGAACCGGGTGGGACGCCGCTGGGAGAATCGTTGCGCACATTGCTGCTCAACGAGCCGATGTCGCCTGAGACCGAGATGATGCTCATGTTTGCCGCGCGTGCAGAACACCTGGCGACGGTGATTCGTCCGGCGCTGTCACGTGGCGCCTGGGTCATCTCGGATCGATTCTCGGATGCGACCTATGCGTATCAGGTGGGTGGCCGCGGGGTGCCGGAACGCAAGTTCATGGCCTTAGAAGATTGGGTGCAGGCGGGTCTGCAGCCGGATCGCACGATTCTGTTTGATGTGTCGGTAGCGACAGCGCAAGCGCGGCTGCACGATACACGCGTGCTTGATCGGTTTGAACGCGAGGCAGCAGATTTCCATCAGCGCGTGCGCGATGCGTATCACGCCCGCGCAGCTGCGCATCCGCAACGGATCCGTCTTGTTGCCTCCGATGTGCCAATGCCCGAAGTGCGCGCGCAGATTCTTGCTGCACTGAATGATCTGCTGGTGGAGGATAGCCGCGTATGATCGTCTGGCACGACATTCACCCGGGTGCCTGGACGCAGCTTCAGCGGGCACGCCAGGACGGACGATTGCCGCACGCGTTGTTACTGACCGGACCCGCCGGTATCGGCAAGCTGGCCTTTGCCGAAGTGCTGGCGTTGAGTTTGCTCTGCGATACACCGCGTGATGATGGCACTGCCTGCGGCTCGTGTACCGCGTGTACCTGGCACGCCTCAGGTAACCATCCGGATTTTCGTCGCATTCGCCCGGAGGCCTATGAAGATGAAGTCACTGGTGAGGATGAGGGCAAAGGCTCGGCGAAGGCCGATCGCAAGAAGAGCGAGCAGATCCGGATCGATCAGGTGCGGGCGCTAGAGTCGTTTATTCAGGTCGGCAGCCACCGTGGTCGCCGGGTGATTCTGATCGAACCGGCCGAAGCCATGAATGAAGCCACGGCCAATGCCTTGCTGAAATCATTGGAAGAGCCGCCCGAAGGAGTGCATTTTCTACTGGTGAGTCATGCCGCCGAGCGACTATTGCCAACGGTGCGCAGCCGGATGCGCGCCGTGCCCATGCGTGTGCCAGAGTTACCGGTGGCGTTATCGCAATTGAAAGCGATGGGTATCTCCTCCCAGGATGGGGCCTTGTGGTTGAACCGCTGTGCCGGGGCGTTGCGTTTTGCTTTGGCACTGGCGCAAGCTGCGAAGAAGGATCCGGCGGCGACGGATGACGCCATTGCGGAAGTGGCGATTCTCGAGGCGCTCCTGGCGCAATTACCGCTGGGCGAACGCCTCGACCCGCTCGCCTTGGCGCGTTCGTGCGAATCCTTAATCAAAGGGGATCAATCGGGGTTGCGACTGGCGCAATTGATTGATTGGTTGCAACGCTGGGCTCTTGATCTGCAACTGGTGCGATTGGGGTCGCCAGCAAAGGCCTTCCCCGAGCTGCAGGCTGCCTTTGAAAAGCTCACGGCACGAATTAACGATGAAGCACTTGCACGTTTCCCCGAGGTGTTACTGGAGGCGCGCCGTCTAAGTTCGCATCCGGTTAACATCCGACTTTTTCTGGAATCAATTTTTTCGCGCGCGGTGGGCTTGTTTGAAACCCATGCCTGATTTCCTATGACCAAATTAATCGACTCCCATTGCCATCTGGATTTTGATGGGCTCTCCAACCGGTTGCCGGAAGTACTGACGGCGATGGAAGCCAACGGTATTGCCGGTTGCATGACGATTGGCGTGACGCTGGAAGAGGCGCCGCAAGTTCTGGCAATCGCGCATGCATACCCGCAGATCTTTGCCTCGGTGGGGGTGCATCCGGAATACGCGGATCATCAGGAGCCGGATGAGGCCATTCTTTGCGAATTAGGTTCAAACCCCAAGGTGCTGGCCATTGGCGAGACCGGCCTGGATTACCACTGGCACAAGGATCGCCCTGAGTGGCAGCGTGAACGATTTCGCGTTCATATTCGTGCGGCGCGAGCACTCAAAAAGCCGCTGATCATTCATACCCGGGAAGCCTCGGAAGATACGCTGGCGATCTTGAAGGAAGAGGGTGCGTCAGAGGTGGGGGGCATCCTCCACTGCTTTACCGAATCACTGGCCGTGGCTCAGGCTGGCATCGAGCTGGGCTTTTACATCTCGCTGTCGGGCATTGTGAGCTTCAAGAAAGCCGAGCAGGTGCAGGAAGTCGCGCGCGCCATACCCTTGGATCGCCTGCTGGTGGAGACTGATGCGCCGTATCTGGCGCCCGTACCCTTTCGTGGCAAGCCTAACGAACCGGCCTATGTGAAACACGTGGCTGAAGCGATTGCCAATTTGCGTCAGATATCACTGGAGGAGGTGGCTGCGGCAACGAGTCGTAACTTCCTGACCTTGTTCCCGGCGGCTGCGGCCGTGCTCGCACCAAGGATTGCGGCATGAAGACATTAAGCCTTTGGCTATGCGGTATCTTCCTGGCGGCGACCGTCTGGGCGGCACCCTCGCCCGACAACATGGTGGCGGCGGCCAAGGGGGGGGATGCTGACACGGTGAAGGAAGGTCTGGCCGAGGGCTTTGATCCGAACTACACGGATCGTCAGGGCAATAGTCTACTGGTGCACGCCGCCGCCAACAGCAATGCCAACGTGGTGGCCGTCCTGCTGAAAGGCGGCGCCAATCCGATGGGCCGTAATAAGGTGGGGGACGATGCGCTGAATTACGGCGCCATCAAGGGCAACCTGTCGATCGTCAAACAGATGATAGAAGCCGGTGTGCCCGTGAACCGCAAGCAGGGATGGCAGCCACTAAGTTATGCCGTCTATGGCAAAAATCTGGAAGTCTTTGATTACCTGATGGCCAAGGGCGCCGATGTGAATGGCAACAACCCCAGTCAGGCATCTGCACTGATGATCGCCGCCCAGCAGGGTCAGGAGGAGATGGTGGACCGATTGCTAGAGGCCGGCGCCGACCCGACCTGGACAAAAGGCGGTGAGAGCGCGGTCGACTGGGCGTTAAAGGCGGGAAATACCGATATTGCCGAGAAGGTGATGCAGGCTCAGGCCAAGGTCGGCTTTGGCCGTTCAGCGGTTCTCGCTGAGCCTTATGTAGATCCGCCCGAGGACGAGTTGGTGACGGATACGGAAAAGGCCATGATGCCGCTTTCATCAAGTTCGCCGCCCACTCAGAAGAAATGACGCTGCTGCCATGAAACGGCCATTCTGGATCGGGCGGTTGCTTCTATGCATCTTCCCTGTCATGAGCATCGCCCAGACGAACGAGGCGGCGGTGGAAGTGCCTGTTACCAGAATTCGCGCTTATTTCACGCCGGGCCACATGGTGGAAAGCGCCATCACGGAAGAGATCGGCACCGCGAAGCGCGAGATCCGGGTGCAGGCCTACTCATTTACGAACCCGGTGATCGTGCAGGCGCTGGCCGATGCGCAAGTGCGGGGCGTCGATGTGATGCTGCTGCTGGATAAGAGCAATCGTACCCAGAAGTATTCGGCGGCAGACTATGCCAGCCATGCGGGGATTCCGACGCTGATCGACGACCGTCATGCGATCGCCCATAACAAGATCATGATCATCGACGGCAAGGTAGTCATTACGGGGAGCTACAACTTCACCCGCGCCGCCGAGAGGAGTAATGCAGAAAACATCGTGATCATTGAATCCGGACCGGTTGCCGACAAGTATCTGCAAAACTGGCAGAAGCACCAGCGTCATTCACAGACCTATCGTCCGAAAGACCGTCCATAAAAAACGCACCCGAAGGTGCGTTTTGGTGTCGCAGTGAATGAACGCGGTTAGAGCACGGCGGCGATGGCGTCGGCCACGGCGTCGATGTTCTTGCTGTTCAGCGCGGCCAGGCAGATACGACCAGTCGATACGGCGTAAATGCCATACTTCTCGCGCAGCATATCCACTTGTGCGGCGGACAGGCCGGTGTAGGAGAACATGCCGCGTTGCTGAATGACGAAGCTGAAGTCCTGCTTCACCCCCTTGGCCTTGAGCTTGTCGACGAGGGCATGGCGCATGGCGCGGATGCGATCCCGCATTTCCCCCAGTTCGTGCTCCCACATGACGCGCAATTCCGGGCTGGTCAGCACAGCGGTGACGATGGCGGCGCCATGGGTCGGCGGGTTGGAATAGTTGGTACGGATGACGCGCTTGAGCTGTGACATGACGCGTGCCGATTCGTCTGCGGATTCGGTGACGATCGACAGAGCGCCAACACGTTCGCCATACAGCGAGAACGACTTCGAGAACGACGACGACACGAGGAACTGCAGACCCGAGTGGGCAAACTTGTCCAGCACGATTGCGTCTGGCTGGATGCCTTCGGCAAAGCCCTGATAGGCCATGTCGAGGAAAGCGATTAAACCCTTGGCACGGATGGCATCGATCACCTGATCCCACTGATCGTTGTTCAGGTCGGCACCAGTCGGATTGTGGCAGCAGGCGTGTAGCAGCACGATCGAATCTTTTGGCATGGCCTTGAGATCGGCCAGCATGCCGGTAAAGTTCACGCCACGGGTTGCGGCATCGTAGTAGCGGTAGGTTTTGACCGGAAAACCAGCGGCTTCGAACAACGCACGGTGGTTTTCCCAGGACGGGTCGCTGATGTAGACCGTGGCATTCGGTACCAAACGCTTCAGGTAGTCGGCGCCAATCTTCAGGGCGCCGGTACCCCCAATCGCCTGGGCGGTGATGACGCGTTTGTCGCGCAGCAACTGCGTGTCGTGACCGAAGAGCAGCGCCTGAACGGCCTGATCGTAGGCGACCGAGCCTTCGATCGGCTGATAGCCCCGCGCCGGAGGATTCTGCATGCGGGCTTCTTCGGCGGCGCGCACGGCTTTGAGCAGCGGCAGTTTGCCATTGTCGTCGTAGTAGACGCCGACGCCAAGGTTAACCTTGGTGGCGCGGTTGTCCGCATTAAAGGCTTCGGTCAGGCCGAGAATCGGGTCGCGCGGTGCAAGTGCGACATCAGCAAAAATCGAGGTCATAACAGCTCCGGAGGGCGCCGGCGAAACCGGCATGGAGAAAATGAGGAAACTTGAAGAATGAGGCGTTAAACTGTGCGATTGGGCACAGGAACCAGCACGAAAATTCTAACATGGACGATAGTTTTACGCCTGCGGCAAACGCCGAAGTGGTGACCTTTGCGGGGAGCCCTTTCCGGCTTCATCAGCCGTTTCCCCCGGCCGGCGATCAGCCGGCGGCGATCGATCAGCTGATTTCCGGTCTGGAAGACGGCCTGTCGTTCCAGACGCTGCTCGGGGTCACGGGGTCGGGCAAGACCTATACCATGGCGAATGTGATTGCGCGCAGCGGACGCCCGGCGCTGGTGCTGGCGCCGAACAAGACGCTCGCCGCGCAGCTGTATGCCGAGTTCAAGGAATTCTTTCCTGAAAACGCGGTCGAGTATTTCGTTTCTTATTACGACTATTACCAGCCGGAAGCCTATGTGCCGAGCCGGGATCTGTTTATTGAAAAAGATTCATCGATCAACGAGCATATCGAGCAGATGCGCCTGTCGGCGACCAAGAGTCTGATCGAGCGCAACGATTGTATTATCGTTGCGACGGTATCGTGTATTTACGGTATCGGTGACCGCGACGAGTACCACCAGATGATCATGCATGTGCGTGAGGGTGACAAGGTCGCCCAACGTGACTTGCTCAAACGGCTGGCCGAGATGCAGTACACGCGCAACGAGATGGATTTTCAGCGCGGGACGTTTCGCGTGCGCGGCGATGTGATTGATGTGTTCCCGGCCGAGCACGCCGAACACGCGGTGCGGATTGAGTTGTTTGACGATGAGATCGAGCGACTCCAGTTGTTTGATCCGCTGACCGGCGAGATCCGTCAGCGGTTGTCGCGCTTCACGGTTTATCCGTCTAGCCATTATGTAACGCCACGAGCCACGGTTCTGCGCGCGGTTGAGGGCATCAAAGAAGAACTGAATGTACAGAAGGCGGCTTTTTTAGCCGAAGCCAAACTGGTTGAGGCGCAACGCATCGAGCAGCGGACTAAATTTGATATCGAGATGTTGAGTGAGATCGGCTTCTGCAAAGGCATCGAAAACTACTCGCGCCATTTGTCCGGTCGGCAGGCCGGTGAGCCACCACCGACGCTGATCGACTATCTGCCGGATAACGCTCTGATCTTTATTGACGAGTCGCACGTCGCGATTGGCCAGGTGGGCGGGATGTATCGTGGTGATCGCTCGCGTAAGGAAAATCTGGTCAATTATGGCTTCCGTTTGCCATCGGCGCTGGATAACCGGCCTTTGAAGTTCGACGAATTCGAACAGCGAATGCGCCAGGCAATTTTTGTGAGTGCCACGCCGGCCGACTACGAGAAGCAGCACGCGGGGCAGGTCGTGGAACAAGTGGTCCGGCCGACCGGTCTGGTCGATCCGGTGGTGGAAGTGCGCCCGGCAACGACGCAAGTCGATGATCTGCTCGGCGAGATCCGTAAGCGGGTCGCCCTGGAAGAGCGCGTGCTGGTGACCACGCTCACCAAAAGGATGGCCGAAGACCTGACCGATTATCTGACCGAGAATGGCGTGAAGGTGCGTTATTTGCACTCCGACATCGACACGGTGGAACGGGTCGAGATCATCCGCGATTTGCGTCTGGGCGTATTTCAGGTGCTGGTCGGCATTAACCTGTTGCGCGAAGGTCTCGATATTCCCGAAGTGTCACTCGTAGCCATTCTCGATGCCGACAAGGAAGGCTTTCTGCGGTCGGAAACCTCGTTGATCCAGACCATCGGTCGGGCGGCTCGGCACTTGAATGGTACAGCGATTCTCTACGCCGACAAGATGACCGGCTCGATGCGCCGTGCCATCGATGAAACGGAGCGACGTCGCCACAAGCAGCTGGAATTCAACAAGGCGCATGGTATCGTGCCGCGCGGCGTGCAGAAGCGCATCAAAGACATTATCGACGGCGTTTATACGACCGGTTACAACGCCATCGATGGCGTTAGCAATCTACCGAAAGCCACCCAGGGGCAAAAGGCCTACGAGTCGATGTCCGAAAAAGAGCTGGCGCAGGAGATCCGCAAGCTGGAACAGGCCATGCAGAAGCACGCCAAGAATCTGGAATTCGAGGCGGCCGCGCAGACCCGTGATCAGCTATTCCGGCTCAAGGAGCGGGTATTCGGTGCGGCGCCGCTGGGTGAGTAATTAAAAGCGCCGCATAATGGCGCACATATCGCTGGCGATGCCACTGGCCAGATATTGTGCGACGAGCTTGGCCGACCTTTGTAGTTCGGTGGTTTCCTGAGGGGTGCCGGCACCATAGTTGTTTAGCGTAATCGAACCACTGCTGCCGGTCTTTTTGGCGTAACGGCCAATTTGTTTCAGCGATCGGGTTTCGTATACCCGTGCGTAAGCGTTGCCTTCCATGGTCGTATCCGTCAGTGCGGCGCGGACCTGCAGCCCGAGGACACCGGTTTCCACAAAGAAGCGGTGGGGCTCGGCATTCCGCATCAATTCAGGGGGTACAACCAGATGCGTGGTCGACCAGTCAGGCTTGTCCGGATTCAGTAGGGTGGGATGGACGGCGGCGCGAATACCACAAAGATTGAGCTTATCGGCCAGCGCACCGGCGAAGATGGATTGAAGCTGCATCGGCGCGACAGCCTGGGCGATATCACTGCTATCAATGTTTCTGGAAGCTTTTTCTTCTGCTGATGACGCAGCGGTACTGCTGGCGGTCGAACCGACGAGCCCACCAATCGCACCGGCAATCGGACCCACCACCATGCTACCGACAACGCCAGCAGCCGTGGCGGTTCTATCCGAGATGTACTGGGTGCGGATGGCACCGCTCGGTGCGATCAGTACGGTGTAGTCGACCGCCTTGGGTTTGGGGAGATCCGGATTGTCTTGTACGGCCGCAGACTCACCTGATTGGTTCCACTTGAAGGGCCCCGAACTGCAGGCGGCGAGCGATAGGCTGAGCAATATGCCAATGGCAAGTGCGTATCGTAATTGTGGGTAGCGATTGGACATGGCGATAGTGTATCGGGTAAACCACGCTCGGAACCTATGCCGGTTGTTTTTGGGCTGGTCAACACCTGCATAATTATGAAACAATATCCGGAGAAGAATTGATCGCACCGACGGGAAAGATCAACAGACTTCGTTCGGATGTTGGTTGCCGTGCGATGTCAGGATGAAAGGAGGGCGAATGACTAAAGTGCTATTCGTATGTATGGGCAACATTTGCCGTTCGCCAACGGCCGAGGCCGTCTTTCGCCGGTTGGCTGCGCAACGCGGCTTGCTTGCCGAGCTGGAAATCGATTCGGCGGGTACGCATGGCTACCACGTGGGCGAGTCACCGGATGCGCGTACGCAACGTGCGGCCGCCGAGCGCAAATACGATCTGTCACAGATTGTGGCACGGAAAGTCGCCCCCGAAGATCTGGAATATTTTGATCTTGTACTCGCGATGGATCGCAGCAATCTGGATGCGTTGCGCAAACTTTGCCCGGTGAGCCATTTGCCGCGTCTCAAACTATTTATGAGTTACGCACGCCAGTTCGATGACGATGAAGTGCCGGATCCCTACTACGGATTGGCGCATGACTTCGATCTCGTACTCGACATGATCGAGGATGCGGCGGAGGGATTGCTGGATAGCATCATGCGTGAGCGCTCATCGGCCAAAAGCAGCGCCAAAGGGGCGCGCAAGGTTGCTCGAACACACTAATCAACGTTTCTCCGGGGCAAAAAAACCGCGCTCAGTTTGCACAGGCGCGGTTTTTTGTTGGGGTTTGCCGGAGGATGTTTAGTCCTTACGGGTCTCCACCATTTGCAATGGCTCCTCGACCACGACCGGCTTGATGCGCGGCTTACGCGGTTGACGTACCGGCTTTTCAGCTGGGGCGGCGGCCACGCTGGCTTGCTTGGTAGGATCCGTTTCAATCATCTGCAGGCCGACCGCTTCGAGCGAAACCGTTTCAATCACTACCGGTGCAGCTTGTAGAACAGATGCCTTAACCGGTTCTGGGGCGGCTTCCAGGACGACTGGGGCAGGCGCAACAGCAACGGCAGCTGCTTCAACAACCGGTGCGGGTGCAGGCGCGACGGGTATGGCTTCTACCACAGGGGTCGGGGCCGGTGAGGTGCTCAGTTCGAAAGCAGGGGCAGCAACGTCAGCCTCGCTCGGTGTAACCGCGACATCGCTCGCAGCGGTGTCATTGGTATCCGTTTGGTTGTCACTGGTCGTGTTGCGTTCACCACGCTCGCGACGACCACCACGACGACCACGGCGGCGACTATTGCCCTGGCTACCGGTTTCGCTCTGGCCTTCGACGGCCGGCACGTTGGTATCGACTGCGTCGACAGCGGCGTTTTCAGTCATTGACTCGGTTGCTGGCGAGTTGTTGCGATCGCGCCCACCACGGCTCCCCCGGCGGCGGCTGTTAGCGTTGCCGCTGTTCTCTTCCTGGCCGGCCTCGGCGTTGGCAGCACGCTCGCCACGGTTGCCGTTGTTACGACGGCCTTCCTGGCCTTCGCCACGCGGATTGCGTTGGCGACCTTCGCCACGCGGACCACGTTGACGGCCTTCGCCATCGCCCTGGGCATTGCGGCGGTTGTTGCCGCGGTTGGCATCACGACCACCCTCACGCGGGGTGCGCGGACGTGCGGTCTCTACCGGCGGCTTTTTCTTGGTATCACCACTTAGCCAGCTGAACAGCTTGGTGATGAAACCACCACTCTTTTCTTCCTGAACCGGTTGCGCGGTTGTTTCAATGGAGACCGGCGCCGGTTGTGCCGGCGACACATTGCGGATGGCGGCAGACTGACGATTCTGGTTCTTCTGCTCGACCGAGAAGACCGGTGATTCGATCAGGGGTTGGTCGACCATCTTGTAGGACGGCTCGCGATGATCGTCCTGATTCAGTTCATCGTGACGCAGACGTTGAATCTGGTGCGCCGGGGTTTCCAGATGTTTGTTCGGCAACAACAGGATGGTGATCTTATGACGCAGTTCGATCGCCTGAATGTCGGCGCGCTTCTCGTTGAGCAGGAAGGTGGCGACGTCCACTGGCACTTGGGCGTGCACGGCGGCCGTATTTTCCTTCATCGACTCTTCTTCGAGGATGCGTAGGATGTGCAGCGCGGCCGATTCGGTCGAACGGATATGACCCGTGCCGGTACAACGCGGGCAGGGGATATAAGAGGTTTCGGCGAGTGCCGGTCGCAGGCGCTGACGCGACAGCTCAAGCAGACCGAAGCGGCTGATTTTGCTGGTTTGTACGCGGGCACGGTCGTGGTGCAGGGCATCGCGCAGATGGTTCTCGACTTCGCGCTGGTTGCGGGCGCTCTCCATGTCGATGAAGTCGATGACGATCAGACCGCCCAAGTCGCGGAGACGGAGCTGACGGGCGATTTCGTCGGCGGCTTCCAGGTTGGTCTTGAAGGCGGTTTCTTCGATGTCGCTACCCTTGGTAGCGCGACCGGAGTTGACGTCAACCGAGACCAGCGCTTCGGTATGGTCGATCACGATGGCGCCGCCGGACGGCAGGTTGACCTGACGGGCGTAGGCCGATTCGATCTGGTGTTCGATCTGGAAGCGCGAGAACAGCGGCACATCGTCACGGTAACGCTTTACGCGGTTGACGTTGTGCGGCATCACCTGACTCATAAAAGCCTGGGCTTGTTCGAAGATGTCGTCAGTATCGATGAGAATCTCACCGATGTCCGGTTGAAAGTAGTCGCGGATGGCGCGAATGACGAGGCTACCTTCCTGGAATATGAGTAGCGGGCCGGTGTTGTCTTTAGCCACCGAATCAATGGCGGTCCACAGCTGCATCAGGTAGTTCAAATCCCATTGCAGTTCTTCGGCGGTACGACCAATGGCGGCGGTACGGGCGATCAGGCTCATGCCTTCCGGCACGGTCAGTTGCGCCATGGCATCGCGCAGTTCCGAACGGTCATCGCCTTCGACACGGCGAGAGACGCCACCGCCGCGCGGGTTGTTCGGCATCAGCACCAGATAACGACCCGCCAGTGAAATATAGGTCGTGAGCGCGGCGCCTTTGTTACCGCGCTCGTCTTTGTCGACCTGGACGATCAGTTCCTGACCTTCTTTCAGGGTTTCCTGCATTTTGGCGCGGCTACCTTCGCCGTTCGGGGCGTAGTACTCGCGGGCAATTTCCTTGAAGGGCAGGAATCCATGGCGTTCAGCGCCGTAGTTTACAAACACGGCTTCGAGCGAAGGCTCGATACGGGTAATGACACCCTTATAGATGTTGCTCTTACGTTGTTCTTTGGCGGCGGATTCGATGTCGAGGTCGATCAGTTTCTGACCTTCGACGATGGCGACGCGTAGTTCTTCAGCTTGCGTCGCATTAAATAGCATGCGTTTCATTGCGTGGTGCTCCAAAAGCACCGGCGCGGGCAATCCCGCAGGTGCCAGCCGACAGTGTCTGGCTGTACCTGGACTGATTCAGGGCTTTCCGGGCGGCGTGCTCTCAAGGCGAGGCAGGGGATATCCTTGATGGATCCCAAGCCGGACGAACGGACAAGGTGAACCGGTCTGTAACCGGCAGAGCGTGCCTGGCCGAAATCGGCGGCGGCTCTGCCGTGACTGCATTCGGGACTGCATACGCCGGGCGTGTGTCAGTCGGTGACGGCTTCTTGTGTTCGTCTAGGCGAGTCGTCGTGGCCCGGTTCGGCTGCGACAGAACCCCTCGAATCACGAACTCGCCGAAGGCGATTTTGGCTCGAGAATCTGGGCAGGTTGGTTGGGCGAATGATCGCAAACCCACCTGCTGGCAGCACAAACGTGTAAAGTATAAGCCATGTCACGCAGTAATCAACCGTCCTCAACCACTTTAGGTAAAAAAACTGCGTCCAGGGCGGCTAAAAAGCCAATTTTCCAAAAAAAACAGGCGATTGGCCGTGCGCAACCCGTCAAAAAGTCGGTCATGACATCCGTCGTCGAGCCAATCGTCCAGACTCCCGTGGTTCAACGACACAGGGTGACCGAAGACGAGGCAGGACAACGACTAGACAACTATCTGTTGCGTCACCTCAAGGGCGTGCCTAAAAGCCGGATTTACCGGATCGTGCGTAGTGGCGAGGTGCGGATTAATGGTGGTCGTTGTCAGCCCGATCAGCGCCTGAACGTCGGTGATGAGCTGCGTTTACCCCCTGTACGGCAGGAAGCCTTCGTTGAGGCGCAGCCGCCCGTGGCACCGGAAGTCGATTTGCCGGTGCTTTATGAAGATGATGGCTTGCTGGCCATCAATAAGCCTTGTGGCATTGCGGTCCACGGCGGGAGTGGTCTGGCCTGGGGGGCGATCGAGGCGCTGCGGGCGCAGCGGCCGACGGCACGCTTTCTGGAGTTGGCGCACCGCCTGGACCGGGAAACCTCCGGGGTGTTGCTGATTGCCAAACGCCGTCCGGCGTTGGTGGGGCTGCACGAGATGTTCCGCAGTCAGAGGGGCGACAAGCGGTATCTGGCGCTGGTAGCGGGTGAGTGGGCGCAAGAAAAGCCCGGCGCGACGCTCAAGGTGACGGAACCCCTCTTTAAGTACCTGACGCCCGAAGGAGAGCGGCGGGTGCGGGTTGCCCGCGGTCGCGATCTGACGCACCCCGAAACCCGGCCGGCCGAGACGCATTTCCGCCTGAAAAAGCAGTATCCGGGCTTTGCCCTGGTCGAAGCGCAGCTCAAAACCGGGCGGACGCACCAGATTCGGGTGCACCTGGCCAGCTTGGGTCACCCGATTGTGGGCGATGATAAATACGGCAACTTTGCCCTGAATAAATCGTTGGCGGCCAGCGGTGCACTGGATCGGATGTTTCTGCATGCGGCCAGCCTGCGTTGCAAACACCCGGTGAGCGGCGAACCGCTCCATATAGAAGCGCCCTTACCGGGCGAATTGCAGCGATTTCTTGATCATTGTGCGGCCAAAAAAAACTAGAAACAACATGAAGAACCGCGCTTATGATCTTGTAGTATTTGACTGGGATGGCACCTTGCTCGATTCTACGGGCGCCATCGTCAAAGCGATTCAGGCAGCCAGCCGCGACATCGGCGTCGCACCGCCGAGCGATGAAAAGGCGCGTTATGTGATCGGGATGGGGTTACGCGAAGCCTTGCAATACGCCGTGCCCGATCTACAAGAATCCCGTTACGATGAGCTGGTCAACGCTTATCGGCGGCATTACCTGTCCGGCGATCACGAACTCACCCTGTTCGAAGGCGTTGAGCCCCTATTACAGGAACTGAGAGCCGAGCACCGCTGGTTGGCGGTGGCCACCGGTAAAAGCCGGGTGGGGCTCGATCGGGCGCTGGGCCACAGCGGTCTGGGGCATTATTTTGATACGACCCGAACCGCCGATCAGACCCGGAGTAAGCCGCACCCGCAAATGCTGGAAGAAATTATTGGGCAGTTCGGCGTCGACCCGGAGCGTACGCTGATGATTGGCGACACCACGCATGATTTGCAGATGGCGTTGAATGCGGGTGCTCATGGTTTGGCGATAACGCATGGGGCACACCCCCTGGATGCGCTACTGGAATGTCAACCCGTAGGGGTGGTAGACTCGATCCATGATCTATCAAACTGGATGAAAAAGACGGGTTAACTTACTGTTATTGTTTGAATAAAAACACGGCCGGCCGTTTGTCGAAGACGGGTACCGGTGCGTTGCGCCAGGCGCTGACGGGCAGGGTGCGGATGTGTTCTTCCGGGGTGGTGAGTGACACGGCAATACAAAGCCGGGTCTCCGGATGCAGGTGTTCGATGAGGCTGGTGTACAGGCTGGTGTTTCTGTAGGGCGTTTCGATGACAATTTGCGTCTGATCGGCGCTCTTGGAATTGTTTTCCAGTTTTTTAATCGCTTTTTGTCGCTCGGACGCTTCTTGCGGCAGATAGCCATGGAAGGCAAAGCATTGGCCACCCAAGCCCGATGCCATGAGCGCTAGCAGCAGCGATGAGGGGCCGATATGCGGGATCACCCGGTAGCCAAGGATGTGCGCCCGATGAACCAGTTCGGCACCCGGGTCGGCCACGGCCGGGCAGCCCGCTTCCGAAAGCAGTCCGATGGGGGTGCCGTCTTGGGCTGGGGCTAACAGTGCATCCAATTCACGAGCATTGGCACCGGATTTGCCCAGCTTGCCACGACCCGGGAGCTCCCGGATATCCAATTCGGCAATCGGGACCGGCATGCCGACGGTTTTAAGAAAGGCGCGGGCGCTTTTGGCGTTTTCGACGACGAAATGCCGCAGTTCGCGGATGACCGGTAGCACGTTCACCGGCAGCGATTGCATGGGGTCGGCCTCGGCCAGCTCGGAGAGCGGCACCGGAACCAGATGTAGCGTGCCTTGCATGATGCGATGTCTCTGGTAGTTTAGGCGTCGGTCAGCGGGTTAAAGCCTGCCTGGCGCAGCAGGCGGCACAGGGCAATGAGCGGTAGCCCGATCAACGCCGTGGGGTCGTCGCCGGAGAGGCGATCGAGCAGGGCAATGCCCAATCCCTCGGATTTGGCCGAACCGGCACAGTCGTAGGCGGGTTCTTTGGCCAGGTAGGCCTCGATTTCGGCCAGGCTGAGATCGCGGAACTCGACTTCGGTGCTGACCAGTTCTTCATGAGTGCGGCCACTAGCGGCGTCAAAGAGGCAGAGTGCGGTCTCGAACACCACGGTTTGCCCACTCAGGGTCTGCAATTGTTCGACGGCTTTGGCGTGGCTGCCCGGCTTGCCATAGGCCTGGTCGCCCACAACGGCCACCTGGTCGCTGCCAATAATGAGGGCGTTTTGCTTATCGGCCGGAAGTTGGTTGGCGATGGCCTGGGCCTTTTCGCGGGCAAGGCGGCGGGCCAGCGCAGCAGGGTGTTCACCGGGGTGGGCCGACTCGTCGATATCGGGGCTGATGACTTCAAAAGGGATGCCCAGGCGTTCCAGGAGTTGACGACGATAGACCGAGCTGGAACCGAGAATCAGTCTCCGGGTCATTGCGGCAGGTGTCTGGACAGTCATGATGAGCGTGCTTTCGATAGCATTCAAAGGGTTGGCGAGGTTTATCACCACAAAAACCTCAACAATTCGGCCTGCGGATGGTATCATTCGCCGTTTTTCAACGGGACAGATCTGGATGTCATCTGCCGGTTTGCCGGAAAGTTTTGACCCGACCGTTGCCGCGCGCGAGGCCTTTGCCTGGAGCGGCGATGTGCCGGTGTCTGATTTTACGCGTCTGGCCGATCTGCTCGTCAGTCAATCTGGCATGGTTCAGGTGTCCTTGCACGCAGGTTTTGGTGTAGAGCGGCAACCCACCATGACGATTACACTGGCGGCACAGCTGGAACAGTCCTGTCAGCGTTGCCTGCAGCCGGTGACCGTGGTGATCAACCACGAACACACGGTGGCATGGGTGGCGGATGCAGCGGCATTGGAGCGATTCGATGCCCTGGAAGAGGATTTGGGCGCCGATGCGGTCGAATATCTTCCGATGCCCGATTCGTCGCGCGTGATGACGTTGGCGTTGGTGGAAGATGAATTGATGCTTTCACTGCCCATCGTGCCCATGCACGAAGAATGCGGCTTACCGGTGACGGTAAGCGATTCGGGCGATGAACATCCGTTTGCGGCGCTGGCGCAGCTAAAGACCCTGAAGCATTAGGTCGATAGAAATTCAGGCAGTTACGATTTAACTAGGAGTATCAACATGGCAGTTCAACAGAACAAAAAATCCCCGTCGAAGCGCGGTATGCATCGTGCCCATGATTCGCTGAGCAATCCGCCGCTGGCCATCGAGCCGACGACCGGTGAAGTGCATCGTCGTCACCACATTTCGCCGTCGGGTGTTTACCGCGGCAAGAAGGTTGTTAAGACAACCGACGCCTAATCGGGCAGGTCAGGCGTTTTACCTGACCGTCGATCAACGTGAGCTTTGAACGGATATGACCGTCAAAATCGCGATTGACTGTATGGGTGGCGACCATGGCCCCAAGGTCACGGTTGCCGCTGCATTGGCGTTTGCCGCCGAGTTTCCGGAAGCTGAATTGACGCTGGTGGGTAAATCCACCGCATTGGAAAACCGTCTGCGCCGCGCATCCCCCGATAAGGCGGTGCGTGATCGTTTGCACATCGTGCATGCCAGTGAAGTCGTGGGGATGGATGAGCCGCCGGCGCTCGCCCTGCGCAATAAAAAAGACTCATCGATGCGTGTGGCCATCAATCTGGTGAAATCCGGCGCGGTCGATGCCTGCGTGTCGGCCGGCAATACCGGCGCCCTGATGGCGATCTCCCGTTTTGTCCTGAAGATGCTGCCGGGTATTGATCGCCCGGCGATCTGTACCGTGGTGCCGACGATGACGGGTCAGACCCGAATTCTGGATCTGGGCGCGAATGTCGATTGCACGGCGGAGCATCTGCTGCAGTTCGGTATCATGGCCTCCATGTTGACCAATGCCGTGCAGCATATCGCCGAACCGCGCGTCGGCTTGCTCAATATCGGTGAAGAAGAGATCAAGGGTAACGAGGTCGTGAAGCAGGCGGCCGAGTTGCTGCGCGCGACGGACCTGAACTTTGTCGGCAACGTCGAAGGTGATGGTGTCTACAAGGGTGAGGCTGATGTCGTCGTCTGTGACGGCTTTGTCGGCAACGTCGCACTGAAAGTGTCAGAAGGCCTGGCCCAGATGATGGGTCGTTATCTGCGCGAAGAATTCCAGCGTAATCTGTTGACGCGTCTGATCGCGCTGCTGGCGTTGCCGGTGTTGAGCCGTTTCAAGAAGCGCCTGGATCATCGTCGTTATAACGGCGCGACGCTGCTCGGTCTCAAGGGCACCGTCATCAAAAGTCATGGATCGGCCGACGCCTTCGCATTCGGCTATGCCCTTCGTGAGGCTTATCACGAAGCGGAGAACGGCGTGATCGAAAAAATTGCGCATCGCGTATCCCGCTTTACCGCTTCAACCACTGCAGCGTTGCTCAAAGATCCGGCCAAGGACGAAGACGCAACGGGAGATGCCTGATGGCACAAACGATTTACGCCCAGCTGGCTGGTATTGGTAGTTACCTGCCGGGCGCACCGATCTCCAATGAGGCATTGATCAAGGAAAAGGGTCTGGATTCCAGCGATGACTGGATTGTCACCCGGACCGGGATCGCCTCACGTCACCATGCGCCGGAGGGTATGACCTCGAGCATGTTGGCCGAAGAGGCCTCGCGTCGTGCACTGGCTGATGCCGGTGTCGACGCCGCCGATCTGGATCTGATCATTGTGGCGACTTCCACGCCCGACATGATTTTTCCGAGCACGGCCTGTCTGATGCAGGGCAAACTCGGCAATGTCGGTGCCACCGCTTTTGACGTGCAAGCGGTGTGCTCGGGATTTGTTTACGCTCTGACGATTGCCGAGAAATTTATCCGTTCCGGTAGCCACAAGACGGCGCTGGTTGTAGGGGCCGAAGTGTTTTCGCGCATCATGGACTGGGAAGACCGCGGTACCTGCGTGCTGTTCGGTGATGGCGCCGGTGCCGTGGTGCTCAAGGCCAGCGACACACCAGGCATTCTGGCAACCTCCCTGCATGCCGATGGTTCTCAATCCGATATTCTCAATGTGCCGGGTCAGGTGCATAGCGGTAAGGTCGTTGGCGACCCGTTTCTACGCATGGATGGCCAGGCGGTTTTCAAGTTTGCCGTGCGCGCCTTGTCCGACAGCGCCATCGAGTGCTGCGAGTCGGCGGGTGTATCGCCGGATCAGATCGACTGGCTGATTCCGCATCAGGCCAATGTGCGCATCATCGATGCCATCGGCAAGCGTCTGTCGCTGACGACGGATCGTGTGATCATCACCGTGGATCATCATGGCAATACGTCGGCCGCGTCAGTGCCGCTGGCGCTGGATGAAGCCGTTAAAGACGGCCGCGTGAAACGTGGTCAGACGTTAATGCTCCAAGGGGTGGGCGGTGGTTTCACCTGGGGCAGTGTGCTGCTCCGCTACTGATCAATCACGGACTGGACGAATCGCTGTGTTGCGCGGTGCTCGCTCTCTCGCCTATCCTAGTGATATGTCTCGTTCGCTGCGCTCCGTGCGCCTTGCGCTTCATTCCATCCGACGATTGATTTAATCTTTTGGAGTCTTGTATGACTTTTGCGTTTGTCTTTCCCGGTCAGGGTTCCCAATCAGTCGGCATGATGGCCGCCTATGGTGATGCGCCGGTGGTGCGCGCCACCTTTGATGAAGCCTCGGCCGCACTGGGTGAAGATTTGTGGACGATGGTTGCCGAAGGCCCGGCCGAGAAGCTGGCGCTGACGGTAAATACCCAACCGATTATGCTCACCGCCGGTGTCGCTGCCTGGCGCCTATGGGAAAGCCTGGGCGGTAAAACACCCGCCGTTGTTGCCGGTCATAGCCTGGGTGAATATTCGGCGCTGGTGGCAGCCGGTGCTCTGAAACTGGCCGATGCCGTGCCGCTGGTGCGCCTGCGTGCCGCCGCCATGCAAGAAGCTGTGCCGGCCGGTACCGGGGCCATGGCCGCGATTCTGGGTCTGGACGATGACGGCATTGCCGCCGCCTGTGCCGAAGCCGCCCAGGGTGAAGTGGTTGAGCCGGTGAACTTCAACGCCCCGGGTCAAACCGTGATCGCTGGCCACAAGGGCGCCGTCGAACGCGCCTGTGAAGCGTGTAAGGCGCGTGGCGCCAAGCGCGCGGTATTGCTGCCGGTGTCGGCGCCGTTCCATTCGTCGCTGCTCAAGCCGGCAGCCGATCGCCTGGCGGTGGCTCTGGCGGATATCGCCGTGGCGACCCCGGTGATTCCGGTGATCAACAACGTCGACGTCGCCATTGAAACTGATCCGGCCAGGATCAAAGACGCTCTGGTGCGCCAGGCCGCCAAACCGGTGCGCTGGGTCGAGATCATCCAGAAAATGGCCTCGATGGGCGTGACCACGGCCGCTGAATGTGGCCCGGGTAAGGTGCTGGCCGGTCTGACCAAGCGTTGTGCCGATGGTATTACGGGTGTTGCTCTGGCCGATGCCGAATCGGTGAACGCCAATCTTTCTCTGAGCTAAGGAATCTTTATGACTGCCACAGTTGCACTCGTCACCGGCGCATCGCGCGGTATTGGTCGCGCCATCGCCATGGAACTGACCCGTCAGGGCATGACCGTCATCGGTACGGCCACCAGCGATGCTGGTGCTGCCAGCATTACCGAAGCCATCAAGGCCGCCGGCGGTGCAGGGTGGGGCGCGGCGCTGGATGTGCGTGATGCCGCTGGCGTGGATGCGCTTATTGCCGATATCGAAGCCAAAACCGGTGCGGCGATCACGGTTTTGGTGAATAACGCGGGCATTACCCGCGACACCCTGGCCATGCGCATGAAGGACGAAGACTGGGATGATGTGCTCGATACCAACCTGAAGGCGGTCTTCCGCATGTGCCGCGCCGTGATGCGCGGCATGATGAAGGCGCGTACCGGGCGGATCGTCAACATCACTTCGGTCGTTGGGCACGCCGGCAATGCGGGTCAGGCTAACTATTGCGCCGCCAAGGCCGGTGTGAGCGGCATGACCCGTTCGCTGGCCCGGGAACTGGGTAGCCGCGGTATTACCGTCAATTGCGTCGCACCGGGGTTTATCGACACCGATATGACCAAGGCGTTGGACGAGGGCCAGAAAACCGCACTGCTGGGCAATATTCCGCTGGGTCGCCTCGGTACCCCGGAAGATATCGCGGCGGCGGTGTCTTACCTGGTGTCGCCGGCCGCGTCCTACGTGACCGGCACCACCATCCACGTCAACGGCGGTATGTACCTGCCCTAAGTTTTTTGCACCGCACACAGGAAAGTTCAAGGAAAGTTTCGCGCTTTTCTGTGTTTTGGTAGAATAGAGCCTGCTTTTCCACCACCTACTAAGAAGGGTAATAGGAGCTTCAATGGATAACATCGAACAGCGCGTCAAAAAGATCGTGGCCGAACAACTCGGCGTCAACGAAGCAGACGTGAAGAATGAGTCGTCGTTCGTGGATGATCTGGGCGCAGATTCGCTGGATACGGTTGAACTCGTGATGGCACTCGAAGAGGAATTCGAATGCGAAATTCCGGATGAAGATGCCGAGAAGATCACCACGGTTCAGCAAGCGATCGACTACGTCAAGTCGCATCAGAAGTAATTTGTCGCTTGTTGCGTCACTGCGGCCGACGCTTTCGTGTCGGCCGTAATTTTATCTAAGCCCGGATTTGCGCCGGGTCGCTGAAGGAGCAGACATGCGTCGTCGCGTTGTCGTCACAGGATTGGGCGTCATCAGCCCGGTAGGTAACACCGTCCCGGAGGCCTGGGCTAACCTGGTTGCCGGTAAGAGCGGCATTACGGCAGTGACACGTTTCGATGCCAGCACGTTTCCTTCACGCATCGCCGGTGAAGTCAAAGGCTTCAACGTTGCCGACTATCTGCCGGCCAAAGAAGCCCGCCGCATGGATACCTTTATCCACTATGGTATGGCGGCCGGTATTCAGGCGATCCGCGATGCCGGTCTGACCGAGCATCCGGCCAACGCCGAGCGCATCGGGATCTGCGTGGGTTCGGGCATTGGCGGTCTGCCGATGATCGAAGACACCAAAGCGACCTATGATGCCGCCGGCGTGCGCAAGATCTCGCCGTTCTTCGTGCCGGGCTCGATCATCAATATGATCTCGGGCAACCTGTCGATCATGTACGGATTCAAAGGCCCGAACATCGCCACGGTTACTGCCTGTACGACCGGTCTGCACGCCATCGGTATGGCTGGCCGCCTGATCGAATACGGCGACGCCGATATCATGGTTGCCGGTGGCGCCGAATCAACGATTTCGCCGCTGGGTCTGGGTGGCTTCTGTGCCGCCCGTGCGCTGTCTGAGCGTAACGATGATCCGGCGACCGCTAGCCGTCCATGGGACAAAGACCGTGATGGCTTCGTGCTGGGTGAGGGTGCCGGGGTTCTGGTGCTGGAAGAATACGAACACGCCAAGGCGCGTGGCGCCAAGATTTATGCCGAGCTTGGCGGTTTTGGCATGAGCGGTGACGCGTATCACATGACCGCGCCGGATACCGACGGTCCGAAGCGCAGTATGGCCGCCGCACTGAAGAATGCCGGTGTGAATACGGGTGATGTGCAATATCTGAACGCGCACGGTACCTCGACGCCGCTCGGGGATAAGAACGAAACCGAAGCGATCAAGCTACTGTTCGGTGCCGACGCCAAAAAACTGGTCGTAAACTCGACCAAGTCGATGACCGGTCACCTGCTGGGTGGCGCTGGTGGTCTGGAGTCGGTGTTTACCGTGCTGGCCGTGCACAACCAGATTTCGCCGCCGACCATCAATATCTTTAATCAGGATCCGGAGTGCGACCTGGATTACTGCGCCAATACGGCACGCGAGATGAAAATCGATGTCGCACTGAAGAACAACTTCGGTTTTGGCGGCACTAACGGGTCGCTGGTCTTCAAACGCGTCTGAGCATCATGAATCGTCGCCGGTTTGAACTCCGGCCGATGGCATCACGCCGCCTCCGGGCGGCGTTGCTTTTGGTCCTGCTGCTGAGCTTGCTCGGCATCAGCCAGACGCGTTTGTCGGGCGCTGAACTGGTGGTGGCGATTCTGGCGCTAGCGGCGATTTTTGCCGATGGCTGGCGTCGCACCCGTATTCCCGCCTGCACGCTGATGTTCAGCTATCGGCCGTTGGGGTGCAGCGTGCTGCTGGATCAGACTCCGGCCGAAATGGTCTTGCGCTGCACGCATGCCAGCGTCTATCCCTGGTTGATTGTGCTGCAGTTTGAGCGGGATTCGCAGGCGCCAGGTCGTTTGCCATCTTGGCTCAATCATACCGTGGTATTGCTACCGGACAGCCTGGGCGATGGCCAATACCTCGAGTGGCGGCGATTACTGATATGGGCCCGGTTAACGCGCCGGCAGTTGGCCAACCGTTAAATTCTTTTTCGCAATATGGTGTTCTTCGCCTGCTTCAGTGTATCGGGATAATCCCGCGAGTAATGCAGGCCACGGCTTTCTTTGCGTTTGAGCGCCGAACGCACAATGAGATCGGCCGTCTGCACCAGATTTCGTAGCTCCAGTAGGTCATGGCTGATGCGGAAATTAGCGTAGAACTCGTCGATCTCGCGGAAGAGTAGGCGGATACGATGTTGGGCGCGTAACAGACGCTTAGTGGTGCGCACAATGCCGACGTAGTCCCACATGAAACGGCGTAACTCATCCCAGTTGTGTGAAATGACGATTTCTTCATCGGCATCGGTGACGCGGCTTTCATCCCACAGCGGCAAATTATCGGATATCGGTTGGGGATGGGCGATGATGTCATCCGAGGCTGCACGTGCATACACCAGACATTCCAGTAGCGAGTTCGAGGCCAGGCGGTTGGCGCCATGCAGGCCGCTACAGGTCACTTCGCCGGCCGCATAGAGACCGGGAATATCTGTACGTGCGTGCTGATCGACGATCACGCCGCCACAGGTGTAATGGGCGGCAGGCACGACGGGAATCGGTTCCCGGGTAATGTCGATACCGAGTTGGCGACAACGTTCATAAATCGTCGGGAAGTGAGTCTTTACGAACTCGGCGGGTTGGTGGCTGATGTCGAGGTAGACACAGTCCAGCCCATGCCGCTTCATTTCGGCGTCAATGGCGCGCGCCACGATATCGCGTGGGGCCAGTTCGGCGCGCGGATCGTACTCGTCCATAAAGCGTGTACCGTCCGGCCGTTTGAGCAGACCGCCTTCACCACGAACAGCTTCGCTGATCAGGAACGACTTTTCCTTCGGGTGATACAGGCAGGTGGGGTGAAACTGGATGAATTCCATGTTGGCGATCCGACAGCCGGCACGCCAGGCCATGGCGATACCGTCACCGGTCGATGTGTCGGGGTTGGTCGTATAGAGATAGACCTTACCGGCGCCGCCGGTGGCCAGCAGCGTATGCGCTGCGGCCATGGTGTGCACGGTGCCCGTAGTGCTGTCGAGGACATAGGCGCCGAGGCAACGATTGGCGCGCGAGAAACGCTGTCGACCGATCTTTTTGGCGGTAATCAGGTCGACCACGATATGGTCTTCCATCACCGTGATGTTCGGATGATTCATTACCTGTGGCGTGAGCGTGGCCTGGACGGCGGCGCCGGTGGCATCGTCGACGTGAATCACGCGGCGGTGGCTGTGGCCGCCTTCGCGCGTGAGATGGTATTTGCCGTCTTCACGGGTAAAGGGCACGCCGCGGTCGATGAGCCACTGGATGGCCTCGGGGGCTTGCTCGACGGCGAAGCGGGTGGCCGCCGGGTCGTTCAGGTGCGCGCCTGCATTCAGCGTGTCTTCGATATGGCTTTCCAGAGAGTCGGTGCGATCGAGGACGGCGGCAATGCCGCCCTGCGCCCAACCGGAGGCAGAGTCGGTGACGGCACGCTTGCTGACCAAGCCGACCTTGAGTCCGGCATCGGCCAGACACAGCGCCGAGCTTTGACCGGCCAAGCCGCTGCCGATGATCAGCACGTCGAAGTGGGATCGGGTCGGCGAATGGGTTGCGGTGAGGTTCAAGATAGATGGCCGGTGATGCGCTGGACTCTGTAATATAGTGCGCATTCTACCGCTTCTTCCTTTCTCTTCCCGAGCTTTTCTTGACCTCTCTATCGTCTGCCAAAGGCCTTGAGCCACGCGCCGAAGAAGCCCTGGTCGCCGCTGCGCAGGATGGCGATCGCTCGGCTTTCGAGGCGCTGGTCTTGCCGTGTCAGAGTGGTATTTTGCGCTGGCTGACCCGCCTGACAAAGGATCGACCGGCAGCGGAAGAGTTGTTCCAGGAAAGCCTGTTCAAGGCCTATGTCTCGCTTGCCGGGTTTCGCGGCGAATCCAGTTTTGCAACCTGGCTGAGCCGCATTGCGCGCAATAGCTATCTGGCCTGGCGTAAGGCGCTGCAGAAGCGTCCCGATAACGTGCCGATGAGTACAGGCGATGATGAGCTGGATGCATCGCTGGAGCCGGCCGATGGTTGGTCACATCTACCCCCAACACCAGAAGAGCAACTCTGGCAGCAGGAACTGGCCGGCGCTATCCAGAAGTCCCTGGATGCCTTGCCCGAGCCCTTGCGCGAGGCTTTCGAGCAACGCGAGCAGGGGGGCTTGAGTTATGCAGAAATAGCCCAACTTCAACAGGTGCCGGTCGGTACGGTGCGCTCGCGGATTCACCGCGCCCGTGAAGCGATCGCGCAAGACCTCAAACATCTGATGGAGCCCGTATGAGTCCGCTAAAGTCTGACAACCTCGCCAGCCAGGAAAGCTGGGCATCCGCTTTTGTGGACGGCGAAGCGGGCTTGACGGAGCAAATGCGCTGGAACGAGACCGTGCACGAGCAACTGTATTACTACACGATGACTCGGCAGGTACTCCGTGGTGAAACGCCACGTGGGCGTGACGCCGGGTTTCAAACAGAACGCATCACCTGGATGGCCTTCTGGGCACGGGTCGATGCGGGTTGAAAACCTCCTAAGCAATTTATAAGACATGCTGAACCGATTTATCGTAGGATTCGCCCATGGCTGAACGAGACGCCTCCGTCGTACAAACCCTGCAAGGCCCGGAAGGCCTGGGTCTCGTACGTCTCGAGTTTGAAGTCAATGGTGGCTGTGGCCGCTGCAACGAACCCGGGGGGTGTGGCGGCGTGAGCCTGGCGCAACCTCTGTGTTCAAAACCTAAATCCATGGTGGTGTCCGACCCCATCGGTTTGTCGGTGGGTGACAAAGTACGTGTCGCCATTCCGGATGATTTTTTGTCGCGTGGCGTGACCCGGACCTACGTCGTTTCACTGGTACTGTTTTTTGCCGGCAGTCTGCTGGGAGCCGCCTTGTTGCCGGATCTGTTGCCGATGCGGTGGCAGGTCAGCCATGATGTCGGCGCCATGATCGGTGCCGGGGTAGGTCTGATTGCCGCCTGGGCGCAACTCCATGTCTCGCAACGCCGCGCCCCCATGGTCTCCCCCCGTATTCTTGAACGTCTCTGAAGTGAACATCATGAAGTCTGGTCGTCTGTCCCGCCTGCTACATCTGCTGATGGTTGTACTAGTCATTGGCCTGGTCACGCCGCTAACGGTTCTGGCCCAGACCCGCGCTCTGCCGGATTTTGTGGAGCTGGCTGAAAAGCAATCGCCTTCCGTGGTGAACATCAGTACAGTGCAGAATGGCCGTGCCAAGTCGGCGACCAACGGTTTTCCGATGGATCCGAGCGACCCGGCCTTTGAAATCTTCCGTCGTTTCTTCCCACAGGCGCCCGGCGGCATGCAACAGCAACCGGAGAACCGCTCGCTGGGTTCCGGTTTCATCATCAGCGCCGATGGCTATGTGATGACCAACGCCCACGTCATCGACGGGGCCGATGAAGTCACGGTCAAACTTCTGGATAAACGCGAGTTTCGCGCCAAAGTGATCGGTGCCGATAAGCGGACCGATGTCGCTTTGATCAAGATCGAAGCCAGCGGCCTTCAGGCCGTTCGACTGGGCGATTCCAGTCAGCTGAAGCCCGGTGAGTGGGTCGTGGCGATTGGTAGCCCCTTTGGTTTCGAACATTCGGTGACGGCCGGTATTGTCAGCGCCAAGGGACGTGCGTTGCCTCAGGAAAATTATGTGCCATTCATTCAGACCGATGTGGCCATTAACCCGGGGAATTCCGGTGGCCCGCTGTTTAACCTGAAGGGCGAGGTCGTCGGGATCAACTCGCAGATCTTCAGCCGCTCGGGCGGTTTTATGGGGATCTCGTTCGCCATTCCGATCGATCTGGCCATGGACATCCAGCAACAGCTGCGCACGCGTGGCCGTGCCAGCCATGGCCGGATGGGCGTCTCGATTCAGGAAGTCACCCGTGAAATGGCAGAAGCCTTCGGCTTACCCAAAGCGGGTGGTGCGCTGGTGAACAGCGTTGAACCGAATGGTCCGGCGGCGCGTGCCGGCATTGAACCGGGTGATGTCATCCTGCGTTTCGACGGCAAACCGGTCACGACCTCGAGCGATTTGCCGCGCATGGTGGGACTGATGAAGCCCGGCAGCCGTGTTCAGGCCGACCTATGGCGCAAAGGTCAGACGAGAACTGTCATGGTGACGATCGGCGAATTCCAGGACGAGCGGGTGACCAGCACCAAACCGGCTTCCCGGTCAGCTGCCCAAGGCACCAATAGCCGCCTGGGAATTGCCCTGTCTGACCTGAGCGCCGAGCAGAAGCAACAGATGCGCCTGAATGTAGGCGTCATGGTCATCGACGTCCGTCCGGGTAGCCGTATTGACTTACGCCCTGGCGATGTCATTCTGGCAGTCGTATTCCAGGGCGACACCCAGGAAGTCCGCTCGGTGCAGCAGTTCAATCAGCTGATGAATCAACTCGATAGCCGTCTGCCGGCCACGCTGCTGATCCGCCGTGCCAATATCCAGATTTTTGTGCCAATACCGCAAGGGACTTCCCGCTAGGGAATCCTGGCCCGAAGAGCCGCCGGTGGCGGCTCTGATCCGGTAGAATAGCGGGTTGACTGGCGCTGAGCGTCGGATCAGGGTTTTGGCATTTTTACCGGCCGATGGCCGGAAGACGGATTCTCTTGAAGCACATACGCAACTTTTCGATCATCGCCCATATCGACCACGGTAAATCGACCCTGGCCGATCGTCTGATTCATCGCTGCGGCGGCTTGTCTGACCGTGAAATGGAAGCCCAGGTTCTGGATTCGATGGATATCGAAAAAGAACGCGGCATTACCATCAAGGCGCAGACGGCGGCACTGGATTACACGGCCAGAGATGGCCAGACCTACCGCTTGAACCTGATTGACACGCCCGGACACGTGGATTTTTCCTACGAGGTCTCGCGTTCACTATCAGCCTGCGAAGGCGCACTACTGGTCGTCGATGCGTCGCAAGGCGTCGAAGCCCAGACGGTCGCCAACTGTTATACGGCCCTTGATCTGGGGGTCGAAGTCGTACCGGTTCTGAACAAGATCGATCTACCGTCGGCGAACCCGGACAATGCCCGCGCCGAAATCGAAGATGTGATCGGCATCGATGCGACAGAGGCGGTGGAAGCCAGCGCTAAAACCGGTATCGGCATCGATGAGATTCTCGAGCAGGTGGTGCAGAAGATTCCGGCGCCAGTCGGCGACCCGGATGCGCCGCTCAAAGCACTGATTGTCGACTCCTGGTTTGACAACTATGTCGGTGTCGTGATGCTGGTCCGCGTGATTGATGGCGTGCTCAAACCCAAAGACCGCATGAAATTGATGTCGTCGGGCTCGACGCATCTGTGTGAGCAGGTCGGCATCTTCACTCCCAAGTCGAAGCAGCAAACCCAGCTCTCCGCCGGAGAAGTCGGTTTCATCATTTCCAATATCAAGGAACTGAAGGCGGCGCGCGTCGGTGACACCATCACGCTGGCTGATCGTCCGGCTGATAAACCGCTGGAAGGTTTCAAGGAAATCAAACCGCAGGTCTTCGCCGGTCTGTATCCGGTGGAACCGAACGAATACGAACAGCTACGCGACTCGCTGGAAAAACTCCAGCTCAATGATGCGGCGCTGCAATTCGAACCGGAAGTGTCTCAGGCGCTGGGCTTCGGTTTCCGCTGTGGCTTCCTCGGTCTCTTGCATATGGAGATTGTGCAAGAGCGCCTGGAACGTGAATTCGGCATGGATCTCATCACGACCGCGCCGACGGTGGTCTATGAGGTAGGCCTACGCAACGGCGAACAGATCATTGTGGAGAACCCCTCGAAGCTACCGGATATCGGCAAGATCGAGGAGATTCGCGAACCCATCATTACGGCGTTTATTTTCTTGCCCCAGGATTACGTAGGCCCGGTGATTACGCTGTGTAACCAGAAGCGCGGTTCGCAGATCGATATGCGTTATCACGGACGTCAGGTGCAAATGATTTACGAACTGCCGCTGTCCGAAGTGGTCTTCGACTTTTTCGACAAGCTGAAGTCGGTGTCGCGTGGCTATGCCTCGCTGGACTATGAGTTCAAAGAATACCGGTCGGCCGACATGGTCAAGCTCGATGTGCTGATCAATGGCGACAAGGTGGATGCGCTGTCGCTGATCGTGCACCGCTCTAGCTCGGTATTCCGTGGTCGCGAACTGGTCAGCAAAATGCGTGAACTGATTCCGCGCCAGATGTACGATGTGGCCATTCAGGCGGCTCTGGGGGCGCAGATCATTGCTCGCGAGACCGTCAAGGCGATGCGTAAGGACGTGCTGGCGAAGTGTTACGGTGGCGATATCTCGCGGAAGAAGAAACTGCTTGAAAAGCAGAAGGCCGGTAAGAAGCGCATGAAGCAGATCGGTACCGTGGAAGTGCCGCAGGAAGCCTTTCTGGCGGTACTACGCGTCGACGGCAAGTAACTGGGACGACTGAATGAACTTTGCACTAATTCTGTTTCTGGTCACATTGGCGACGGGCATTCTGTGGCTGATTGATGTTCTTTACGCCCGTAAGCTCCGGGCGCCGGGTAGCAAGAATCCGATCTGGGTGGAGTGGGGCGCGAGCCTGTTCCCGGTCATTCTGGCCGTATTCGCACTTCGTTCCTTTGTGGTCGAGCCCTTCAAGATTCCCTCCGGGTCGATGATTCCCACGCTGCAAGTGGGTGACTATATCCTCGTTAACAAGTTCACCTATGGTCTTCGCCTACCGATCATTGGCACGCAGATCGCTGGTGGTAAACCGGTTGCCCGGGGTGATGTGGTCGTTTTTCGTTATCCGCCCGATCCCAATGTCGACTACATCAAGCGTGTGATCGGTTTGCCGGGTGATACGGTCAGCTATCAGAACAAGCAGCTCAGCATCAACGGCGTGCCGGTGCCGCGCAGCGCTGAACCGGATTATCTGCATAACGACCGGATGGTGAGCTCACACATGTTTCGCGAGACGCTGGGCGACGTGAGTTACAACACGCTCAACGACGGTGATGCGCCATCGTTTGTGCCAGATGTGGTGCGTTTTCCGTATCGTGACCAGTGCCGCTACGACAGCGCCGGCTTTGTCTGCAAAGTACCCGAAGGGCATTATTTTGCAATGGGCGATAACCGCGATAACAGCAAAGACAGTCGTGTCTGGGGTTTTGTGCCGGATGCCAATATTGTCGGCAAGGCCTTCTTCATCTGGTTTCACTGGGGAGATATGGGACGCATCGGCGCTTTTCGCTGATCATCCCGGATCATCATGAACGCCTCGCCGACCCAGAGCGTGCTGACCGAACTGGAAGCGGCCATTCAGTATCGCTTTGCTGATCGTGCGCTACTGGAGCAGGCGTTGACCCACCGGAGCTTCGGACGCCATCACTACGAGCGGTTGGAGTTTCTCGGCGATTCGATTCTGAACGCCGTTGTTGCCGAAGCCCTGTATCAAAACTTTCCGGATTTACCCGAGGGCGATCTGTCGCGTCTTCGCGCCAATCTGGTCTGTCAGGAACAACTGGTGTCGGTGGCCGAAGAGCTGAATCTTAGCCGCTATCTGCGTCTGGGTGAGGGCGAACTCAAGAGTGGCGGGCAACACCGCCCGTCGATTCTGGCCGATACGGTTGAATCGCTGTATGGCGCGTTGTGGCGTGACGGCGGTTTCCCGGCCGCTCGGCAGGTCATTTTGTCGGCCTTTGACACACGGATCCGTGCGATAGACCTTGCGCGTTTGCCCTCAGCGAAAGACGCCAAGACGCGCCTGCAGGAATGGTTGCAAGGTCGACGCTGCGGGTTGCCGACCTATGAATCACCGAGCGTAACCGGTGCAGCGCATGCGCAGACCTTTGAGGTGCTGTGTCGGGTGCCTGCCTTCGCGGTCGAAGCCCGGGGTAGTGGTGTGACCCGACGCGCCGCAGAACAGCAGGCGGCGGAACTGGTCCTGCAACAACTGGAAGCGCTACCTGACAAAGGCAAGAAAAAGGGTAGGGCATCATGAACGATCAGACACAGACCCTGAACGAGACCCCGCTGACGTCCGCCGGTTTGGTTGCCTTGGTTGGCCGCCCGAACGTTGGAAAATCAACGCTGTTGAACAGACTCATCGGTGAGAAGTTGAGCATTACCTCGCGTAAAGCGCAAACCACACGTCACCGCATTATGGGGGTGCGCACTGACGAGGATGCGCAATATGTCTTCGTCGACACCCCGGGCTTTCAGACCAAGCATAGTTCTGCCCTCAACCGCACTATGAACCGGGGCGTCACCCAGGCGCTGCAAGATGTCGATGTGATCTGTCTGGTGATCGAAGCGGGGCGTTATGGTGAACAGGATCGCAAGGTCGTTGCGTTGTTGCCCGAAGATAAACCCGTCATTCTGGTGCTCAATAAGGTCGATCAACTCAAGGACAAGGCGACTTTGCTGCCCTTTGTCGCCGAACTGTCTGTAATCCGTGACTGGTGTGCCATCGTCCCCGTGAGCGCCGAAAAGGGAACCCAGACAGATGCCTTACTGGGAGAGATTCGCAAGGCCTTGCCGCAACAAGGCTTCCTCTACGATCCCGACACACTGACCGATCGGAGTGAACGTTTTCTCGCCGCCGAATACATCCGGGAAAAACTCTTCCGATTGCTCGGTGATGAGTTGCCTTATGCAACGACCGTTGAAATCGAAAAGTTCGAAACCGAGGGTGAGTTACGCCGTATCTTTGCCGCCGTGGTCGTCGATCGCGAATCACACAAAGCCATCGTGATCGGCAAGGGCGGCGAGACCCTCAAGCGGATCGCCAGTGAGGCACGTCAGGATATGACCCGGCTGTTCGGTGGTACGGTTTACCTGGAGCTGTGGGTCAAGGTGAAATCCGGTTGGGCAGACGATGAACGCCTGCTGCGCTCACTGGGTTACGAATAACCGGCGCGGTCAGTCACACCATGCGCCCGATCAAGGTTGAACGCCAGGCCGCGTTTGTGCTGCATACCCGGCCGTACCGAGAGACCAGCCTGGTGCTGGAAGCGATGACCCGGGATTATGGGCGTATCGCTCTCGTCGCCAAGGGCGTTCGCCGGCCGCGTTCTGCGATGCGGGGAGTGCTGATGGCCTTCCAGCCACTGGAGATGACCTGGAGTGGCAAAGGGGAGGTTGTGACCTTGCACCATGCCGAGTGGCAGGGCGGGCAGCCGCTGCTTCAGGGCCGCGCCTTATTATGCGGGTATTACTTGAACGAATTGCTGCTCAATCTCTTGCCGCGAGAAGATGCGCACGAGCAGGTCTTTGACCATTACAGCAAAACCCTGGTGGCACTGACAGCATCCACGGGGCCGGATGCGGCGTTTTTTTCAGCTTGTCTGCGCAGCTTCGAAAAGTGTCTCTTGGGTGAACTGGGTTATGGACTAATGCTGTCGCATGACACCTCGGGTGAGGCTATTCGACCGCAGTGCCGCTATTTGTACGAAATGGAATCGGGCCCTCGGGTAGTCGCTGATTCTTCCGTCGCCGGTACAATAAGCGGCAAAACATTGCTGGATATGGACGCCGAGTCGTTTGGCGATCCGGTCAGCCTCGCAGAAAGCAAACAGCTGATGCGGAGTCTGATGGCGTTTTACCTGAACGGGCGACAGCTACACAGCCGTCGTCTTTTTGAAGATCTGACCGACCTGTAACTTTGAATCATGATTGAACTCGGTGTAAATATTGATCACGTTGCCACGCTCCGTCAGGCGCGTCGCACCTATGAGCCGGATCCGGTCTGGGCCGCGGTGGAAGCGCATCTGGGGGGCGCGGATGGCATTACCGTTCATCTGCGCGAAGACCGGCGCCATATCCAGGACGCCGATGTGCGTAAGCTACGCGATCTGACGCAGATCAAACTGAATCTGGAAATGGCGGCCACCGACGAGATGGTCGGGATTGCCTGTGCGCTCAAGCCCGAGATGGCCATGCTGGTGCCCGAGGGACGCCAGGAAGTGACCACCGAAGGCGGCCTGAATATCGTCGGACAGAAAAAGCATCTTGCCGAAATCGTCGCACGTCTGCGTGACGCCGGCATTATGACCAGCGCGTTTATCGATGCCAATCCGCTGCAGGTCGATGCTGCACGCGAGATCGGGATTCAGGTTTGCGAAGTGCACACGGGTCCCTATGCGCATGCATTTCATGCGGCTGGCCGTGATATTGAACGGCCGGCCGTTCAGACCGAATTGCAGCTCGTCGCCGATGCCGGCCAGCGGATTTGCGACTCAGACATGCGCTTCAATGCCGGCCATGCGCTCAACTATTACAACGTTCAGCCAATTGCGGCATTGCCCGGTATCCGCGAGTTGCACATTGGTCATGCCATCGTCAGCCGTGCCGTATTTGTCGGGTTGCGCGAGGCCGTCACCGAAATGAAGCGCCTCATGCGCGAAGCTGTCAGCCTGAGCTGAGAAGATTGAAACCGCGATGATTTTCGGTATCGGCACCGACATGGTTTCTGTTCAACGAATTGGACAGCTTCTGGCGCGCCATCCCGATCGTGGCGCCCAGCATCTACTCCATCCCGATGAGGTCGCAGAAGCCGATGCTGCGCCATCCCGCGAACGCTTCGTGGCCAAACGCTTTGCCGCCAAAGAGGCGCTGGCCAAAGCCTTGGGCACCGGTTTGCGCGCGCCCGTATTATTACCGGCCATGCGTGTCCGCCACGATGCGCTGGGTAAACCTTTTTTCATTTTTGATGCCGCGCTGGAGGATTGGATACGCCAGCGTTCCCTGCAGATTCATTTGTCGATTTCCGACGAAGTGGATCATGCGCTTGCCTTTGTTGTTGTGGAGCGTCTATGAATAGTCAGATTACTTATGGCCCATTGATGATTGACGTCGAGGGGCTAACCCTCACCGAGGCCGATAAGCGTCGCTTGACGCATCCGCTGGTTGGCGGCGTCATTCTCTTTTCGCGTAACTACAAGACTCCGGTTCAATTATCGGCTCTGACGCAGGAAATCGCTCAACTGCGTAATCCGCCATTGCCGATTACGGTGGATCACGAAGGGGGCAGGGTGCAACGCTTCCGTGAGGGGTTTACACGCCTCCCTGCAATGCGCGCCCTGGGGGAGTTGTTTGCAAAGGACAAGATCGCCGCCGAGAATGCTGCTGAAGCCGTGGGTCTGGTGCTGGCGGCTGAACTGCGTGCCCATGGCGTGGACTTTTCATTTACCCCGGTGCTGGATCTGGATTGGGGGCGCAGTGGCGTTATTGGCGATCGCAGTTTTTCCAAGGATCCGCAAATCGTGTCACGCCTGGCTGCGGCGCTGATCCGTGGTTTGAGCAAGGGTGGCATGGGGTCGTGCGGCAAACACTTTCCCGGTCATGGGTGGGTCGAGGCCGATTCACACGTGGCGATTCCCGTCGACGAGCGCAGCATGGCCGAAATCGAGACCGATATGCAGCCATATCACGAACTGTCGCTTGATGCCGTGATGCCGGCGCACGTGATTTACCCGGTGCTTGATGAACGTCCTGCCGGCTTTTCGCCGCGCTGGCTGGAAAAACTACGTCTCGAATGTCAATTCGACGGCATTATTTTCAGCGATGATCTCTCGATGGAAGGCGCCAGCGTGGCGGGCAATATCATCGATCGTGCTAATGCTGCCTGGGATGCCGGCTGTGATGTATTGCTTGTTTGTAACAAGCCGGATTTTGTGGATCAACTGATCGCCGAATGGAAACCACAGGCGCAGCCGAAGCGCACCGCACGTATTCAGAATCTGCTGGGTGAACCAGGCCTCGGCACGAATCGTCCGCTAACCCGCGCGCAGCTTGATGCACACCCGGATTACCAGGCCGCGCTCAAACTGATTCAGGCGCTCTAAACCGCCATGAACCACCCCCTGCAGGATCAGGTACGGACGCTGCCTGAACGGCCGGGGGTCTACCGCTTTCTTGCCGCGGATGGTCAGGTACTCTACGTTGGCAAAGCCCGTAATTTGAAGAGCCGGGTTTCCTCGTACTTTGCCAAGACTCTGGGCAGCCCCCGTATCGCGTTGATGGTGCGCAAGGTGGCACAGCTAGAGGTGACGCCCACGCCATCCGAGTCCGAAGCGTTATTGCTGGAAAACCACCTGATCAAGCAACTGGCGCCCAAGTACAACATTCTGTTTCGCGACGATAAGTCGTATCCCTATATCCGACTAACGCGTGAGACCTGGCCCATGATCGGCCTGCATCGGGGTTCGCTCTCGCCCAATGCGGATTATTTCGGACCTTACCCCAACGCATGGTCGGTACGTGAAGCCGTGCATCTCCTGCAGAAGATATTCCGGTTACGCTCCTGTGAAGCCTCGGTATTCAATAACCGAACCCGGCCCTGTCTGCTGTATCAGATCAAACGCTGCTCCGGTCCGTGCGTGGGACTGATTAGTGAAACGGATTACGCCGAAGACGTTCGTGCGGCTTCGATGTTCGTGCAAGGCCGGCATCAGGAAATCATCCAGCGATTGACCGGGTTGATGGAGCAAGCCGCGGAACAGTTGGCTTTCGAACAGGCGGCATCGTTCCGCGATCAGATTCAGGCGCTGCATCGTGCGCGTGATACCCAGATCATGGATAGTCATCAGGCCGAGGACATCGACATCATCGTGGCCGCAGAGCAGGGCGGTAGTCTCTGTGTGAATCTCGCCATGGTACGTGGTGGGCGACATCTGGGCGACCGACCGCAATTTCCGCAGAACGCGAATCAACTGGAACAGGCTACCCTGAGCGAAGTGCTGTCGGCATTTATCGAAGCGCATTATGCAGTGCATCCGGCACCGGGCAGGGTGCTAGTCAATGTGCCGGTCGATGAGGCCGTGGTCGAGACTATGGCGGGTGTACTTGGACGGCCGTTGCCGATGGATCTGCCGCATTACACCCAGCATAAGGCCTGGGTAGAACTCGCCATGAATAATGCCGGCCTGGCACTGACGCAACGGCGCCAGATGCAGAGCCTGCAGGGTAAACGTCAGGCCGCTTTGCTCACAGCCTTGCAAAACGCGGGCACAGCGATTGATCAATTGAACCGCATTGAATGTTTCGACATCAGTCATACACAGGGTGAAGCTGCGGTGGCCAGTTGCGTGGTCTGGGTCAGTGACGAAAAGGAGGGGGGTGGGATGCGACGCTCGGCGTACCGGCGCTTCAATATCACCGACATCACCCCCGGCGATGATTACGCGGCGATTCACCAGGCGGTGTACCGGCGCTACAAACCCAATGAGCAGGGTGTGGAAGCGGTGCGGCCCGATCTGCTGCTGATCGATGGTGGCAAAGGGCAGGTGGCCAAGGCTTCGGAAGCGCTGACCGAACTGGGTCTGGCCGATATGCCGCTGGTTGGCGTGGCCAAAGGGTTGGGGCGAAAGCCCGGGCTGGAATCACTGGTGTTTGCCGATGGCCGCGAACCGCTTCACTTGGATCCGGATGACCCCGGCCTGCATCTGGTGCAGGAAATTCGGGACGAGGCGCACCGCTTTGCGTTGACGGGGCACCGCGGTCGGCGCCAGAAGGCGCGGATTGCCTCTCGACTTGATGACATTGCCGGGATCGGGCCCAAGCGCCGTAAGGCGCTTATGACCTGCTTTGGCAGTGTTTCGGCTATTCAGGTTGCGAGCATCGAGGCCATTGCCGCTGTGCCCGGCATGAGCGAAGAATTGGCACAAAGAATACACGCGGCGCTGCAAGATCGCTGATAATAACGACCATGATGAACCTGCCGCTGTTTCTGACCTGGGCACGTATTGCCTGTATTCCCTTGCTGATTCTGGCCTTTGTGCCCGGCGTGCTACCCGTTGACGAGGGGACACGCAATCAAATCTCGGCTTGCCTCTTTATCATTGCCGCCGTGACGGATTGGCTGGATGGCTACCTGGCGCGCAAATGGAACCAGACCTCCAATTTCGGCGCCTTTCTCGATCCGGTCGCCGATAAACTCATCGTTTCGACAGCGCTTGTGCTGCTGGTTGCCGATGGGCGGGTTAGCGAGCTGGTGACGATCATCATTATCGGACGTGAAATCACCATCTCGGCCTTACGCGAATGGATGGCGACCATGGGCAAACGGAAGAGCGTCGCCGTCAACATGATTGGCAAACTCAAGACCACAGCGCAATTAACGGCAATACCGATGTTGCTGGATGGTGGCGTCGTGGCTGGTCTGGACATGATATTCTGGGGCACCTTGCTGATCTGGGTGGCGGCGATTCTGACGCTCTGGTCCATGGCCTATTACCTGTACGTGGCCTGGCCGGATCTGAAAGACGGCAGTTAAGGCCGGAATATTGGAGCCGGGGTTTGCTTGACCTGACACCCGAGTCTCTATATAATTTTGACCTGTTCGCGGCAGTAGCTCAGTTGGTAGAGCGATACCTTGCCAAGGTATAGGTCGAGAGTTCGAGACTCTTCTGCCGCTCCAAAAGATCAGGCCAGTACTCCGGTACTGGCCTTTGTCATTTCTGATACCCTTCTGGCTTCCATGAGAATTTGAGGGAAGGGTCGGCGATGACTAATCGATTTCTTTATCCAGCGGTCCTGGTGGTCTTACTGGCCGGTTGTGGTGGTCCGAGTGTGACCAAGAATGGCGACAATCTCTATGCGGTGTCTGAAAAGAGTCAGCCGACCCAGGCGGCGGCCGAACACATTCCGGACCCGGCGATTGACGATCTCAACGTTGCGGCTCGAGATTACTGCAACCAGAATCAGCAGCAAGTGAAAGTGAAGACCTTCGATCAACCTCAGGATCCGACGATTCGACGGGACATGTTCAAAATGACCTTTAGCTGCGTTGCGCCCGATCGTTAAGTTTCGTGTTGTTCTGCCCAAAGGGAGGGGCTGATTGCGGCGCCTCCTTTTTAATCCATCCTTAGTTTTACATAATATAAATTATGCGCAAAACAAGCAGATCAGCGCAGGGGCTAGAAAGGCACTGGCGAGTCAAAAGACAGCTTTGCTCCGGTCAATGGATGATCCAGGTCCAGGTGCGCCGCATGGAGCGTCATGCGCGGTGCCCGGACAAAGGTTTGTGGATCGGCATACAACGGATCCCCCAGGATTGGATGTCCAAGTGCCATCAGATGCAGACGCAATTGATGTGACCGTCCCGTATAGGGTTCCAGATCGACCCGCGTCCAGTTCTCTGAAAGATTGTGTTCAAGCACCCGATAATGCGTCAGCGACGGCTTACCCGTCTCGAAGTCGATTTTCTGGCGTGGGCGGTTTGGCCAATCGGCAATGAGCGGAAAATCGATGCTGCCTTGGTCATTTGCCATTACCCCGTTAACGATGGCGACGTAACGCTTGTTGACCCGTCGTTCCCGGAAGGCCTTGCTCAGGCCGCTACTCATGGCCTGGCCACGGGCCAGCATCATCAGTCCCGATGTTGGCTCGTCCAGCCGATGAACGACGACCGCATCCGGGTACTGCGGCTTAAGTCGTGTGATCACGCTGTCCCATTTCTCGGGACGCCGTCCGGGTTGGGAGAGCAAACCGGGGGGTTTACAGATCACCAGTAAGGAGTCATCAAGAAAAATAATCTGAGGCATGGGTTAACATGTACTGATGAATGCTTATCAAAGAACGGCTGGTTTGAGTCCCCGGATTTGTTATCTGCTAGTGATGCTGGGCGCAGCGCTGGCCATGGCGGCCGCGTTGTTTATGCAGTTCGGTCGTGGTTTGCAACCTTGTACGATGTGCATCATTCAGCGTTATGCCTTTGTTATTGCAGGGTTTTGTGCATTTTTTGCCTGGGCTTTGCCGTTCCGTTTGATTCGGGTCGTGCTGGTAGCACTGGGGATCGTCGGCACCTTGATAGGTATTGGCGCAGCGATCCGCAATCTCTGGGTGATGGCGCATCCTGAAGTCTTGTGTGGCCGGGATCCGGTCGAGCTGTTTCTGAACGGCTTGCCCACGGCACAATGGTTGCCGGAGGTCTTTGTGGCATCGGGACTGTGCAGCGCCCCTATTCCGCCCCTCCTCGGCCTATCCCTCCCCGCCTGGTCCCTGATTGGACTGCTTGTTCTGATGATCCTGCTCGGTCTGTCCCTGAGAAAGCGTTGAGCTCTTTGCGTTGCTGCTGGTGGGTGCGGGTTTCTTGTCCCAGCCGCCCCCAAGCGCTTTGACCAGAAGTACGCTGGCATTGAGTCGTAGTTGTGCAATCTGGATGGACTTCTGCTGGTTGGCCAACGCCTGGTTCACGGCAACCACCACATCGGTATAGCCGGCAATTCCGGCCTGATAACGGTTTAACGCGATCATCACACCGCGTTCCGCCAGATCGGCGGCTTCGTCCTGCACCGAGGCTTCCTTTTCAAGGACGCGTAATGCCGCCAGCTGGGTTTCTACTTCCTGAAGTGCGGTGAGTACGGTCTGACGATAAGAAGCCACATTTTCGTCATAGACACCCCGAGCCTGCTCCACATTGGCCGATCGTGCGCCAAAGTCCAGCAAGGTCAGCGCAATGCTGGGGCCAACCCCCCAGAACAGAAATGGCGCCGTAAACAGATTGGCGAAGCTCGTGCCGTAATAACCCAGATTGTTGCCTGGCAAACCGGAGGGGTTCAGCGTCAGGCTGGGGAAGAATGCCGCCATCTGATAGCCGATCTGGGCATTGGCCATGGCCATACGCCGCTCGGCGGCGGCGATGTCTGGCCGGCGTTCGAGTAAGTCTGCTGGCAATCCCGGCGGCACAACCGGCACGGTAATGTTGGCACGCCCCGGCAGCGGGTTAAAAGCGACTGTGAAGCTTGAGGCGGGCTTACCGATCAACGTGGCGATAATCGCCTCCTGCGCGGCGCGGTCTTTATCGACGTCGATCAATTGCGCCTCGACGCTCTTGTACTGCACGCCGGCGTTGATCAGATCCTGACGCGCTTTGACACCAACCTCGAAGGCATTACGCGTAATATCGACGGATCGCTTGTTCTGTTTGGTCGTGTTTTGATACAACACCTTCAGCGAGTCCAGCGAGCGGATCGTGAAATAGGACTGCGCCAATTGAACCTGCATCGACAGCTTGGCGTTCTCCAGATCGGCCACGCTGGCCACCAGACTGGCATCCTTCGATTCCACATTCCGGCGCAGTTTGCCCCAGACGTCCGAATCCCAGTTGACACCCAGCTGGAAATTCACCATGTTGGTGAGAGCGCCATCGTTGATCGTGCCATCCGGGTTGACCAGATTGCCTGTGCCGGTCCCCGAGGCTTGGCGACCGCCCTGTCCGGTAAATCCGATTGACGGATATCGCGCCGCATTGGCGCCGCTAACCAACGCCTGTGCCTGACGCACCCGTGCGACATACAACGCAACATTCTGGTTATTGATGACGACTTCCGACATCAGGCTATCCAGAACCGGGTCGCGATAAATCTGCCACCACGCCCCCTTCGACACATCGTCTTCTGGCTGAGCGATCTTCCACTCGGGGGTCGGCTTGAAGGTTTCCGTCATCGGTGCGTCCGGGCGCTTGTAATCCGGTCCGACGTTACAGCCCGACAGCACAGTCGAGGCCGCACAAATGGCGATGAATAACCGTGGATGTTTCATGTGGTCAACTTACCATTGTTCATTACCTGTATCAAATTGACGCGGGGCTTACGGGCAAAACGATCCAGCAGTAGATACACCACCGGGGTGGTGTAAAGCGTGAGCAGCTGGCTCAGAATCAGACCGCCAACGATGGCGATACCCAGTGGCTGACGCAACTCGGCGCCCTCCCCGTGCCCCACCGCCAGCGGAATGGCGCCGAACAGCGCGGCCATGGTGGTCATCAGAATCGGACGGAAGCGTAGCAGACAGGCCTGATGAATCGCGTCTCTGGCCGAAGCGCCAGCGCGCTGGGCGGTAATGGCAAAATCGACCATCATGATGGCGTTCTTTTTTACGATGCCAATCAGCAGCACCACGCCGATGAGCGCAATCACGCTGAACTCGACGCCGGTGGCCAGGAGCGCCAGCAGTGCCCCGACTCCCGCCGATGGTAGCGTCGACAGGATGGTCAGCGGATGAATCAGACTTTCATAGAGTATGCCCAGAACGATATAGACCGCAATGATGGCTGCCAGGATGAGCAGCGGCTGCGTTTTCAACGACTCCTGGAAGGCTTTGGCATTTCCGGCAAATTTGCCGCGGATCGACGTCGGTACACCTAGTCGCTGATTGACGTCAGCGACGGCTGCCGCCGCATCAGACATCGAGGCGCCGAGGGGCAAATTGAACGAGATGGTGGACGCAACAAAGGCCCCCTCATGATTCACCTGTAAGGGCGTCCGGGTGGGTTCGATGGTAGCGAACTCGGCGAACGGAATCTGTTTGCCGGTGGCGGTCGTGACAAAGATTCGGCGCAGACTCTCTGGTGATTCGGTAAAGGGTGTTTCGGCATCCAGCACAACCCGATACTGGTTCATCGGACGATAAATCGTCGAGACCTGACGTTGCCCGAAGTAGTTATTAAGCGCGGCATCGATCATTCGCGGGGTTACACCCAGCTGGAATGCCCGGTCGCGGTTGATGTTCAGCGTCATCTGCAAGCCCTTATCCTGCTGGTCTGTATTGACGTCAACCAGCATGGGCGATTTCATCATCTCGGCCCGGATTTTGGGTTCCCACGCTCTCAAGAGTTCCAGGTCATCACTCTGCAAGGTGTACTGGAACTGGGCGTTGCTGGGGCGTCCACCAATGCGCACATCCTGGATAGGCACCAGGAACAGGTTGGCACCCGCCACGCTGCCCAGTTTGGGGCGTAAACGTGCCACGATCTGATCGGCGGATGCCTGACGTTCGCTCAAGGGCTTGAGCGACATGAACACAATGCCCGAGTTGCGCTGCGAACTCCCCGTAAACCCGGAAACGTACTGGATCGAGGGATCATCCTTGATGATATTGATAAAGGTTTCCAGCTTGTCCTTCATTGCCGTAAAGGAAATCGATTGGTCTGCCTGAATGAAACCAATGATCCGGCCATTGTCTTGCTGCGGAAAAAACCCTTTGGGAACAATCTTATAGAGATATATATTGATGCAGATTGTCACCAGCAATACCGCAAAAGTCACGCGCTTGTGATCCAGTGCCCATCCAATCGACAACGCGTAGCCTTGATAAGCCCGGTCAAATAGTTTCTGGGCAAAGCGCTTGAAACGGGCAACGCCACGTCCGATGGCCCGAAGGAGATCCATCAGCCAGAACAGCATCCGGCGCAGCCACGTTGTCAGATTCTCGGCACGTGCCCGGAGACGATGGTGCCATGGCGACCTCTGTCCCGCCGGATGGGCGTGATCCTTGAGCAGGATGTCGCACATCATCGGGGTGGCCGTTAGAGATATCACCATCGAGATCAGGATCGAGACTGACATCGTGACGGCAAATTCGCGAAATAAACGGCCAACGATACCGCCCATCAGCAGGATGGGCAGAAACACCGCAATCAGCGATAGTGAAATCGAGACGACCGTAAAGCTCACCTCCCCCGCGCCTTTCAGCACGGCCTGGCGCAGCGGCATTCCGGACTCACGGTAGCGGGAGATGTTTTCCAGGACGACAATCGCGTCATCCACCACAAAGCCGGTAGCAATGGTCAAGGCCATCATGCTGAAACTATCCAGGCTGTAATCCAGCAAATACATGGCCCCGAAAGTGCCGATGAGCGAGATGGGCACCACCAGGCCCGGAATCAAGGTGGCTTTGGCATCCTTCAGGAAGAGATACACGACCAGGACAACCAGCGCGACAGACAGCAATAGCGACCGCTCCACTTCCTTGAGGGCGGCAAGGATGGTCGGCGACCGATCCATGGCCGAAACCAGATCGATTGCCGATGGAATGACTGCTTCAAGCTGCGGCAGCGCGGCCTTGACCCGGTTGATGGTGTCGATGATATTCGCACCGGCTTGGCGATAGAGAATCAGGATGACGGACGGCTTACCCATGGTCAACCCGATATTGCGTAAATCCTGCACCGAGTCGGTGACGGTGGCGATATCTTCCAGGCGCACCGGGGCGTTATTTTGCCAGGTCACGATTACCGGTTTGTAGTCCGCTGCCGTCCGGCTCTGGTCATTGGCCCGGATCTGCCATCGCCGGTGATTATTTTCCAGCGCGCCCTTGGGCAAATAGGGATTAGCCCTGGCGATGGCGTTACGCACAACTTCGTCACTGATTTTAAGCGATGACAACATGGTCGGATTGACCGAAATCCGAACGGCCGGCGCCGAGCTGCCACCGACCACGACCTGACCAATGCCCTTCACCTGAGCGAGATGCTGGGCCAGAATGGTGTCGGCCACATCGTAGATCTGATCCAGCTTCATGGTCGATGAGGTCATGGCCAGCACCATGATCGGGGAATCGCCCGGGTTGACCTTGCGGTAGGTCGGATTGGACGGCAGCCCCGTGGGTAACAGGGCACGGGATGCAGCAATGGCGGCCTGCACGTCGCGAGCGGCGCCATCAATATTGCGATCGAGATCAAACTGCAGCGTGATGTTGGTCGAGCCCAGGTTACTAACCGACGTCATTTCGGTGATGCCGGCAATGCGTGTCAGCGATCGTTCCAGCGGTGTGGCCACGGTGGCAGCCATGGTTTCCGGGCTGGCACCGGGCAATCGGGCGTTGACCGAAATGGTCGGAAAATCGACCTGCGGCAGTGGCGAGACCGGCAGCTGAAAAAAGGCCAGTGCGCCCGATAGCGTGATTGCGACGAGCAGTAGGGTCGTGGCAATCGGCCGGTGGACAAACAGGCGCGCGAGATTCACGAATCCAGCCCGCCTCGGTCCGGCGGTGCATTCAGGTTCCAGCCGGTCCGGTGTTTAACCCTGGCCGCCAGTCGATCGAAGTACAGGTAAATCACGGGCGTGGTAAACAGGGTGAGCACCTGGCTCACCATCAGACCACCGACCATCGCGATCCCCAAGGGCTGTCGCAACTCGCTGCCAATCCCGTTGCTGATCATGAGCGGTACGGCACCGAACAACGCCGCCATCGTCGTCATCAGAATCGGACGGAAGCGCAGCAAACAGGCCTGGTAGATTGCTTCGCGTGCTGATTTGCCCTCGCTCCGCTCGGCCTCGAGCGCAAAGTCGATCATCATGATCGCGTTCTTCTTCACGATGCCAATCAGCAGAATGATGCCGATGATGCCGATGATGCCCAGATCGTTGCCACTGATGAGCAAGGCCAGCAAGGCCCCGACCCCCGCCGACGGCAGCGTCGATAGAATCGTGACCGGATGAATGAAGCTCTCATAAAGCACACCCAGCACGATGTACATCGTGATGATGGCGGCCAAGATCAGTAACACGGTATTGGTTAGCGACGACTCGAAAGCCTGTGCCGCCCCCTGGAAGTGCGTGCGGATGCTGGGAGGGATATGAATTGTCTTTTGTGCCTCGCGCACCACGTCTACCGCATCGCCCAGCGACACACCCGGCGCCAGATTGAAGGAGATGGTGGCTGAAGGAAACTGGTTCAAATGGTTGATCGCCAGAAAGGTCGTCGACTCGGTCACTTTGGCGAGCACCGACATGGGAATCTGTCGGCCGCTGGTTGAAGGAACATACAACAGGTTGAGGGCTTGCGGAGACAAACTGAAATCGGATGCCACGTCGAGCACCACGCGGTACTGGTTCGATTGCGTATAGATGGTCGAAATCAGCCGCTGTCCATAGGCGCTATAGAGGGCGTTATCGATCGCATCGATCGTCACGCCAAGTCGGCCAGCCGTATCCCGATCGATCTCGATAAAAGCCTGCAAGCCCTGATTCTGTAAATCGGAGGCGACATCGGCCAGTTTGCGTGATGTGCGCAACTGGTCAACCAGGTCGTTCGTGACGCGAACCAGCTCCTGTTCATCCGGGCCTTCGATGCTGAACTGGAAACGTGTTTTGCTGACCCGGTCTTCGATCGTCAAGTCCTGGATCGGTTGCATGTAGAGCTGAATGCCCGGAATATCGGCAACCCGTTGCTGGAGGTTCCGAATGACCGCCCCTACCCGATCCGAGCGCTCTGCCAGCGGTTTCAGATTGATCTGGATACGGCCGGTATTCAGCGTCGGATTCACGCCATCAACCCCGATGAAGGACGAGAGGCTGGCCACGTTGGGGTCTTCGAGGATCGCCCTGGCAACCGCTTGCTGCCGCTCGGACATGGCACTAAATGACACGGATTGATCGGCTTCGGTGATGCCCTGAATGATCCCTGTGTCTTCAATCGGAAAAAAACCTTTTGGAATGACCAGATACAGCATCACGGTCAGTACCAACGTACCCAGGGCGACCTGCAGCGTCAGGCGTTGGCGATCGAGCACCCACTGCAAGGCCACATCGTAACGGGCGATCAGTTGATCGAAAGCGCGTTCTACCCAGCGCATGAATGCACCGTGCCGGCGCTGATGGTCTTCCGGTTTCAGCAGACGGGCACACATCATCGGCGTCAGGGTCAACGAGACGAAGGCCGAGATCAATATGGCCACCGCCAGCGTAATCGCAAACTCGCGGAACAGACGGCCGACCACATCGCTCATGAACAGTAGCGGAATCAGAACCGCGATCAGTGAAAACGTCAGCGAGATGATCGTGAAGCCGATCTCTCGAGCGCCTTCCAGGGCTGCCTGCATGGCAGAAGCGCCATTCTCGATGTGGCGCGCGATGTTCTCGATCATCACAATCGCGTCATCGACAACGAAACCGGTCGCGATGGTCAGCGCCATCAACGTCAGATTGTTGATCGAGAACCCGGCCAGATACATCACGGCGAACGTGCCGATCAACGATAGCGGCACGGCGACCGATGGAATAATCGTGGCCGGCACATTGCGCAGGAAGAGATAGATCACCATCACGACCAGAACAACGGCCATGAAGAGCTCATGCTGCACGTCGGCCACCGATGCGCGGATCGTGGTTGTCCGATCGGTCAGCACCTCCAGTCGGGCGGCCGCCGGCAGACTGGCCTGCAGTTGCGGCATCAGCTGCTGGATCCGATCAACCACTTCGATAACATTCGCACCCGGCTGGCGTTGAATATTGACGATGACCGCCGGTTTTTCGTTCACCCAGGCCGCCAGGTAGGCATTTTCGGGACCCTCGGACACATCGGCTACCTGCCGCAGACGGATTGGTGCCGTGTTTCGCCAGGTCACAATCATGTTGCGGTATTCCTCAGCCGATTTCAGCTGATCGTTGGCGTCAATCGTGAATGAACGCAACTGGCCGTCGAAACTCCCCTTCGGGTCGTTCACGTTGGTGTTCATGACCGCAGTTTGTACATCGGTCAAACTGAGATTCATCGCCGCGATGACCGTCGGATTGATCTTGATGCGGATCGCCGGACGGCGGCCACTACTCATTGAGACCAGACCCACGCCACTAACCTGAGAGATCTTCTGTGCCAGTCGCGTCTCGACCAGGTCGTGCAACTGTGTCACCTGCATCGTTGGCGACACGATGGCCAGCGTCATGATCGGTGCATCGGCCGGATTGACTTTGCTATAGATCGGCGGCGCCGGTAGATCTTTGGGCAGCAGATTCATCGCGGCATTGATGGCGGCCTGAACCTGCTGTTCGGCGACATCGAGTTCGAGATCCAGATTGAAACGCAACACAATGGTCGATGCACCACCCGAACTCGTGGACGTCATCTGGGTCAAACCCGGCATCTGTCCAAACTGACGTTCCAGCGGTGCCGTCACGCTGCCCGTCATGACTTCCGGGCTGGCACCCGGATAAAAGGTCGTCACCTGGATGGTCGGGTAATCGACCTCGGGCAATGCCGATACCGGTAGTAACCGGTAGGCTAATAGCCCCACGAGCAGAATCGCCACCATCAGTAATGAGGTGGCGACCGGGCGCAGCGTAAAAATACGGGAGGGATTCATCCGTGCCCTGCCCTATCGCTTATCGGCCAGCAGCTTTGGGGATAACGACTTTGGCGCCGGGGCGCAATTTGTCAAAACCGTCGGTAACGACCGTTTCACCCACGGTCAGGCCTTCCAGCACTTCGGCCACCTGGCCGTTGACGCCACCCAGCTTCACCGTCCGGGCCGCCACCGTGTTCTGGGCGTCGACCGTGTAGACGTACGTTCCCTGCGCGCCGCGCAGAATGGCATTGGCCGGCGCCAGAACTGCATTCTCGCGGTTTTCGATCAGCAGCTGGGCATTCACGAACTGGTTCGGATACAGGCTGTTGTCTTCGTTAACGAACTCGGCTTTCAGCTTGATCATGCCGGTGTTGGGGTCAATCTGGTTATCGATGGATTTGAGTACGCCCGTGGCCAGCACCGTTTTGAAGTTACGGTCATAGGCGCTCACCGTCATTTCTTTCCCCTCGTTGAAACGGGCGAGAATCGGCGGCAACCTGTCGGCGGGAATCGTAAACAGCACGTCAATCGGACGGATCTGGGTGATCGTCACGATGCCACTGTTTTCGCCGGCCTTGACGATATTGCCCGCATCCACCAGACGCAGACCCAGACGTCCATCAAACGGTGCGACGATCTTGGTAAACGAGAGTTGTACCTTGGCCGCGTCGAGCACACCCTGATCCGTATTGATCAGACCTTCATACTGGGTAACCTTGGCAGTCTGGGTATCCAGATCCTGACGGGCAATCGAGTCCTGTTTAAAGAGAATCTCGTAGCGCTTGAGGATGAGACGCGCATCACGCAGCAAGGCCTTGTCCTGTTCCAGCTTACCCTGTGCCTCCATGACCTTGGCTTCGTAAGGGCGCGGATCGACAATCGCCAGCACATCGCCCTCTTTCACCAGCTGTCCCTCCTGGAACAGCACCTGATCCAGACGACCATCGACCTGTGTCCGGATGGTCACCGTCCGGCGCGATGTCACCGTACCCAGGCCATCGACTACCACTGGAAAAACGCCTTCACTGATCGACATCACCCCCACGGGCGTCGGTGGGCGACCTTTCTGAAAGGGGCTGTTATCGCTATCGAAGAGCCAGAGTACGCCATAGAACGCCAGCAGCACCGCTACAACGATACTCACGATACGAATCTGCTCGCGCCGTTGCTTCGCCTTGAAAATAGCCCACTTGGCGCGGGTCCGGCCGGGTAATTCCTGTGCGACTTGCCGCCAATTGGTGGTTTTGAGTCGCTGGATCCAGCGTGCCTGAGCCCGGGTGTATTGCTGCTGCCAGCCGGACAGGCGATTGCGGATCCGGGAGCCATGTTTTTTCAGAAAACGCATCGTGCCATTCTAGCGTTTTCCGGGCGCAAAATGCTTGCCAAATCACGCTAGGGGCATTATTCTCGTTAACGTTACATATTCAAGTTAGGCTATGAATAAAGCCCTCAAAACCCGACCCGCCCAACACGGGGGCGCGCGTCCCGGCGCCGGCCGCAAAGCGACCTTTCTCGAGGCGACCAGACCCGTCCGGATACCACTCAGCCAGATCGATGCCGTACGCAGCTTTCTGCATGGCCGGGTCTTTGCCGAAGCACCACTGACGCCAGTCGCCGTGCGTGCAGATGCCGACGCGCATGTGCTACCAGTATTCGCCGCCGGGGTGCGTGCCGGTTTCCCCAGCCCCGCCGATGATCACGCCGAACCGGGGTTGAACCTGAACGAACTGCTGGAGAATCCGGCCGCGACCTTCTGCGCCTGGGCCGAAGGCGACAGCATGATCGATCTGGGGATCCTGGACGGCGATCTGATGATCATCGACCGCTCGCTCGAAGCGCGCCATGACGATGTGGTCGTCGCGGATCTCAACGGATCGTTTACCGTCAAACGCCTGGTTCAGAAGACCACCGGCAATTTTCTGATGCCGGCCAACCCGGATTACCCGCCGATTCCCATTACCCCGGGTGACGAGATCCGGATCTGGGGGGTCGTAGTACGGGTCATCCACGACCTGCGCGCCAGCGGTCGTCGTAAACGCGCAGCCAAACCCATCGTGGCCAAGAAACCCCGCAAAGCGCCTGCAAGCTGAAACGGCTGAATCATGTCCGTCCGACGTCTGGCGCTGATCGACTGCAACAACTTCTATGTCAGTTGCGAACAGGCCTTTAATCCGGCGCTGAGAAACCGCCCCGTGGTCGTACTTTCCAACAACGATGGTTGTGTCGTGTCGCGCTCGGCCGAAGCCAAACAGGCGGGCATCCCGATGGGGGTGCCCTACTTCCAGGTTCGCAAGCAACTGGCCCGCATCAATGGTGCGGTTCTATCATCCAATTACGTTCTGTATGCCGACATGAGCCGGCGCGCCATGCGTCTTATCGCCGAACGTTTTCCCGAACAGGAGATCTATTCCATCGACGAATGCTTTGTCGACATGAGCGGATTATCGGCTGACCAGGCCTTGATCCAGGCCTTCAAACTGAAACAGCATCTGTTCCAGTGTCTGAGCCTGCCGGTGAGCGTGGGCATCGGATCCACCAAAACATTGGCCAAGCTGGCGGCGTCGCTGGCCAAGCGTCCCGGTGCGCCCGGTGTCGCCAACTTCAGCAGCCCCATGTCACCCGAGCGGCTGGCCGAGATGCGCGAGCAGCCGGTCAGCGAGATCTGGGGTATCGGCCGGCGAACGACACAAAGCCTGGAAGCCGCCAATGTGCTGACCGTGGGCGATCTGCTGGATAAGCCCGTGAGCTGGATCCGCAAACGCTACTCGATCACCCTACTCAGAACCGTTGAAGAACTCAGAGGCCAGGATCAGCTAGGGCTGCAGGCCGCCCCCGCGCCACGCCAGCAAATCATTGCGTCGCGCTCCTTCGGCAATCCCGTAACCACCCAACCCGAACTCGGCGAAGCGCTGGCCACGTTCGTCGCCCGCGCCGGCGAACGATTGCGGGCAGATCGCTCGCTGGCCTCGATCATGCGGATTTACGTCCACGCCAAAGACCCGGCCGCCAACGGCGAACCTTGTGCGGACGAAATGACGCTTGCCCTACCTCGCCCTACCGACGACACCCGTCTGTTGATCGAACAGGCATTGATTGGCCTCGACAAGATCTACCAGCCTGGCCTGAAATACAGGAAAGCAGGCGTTATTCTCAGCGGCATCAGTCGTGCCGATATCCGGCAACCCGGTTTAACCGGGCTCTATCCCGAATCCGTGGCCCCCAGCCCGATCATGAAACTCATGGATCATGTGAACCAGCGCTACGGACGCGATACGGTGCGCATCGCCAGTATGGGCGTCGATGCCAAAGCCGCCTGGCATATGAGTTGCTCACGCCGCTCCCGACGCTACACCACGGCGCTGGATGAATTGCCTGTGCTCTCTACGCAAGGAATGTCGTGAGGCATAAAGGACTTGCCAAGCAGGGATCGCTCCCCTATAATTCGCTCCGCAATTCCTCGATAGCTCAGTCGGTAGAGCGCCGGACTGTTAATCCGTAGGTCCCTGGTTCGAGCCCAGGTCGAGGAGCCAAAACAATCAAGGCCTCGCAGGTTTCACGACTTGCGGGGCCTTTCGGTTTTTTAGTGCCAATCATGACGTCTCTGCACGTAACGATGCGGGCAGAGAAATTCTCTGCCTTTTTTATGGGCTTTAGACCCCGATCTTTGGTGCGCCGCGAGTAGACCTTAAGGGTTCCTTAAGGCATGATGTCGGCGCAATGCACCAAAGGAATTACCGACACCGCCAACACGTCTGCCGCCCCTATCTGGTCGGCTGTATGCTCGCGTGCCTGCTCGCCGTTCAAGTGGCGGCGCATACTGAACCGCAACCCGCCGGTATCGGTTATCTGGAGGCCGAAAATCTGGCGTTGCGGCATAACCCGCAGATCCAGAATGCGCAGGCCGTGATCGAGGGTGCACGTGCCGACATCATCACGGCGGGCGCGCGCCCCAACGCCGTCATGTCGGTCAATGCCAGCGGGGTCGATAACTCACAGTATCAGTATGGCAATAAATTAAACTCGCTCGACACCATCGTCCGGATTGATCAACCCTTCGAACGGGGCAACAAGCGGGATCTGCGCCTGGCCAAAGCCAACGACCTGAATCAGGCCACCCTCTGGGATCTACAGGAAACGATCCGCCAGGAAAAAATGCGGGTGCTCTCTGCCTGGCTGGATCTCCGCGTTGCGGAACAGCGCACCCAGATCGCCGAAGCGAATCTGGCCCACGCCGAGCGTGTGAGTGAAAAGGCCAGGCTCCGATTCAAAACCGGCGATCTTTCGGGGGCTGACCTGGGACGCATTGAAGCCGATAGCGCCCGATTGCTCGCCGAAGCCCAGATGGCGCGTCGCGATCGCTCTCGAGCCAGCGCCATGTTGTCGAGCCTGTTGGGCAACGAAATGCAGCATCAGCTGATGGCGACACGGGGTGATTGGCCGCCCAGCCTGAACCATGAGGCTGCGGAAAAAATGCTCGATGGTTCCATCGAAAAACGGCCGGATGTGCAGGCGGCACGTGCCCGCCTTTCGGCAGCGAAACAGGCGATCGAACTGGCACGGGCGCAACGCACCCGGGACTTCACGGTGGGTCTGCAATATGAACGAAACAATCCGACGGTCGTGAACTCGGTTGGCGGTGGCATTGCCATTCCGCTGTTTACCGGCAACAACTTCGAAGGGGATATCCGTCGTAGCATGGCCGAAATGACCCAGGCAGAAATTGCCATGCTGCAAACGGAACGCAACGCGCGAACCGAAGCCAAACTGTTAATCCGTGAACTGGACGAGGCAAACAACCGTCTGCGCAGTCTGCACGAAATGGCGCTGCAGTCGACCCGCCGCACTGACAAGGCGGCCGATGTTGCCTATAGTCGAGGCGCCATGAGCACCTTCGAGTACCTGGATATCAAACGGGCTGTCCGCCAGGCTGAAATCGAGGCCGTGACGGCACGTGCCGAAGCTGCTAAAGCCTCGTCGGCGATTCGTATTCTGTCGTCACTCACGGAATCCGTGACACTGGCGAAACCCGCGCACTATGATTCACCCGTCGAGCAGCTCAACCCGGTCAACATGCCGGCCAGTCATCACCAGTTGCCAGATCTTCCCGGAGCCGCTTCCCAATGAATCGCGCACGTCAACGTCTACAGCGCGCCCTGGCGCTTTTTAAATCAGGCCTGATCGATGTCTGGCAATCGGATGAGGTATCCGGTCGTCTTCAGCGTCTCTGGCAAAAAATGCGTCATCACCCGTATCTGGTCACGGCGATCACTTACCTGACAGCGAATCTGCCTCTCTGGAAAACGCGTTACCAGGAATCCCGTGAGTTCAAGGACAAAGTCTGGTACACCGGCATTTTCGGGATTTTTCTGATCATGGTGCTCTACTTTTCCATCGGCGAAGGCCCTGAACTGCCGACATTCAAGGTCAAGGAAGACGAGATTCACTTCAAGAATGGTGCCCCACAGCTTGCCTTTATTCGTGCCGAGCCGGTCAGCGAAACGCCTTTACCAGTCGGTTCGCCCATTCCGGCACGTGTCTCAATGGATGACTCGCGCACGACCCTGGTCCACCCATCGCTCAGCGGACGGGTCGTTCAGCAATATGCGCAACTCGGGGATCGGGTAGAAGCCGGTGATCCGTTGGTCACCATTGATTCGCCCGATTACGGCACCGCCCTGACCGACTGGCATAAGGCCGATGCCGATGCGAAGCGCAAGAAGGCCCATTATCAGCGCGCCAAGGAATTACTCGCCGGCGAAGCCATTGCCCGTCGGGACTACGAGGTCGCCGAGGCTGATTCCAAAATTGCCGATGCCGAAGCCAAGCGCGCCTATCTACGGATCGCCAATCTGGTGCCCTATGGTCAGCCCGCTCCGGATTCCGAACGTCTGACGCTACGCGCACCAATTGGCGGCGTCGTCGCCAAAATCAATGTGAACCCGGGTCGGGAGGTTCGACCGGATCAGGCGGATCCCGTTGCCGTGATCTCTGATCTGTCGCACGTCTGGGTCGTCGTCGATGCGCCTGAACAGAGCGCGGCGGGCATTGTCGTGGGTGACACCATGCTGGTCAGCTTCGACAACCTGCCCGGCCAGACATTCAAAGCCGAAGTCACGCGCATCTCGCCGATGCTGGATCCACAAATGCGCCGCGTGCAGATTCGTGCAGAGATCGATAACCCGGACATGAAACTGCGGCCGGAAATGTTCGGCCGTGCACAACTGCTGGATCCGAATGCAGCGATGGTAGTCCGTATTCCGATTTCGGCGCTGATCACGACTGGCATTTACACCACCGTGTTCGTCGAAAAAGAGCCCGGCATATTCCGCCGTCAGCGTGTCGACGTGGCATTTCAGGATCACCAGTGGATCTGGCTGAAACCAGATTCGGAGATCAAACCGGGTGACAAGGTCGTCACGGTTGGCGCTCTCCTTCTCTCCTCCGAACTTAGCCAGAACGCCAAGTAATGCTGCGCCAGCTCGTCAACTTCGCGGTCAATCAGCGGGCGTTTATTCTGCTGGCGTTTGCCATCATGAGTATCGTGGGGATACGCACGCTGCAAGATTTGCCGATCGAAGCGTTTCCGGATGTCCAGGATGTCCAGGTGCAGGTCATCACCCAGGTGCCGGGCAAGGCACCCGAAGAAGTCGAGCGCAGCGTCACGCTGCCGATCGAGCGGGAGATGAGTGGCGTGCCGCGCGTCACGCAACAACGTTCCGTCTCGATGACCGGTCTTTCGGTGATTACCCTGATCTTCAGTGACGGCACGCAGGATCGCTTTGCCCGTAGCCAGGTACTCGAAAAACTGCAGGGCGTCACCTTGCCGCCCGGTGTCACGCCGACGCTTGCGCCGCTGACTACCGCCGTTGGCGAGATTTTCCGCTATGTCATCGAGGCCCCGGAAGGGACACCGCTCAACGAAATTCGCGTCGTGCAGGATTGGGTCGTCCGACCCGTGATCCGGCGTGCGCCCGGCATCGCCGATGTCACCAGCTTCGGCGGTACGGTCAAGGAGATCCAGGTAAACGCGGATCCGGTCGCCATGCGACGCTACGGTGTCACGCTCAATCAGTTGGCAGAGGCGGTCGGTGCCAATAATGACAGTACCGGCGGTGGCATTCTGCGACGCGGTAGCGAAGGCCTCGTGTTACGGAGTACCGGGATCTACCGGAACATTGAAGATATCCAGCTCACTGTCGTCCGCTCGGAGAACGGCCGTGCCATTCTGGTGAGAGATGTTGCCGAGGTCGTCATTGGTAGCGCACCGCAGACAGGCAGCGTCTCGATTGGTGTTCGTGACGAAAATGGCACGCTGGTGCAGCACGAAGGCGTGGTTGAAGGCATCGTCATGATGCTGCGCGGTGAAAACCCGGCGGTCGTCATTGAGGGTGTGCGGGAAAAAATCGACTGGCTCAACAGCCAGGAACATATGCCGCCCGGTTTTTCGATCAAACCGCTCTATGACCGAACCGAACTGGTGAACAACACCGTTCACACCGTCAGCCACAACCTCATCCTGGGCGCCCTGCTCGTCATCGGCGTTCTCGTCGTCTTCCTGCGCAATCTCAAGGTGTCCCTGATTGTCGCGAGTCTGATTCCACTAACGCTGCTTTTCGTCTTCATCATGATGGACCTGTTCAAGGTCTCGGCGAACCTCATCTCACTGGGCGCCGTCGACTTCGGCATCATCATCGATAGCGCCGTCGTGGTTGTTGAAGCGCTCATGGTCAAGATGACGCTGCAGACGGGGCCCGAGTTCGATCATCTGGGACACAACCGCCCGGTTTGGCGTCTCAATGCGCTCAAGAGCACAGTCTCAACACTGGCCTCGCCCATTCTTTATTCCAAGGCCATCATCATTCTGGCCTTTGTCCCGATTTTCACGTTTCAGCGCGTTGAGGGCAAAATTTTCTCGCCGGTTGCGCTAACGCTATCGTGCGCCCTGTTGGGCGCCATTCTCCTGACGCTCACCTATGTGCCCACCCTGCTCGCCTATATGGTGGATAAAGGGCCACTGCTGGAGCCGCACCTCGAGTGGATGCACCGCTGGCAGGAGAAGTACAAGCAGAAGTTGGCCGCGTTTCTGGCAACCCCCAAAAAGATCTATTTCCGGGTGGTGGGTGCGCTCATTGCGTCACTTTTCATGATTCCGGTGATCGGCACAGAATTCCTGCCCAAACTCGATGAAGGCAATATCTGGTTGACCATCATGCTGCCGCCGGCAACGCACATCGAGCAAACGCGGGAGGTTGAACGCACTGTCCGTGCCTATATCAGCAGTTTCCCCGAAACCCGGAAGATCATCACGCACGTAGGTCGTCCCGATGAAGGCACCGATCCGAAGGGTCCCAATAATATCGAGATCCTGGTCGATCTGGCGCCCCGCGACGAGTGGCGTTACGCCACCAAAGAAGCGCTGGTTGAACAGATGAGTGCCGGACTCAACGCCATGCCCGGTGTGCCCACCAACTTCTCCCAGGTCATCCAGGACAACGTCGAAGAGTCGCTCTCCGGCGTCAAGGGTGAAATTGCGATCAAGATCTTCGGCCCGGATCTCAATATCCTCCAGGAAAAAGCGGATCACGTTGCAGGCCTCATTGCCGGTATCAAGGGCGCCGTCGAAGTGGCAGCCATCCAGGTGGGGGGGCAAACCGAAATCTCGGTGATCCCGAATCGGGAAAAAATGGCACGACTCGGCATCTCGATTGCTGATCTCAATCGCACCTTCGAGACGGCCATGGGCGGCTTCGAGGCGACGGGTTTCTACGACGGTGATCGCCGTTATGACGTCACGGTCCGGATGTCTCAGGCCAACCGGGCGTCGATCAACGACATCTCCTCACTGGCGATCGAACTTCCGGGTGATGGCACTCACACGATCCCGCTCGGCGAAATCGCCAACATCGAGGTCAAACAGGGAGCATCGCGGATATCGCGCGAGGCTGGCATGCGCGCTGTGTCGGTCAAGGCCAATCTCTCCGGCCGTGACATGGGTAGCTTCATCAAGGAAGCGCAGCGCAAAGTCAAACGGGAGGTCGCGCTACCCCCCGGGTACACCATGACCTGGGGCGGACAGTTCGAAAACCAGCAACGCGCCATGGCGCGCCTCAAGGTGATCGTGCCGGCAAGCCTGATCGCTATTTTCGGTCTGCTGTTCTGGATGTTCCGGTCCTACAAGATCGCCGCCATCATTCTCGCGCTGGCGCCCACCACACTGATCGGCGGCTTGCTCGGTCTGGCCGTGAGCGGATTGCATCTATCTATTTCGGCGGCGGTCGGATTTATCGCGGTGTCCGGCATCGCTATTCAGAATGGCGTGATCATGGTCGAAGAAATCGTCGAAATGCTCCGCAATGGCAAACCCTTCGACCAGGCCGTTCGCGAAGGCGCGGTTCTGCGGATGCGCCCTATCATCATGACCGCCTTGATGGCCGGCCTGGGTTTACTGCCGGCCGCCCTGTCTCATGGCATCGGCTCGGAAACGCAGCGTCCCTTCGCAGTCGTGATTGTGGGCGGCATCATCTCCGCCACGATCTGTACGCTCTTCCTCTTGCCTGTCCTGTTCTCGCGATTGGTCAAGCGCGATAAACCGGTTTAATCAGCCCAGCACTGACCGAGATTTGAGCATCAGGTTCAGATAGTAGGATGCGACCTCTTCACTACGCTGGTTAACAACCAGAAACTTAAGCTTGGCCACGCCGCGATCCGGTTTGGAGCGTGACAAGGCAACTGACTCGACAATCACTTCCGAATGCAGTGTGTCTCCGGGGCGAACCGGCATGGTCCAGCGCACTTCGTCGATGCCGGGCGAGCCCATGCTTGACTCGTGAAAAATTCCCAGTTGCATGAACAGGCGGAAGCTTAGTGAGATCACATGAAAACCGCTGGCGATCAGGCCGCCATAAATCGAGTTCGAGGCCGACAACGCGTTCACATGAAATGGTTGCGGATCAAAAGCCATGCCGAAAGAGATGATCTCCGATTCCGTGATAGTGACGCCCGGGCAGATGAACACATCGCCCATTTTCAGATCTTCAAGATAGCGTGAATCCATGCCTTGTCCCCTGCTTATATGTCTTGTCAGCACTCAGTCTGATGATTGTTTTGCGTACTATGCCACATTCACCCCGAAAGCGGATTCAGTCTTAAAATAGCTGCAAATTTACCCGGAACCCACCATGGCCTGCCGTATCAAGCCCGAAGTTTCTTCCCCCTGCGTCAACATCTGTCGTATGGACGCGCAGAACCGATATTGCATCGGATGTTTCCGTTCGCTCGAAGAAATCCAGCGCTGGTCGAGCATGTCCGAGCAGGAGCGCCTCGCGGTGATGGCGCAACTCGAATCACGCACCGGCGTCTGACCAGCCTACCCCGGGTCATTGTCCATGCGCTGGGCTATTTTCTGTCGTGTCATCGACAATTACGGCGACGCGGGTGTCTGCTGGCGGCTTGCTGCTGATCTGAACCGGCGCAGCGAAGATGTCACTCTGTGGATTGATCGTCCGGATGTATTGAACAAGCTCATCGATCCGTCGCCCCGGAAGGACACAATCCATATCCGACCGTGGCCAGCGGACGAACGCTCATTCGAACTTGCCGACGTAGCCGATGTGGTGATCGAGGCCTTTGCCTGTGATCCACCGGCCGCCTATGTGGCGGCCATGTCGGCGCGGGCCGCCGCAGAAAAAGCACCGGCCTGGATCAACCTGGAGTATCTCTCCGCCGAAGACTGGGTTGGCGCCCACCACCGTTTGCCCTCGCCGCACCCCCGCTATCCGTTGACGAAGCATTTCTATTTTCCCGGCTTTACGCCGGAAAGCGGTGGTTTGCTGCGTGACAACGACACTCCAAGTGCGTGTAGCAATACACAGATCAATCAGCCGCTTCGGATCTTTCTCTTCGGTTACGAACAACCGGCGCTGACTGATTGGGTTCGCGTTCAGAATAACGTTGTGCTTTCAGTCGCACCCTGCCCGCTGGCCGATCAGCTGGCTGCGCCCGAGCTTGAACGACCCGCAGGGTGCCACATCGAGTATCTACCCTTCGTACCGCAATCCGAATTCGATGCCGTGTTGCAGGCACAGGACCTCCTTTTCGTGCGCGGTGAAGACTCCTTTGTCCGGGCGCAATGGGCCGCCAAACCGGTGTTCTGGCAGATTTACCCGCAGGGTGAGGCGGCCCACATCAAGAAATTGCGCGCATTCTACAAGCGTTACCTCAATCCGCAAATTCTTTCAGCGGGTGATCGTGAGCGCTTCATGCGGTTCATCCTGGCCTGGAACGGCAGCGGCGATACGGCCTTATGCGGCACCCTCTGGCCAGAAATCCTGAAAATGCTGCCCGCCCTGCAACAGAACGCCCAACAGTGGCGCAAAAGCCTGCTGAAACAGACGGATCTGGTCACGCAGCTCCGGGCTTTTGTCGCTGATCTGGTAAAATAGCGGGTTTTACGGTCTTGCATCCTCACCGGTGCCAGCCGAATCGATAGACACCCGCCATCAGGAAAGTACGGAATTATGAAGACAGCACAGGAACTGCGCGCTGGTAACGTGATCATGGTCGGCAGCGAGCCGCTGGTCGTCCAGAAAGCCGAATACAACAAGTCGGGCCGCAACGCAGCGGTCGTGAAACTGAAGATGAAGAACCTGCTCACCGGCAGCGGCAGCGAGGCTGTCTACAAGGCCGATGAAAAGTTCGAGGTCGTCGTGCTCGAGCGCAAGGAAGTGACCTACTCCTACTTCGCCGACCCGATGTACGTTTTCATGGATGCCGAATACAACCAGTACGAAGTCGAAGGCGAAAACATGACCGACGCCCTGAAGTATCTGGACGACGGCATGGCCTGTGAGGTCGTGTTCTACAACGGCAAAGCCATCTCGGTGGAATTGCCGACCGCGGTGGTGCGTGAAGTCGAATACACCGAGCCGGCCGTCAAGGGCGACACCTCGGGCAAAGTCATGAAACCGGCCCGCATCAAGCCGACCAGCTTTGAACTTCAGGTACCGGCCTTCGTTGAAATCGGTGACAAGATCGAAATCGACACCCGGTCCGACGAGTACCGCGCCCGCGTGAAGTAATTCACCCGAGCCCAACAAAAAAACCCGCCAATCGGCGGGTTTTTGTTGTCGGCGCTCCGAACAGCCCAAGGGCTCAGAAGCGCACCACCGAACCGCTTTAGGCCGCGGTCGTTTCGCGCGAGGCTTTCTTGCGCTCGTGTTCCTTGAGGTAACGCTTGCGCAGACGGATCGACTTCGGTGTTAGCTCAACGAGTTCATCATCGGCGATGAATTCGATGGCGCCTTCCAGCGATAGCTGGATCGGTGGCACCAGACGCACCGCTTCATCGGTACCCGAGGCACGCACGTTAGTCAGCTGCTTGCCTTTGATCGGGTTAACGACCAGATCATTTTCCCGACTGTGGATGCCGATGATCATGCCTTCGTACAGCTTCTCACCCGGGTTCACGAACATACGGCCGCGGTCCTGCAACTTCCAAAGCGCGTAGGCGACAGCTTCGCCATCGTCCTGGGAAATCAGCACGCCGTTACGACGTTCGGCAACACCGCCCTCTTTCACCGGCGCGTATTCGTCGAACACGTGGCTCATCAGACCATTACCACGGGTCAGGTTCATGAATTCGCCCTGGAAACCGATCAGACCACGCGCCGGAATCTTGTATTCGATCCGGACACGACCACGGCCATCCGGCACCATGTCGAGCATCTCGCCCTTGCGCAGGCCGAGGCTTTCCATCACGCCGCCCTGGTGTTCTTCTTCCACATCCACGGTCAGCATTTCGTAGGGCTCGCACTCAACGCCATTGATGATGCGTTTCACCACGCGCGGCCGGCCCACGGCCATTTCGTAACCTTCGCGGCGCATGTTCTCGAGCAGAATGCCCAGATGCAGTTCGCCACGACCGGCCACATCGAAGATGTCGCCGTTGGCGGTATCGTGCACGCGCAACGCCATGTTGGTCAGCAGTTCCTTGTGCAGTCGGTCACGCAGCTGGCGGCTGGTGACGAACTTACCTTCGGTACCGGCCAGCGGGCTGGTATTGACCATGAACTGCATCGACAACGTCGGTTCATCGATCTTGAGCAGCGGCAGCGATTCTGGTTGATCCGGATCGGTGACGGTACAGCCCAGCACCAGATCTTCGATCCCGGTAATCTGCACGATATCGCCGGCCTGGCCTTCATCCATCTCGACCTTGTTCAGTCCCTTGTAACCGAATACCTGGCCGATCTTGGCCTTGATCGGTTGACGATCATGTTCGGCGGCTTCTTCGTCGGTCCCGAACATCACCATCACGTTCTGACCGGTCTTGACCCGACCACGGATAATTTTGCCCACGCCAATACGACCAACGTACGACGAATAATCCAGCGCCGAAATCTGCAACTGCAGCGGTGCGTCCACGTCGGCATCGGGTGCCGGCACATGCGACAACACGGTGTCGAACAGCGGCTTCATGTCTTCACGTGGCGCATCCAGCGACATCGCGGCCCAGCCGTTCAGACCCGAGGCGTAGACGATCGGGAAGTCCAGCTGCTCATCGGTCGCGCCCAGCTTATCGAACAGGTCAAACGTCAGGTTCACGGCATTGTCGGGATCGGCGCCGTCACGGTCGACCTTGTTGACCAGCACGATCGGGCGCAGACCCAGCGCCAGCGCCTTCTTGGTCACAAAACGGGTTTGCGGCATCGGGCCTTCGACGGCGTCGACCAGCAGCACCACGCCATCGACCATACCCAGCACGCGTTCGACTTCACCACCGAAGTCGGCGTGACCGGGAGTATCGACGATGTTGATGTGGATCCCGTTGTATTCGACGGCCGTATTTTTCGACAGAATCGTAATGCCGCGCTCTTTTTCCAGGTCATTCGAGTCCATCACGCGCTCGTCCACCTGCTGGTGGGCGGCAAAGGTGCCGGATTGGCGCAAAAGCTGGTCGACCAGGGTGGTTTTACCGTGGTCAACGTGGGCGATGATGGCAATGTTACGAATCGGGCGTGCGGACATGTGTACTCAACCGGGAATGTGTGAAAGCGGAGGTAACCTCTCACCGCATATTGATGCGATGCAACAGGTCAAAACAAGCTTTCAATTATAGCAGAAATCGATAGTTTTCAGGCGCTTGGGAATCGGCGCCAGACTTGACCAGACCGTGATACCCCCTCAAACGTCCTTATTGCGCATCCAGTCGGCGGTTTTAAACAGCGCCTCGATCAGTGCCCGGCGGGTCGGCTCCGACACCGGTGCCTTTTCCAGGCATTCGGTCATACAGGTCATCCACTGATCCCGCTCGGCGATACCGATGGCAAAGGGTAAATGACGGGCACGCAGGCGCGGATGGCCGAATTTCTCTTCAAACAGCGGTGGCCCACCCAGCCAGCCGGACAAAAACCAGAAAAGCTTGTCGCGGGAGGTGCTCATATCCTGCGGGTGCATGACACGAATTCCGGCAAAGCGTTCGTCGAGCGTCATCAGATCATAGAAGTCATCCACCAGCTGGCGCACGCCGGTCTCGCCGCCGAGGAGTTCGTAATAAGTCTGATCGACACGCGGGACAACCATGGCGTTTCCTTTGTATGATTCGGTAACTACAAACCGGCTATTCTACTGGCGCGGCCCCGTTTATGGAGAAGTACATGATCAAGGATTTTCTCAAGTTCGCCATCCGCGGCAACGCCGTCGACATGGCCGTCGGTATCGTCATCGGTGCGGCTTTCGGCACCATCGTCAGCAGCCTGGTCAATGACGTCATCATGCCGCCGATCGGTTTTCTGATGGGCGGCCTCGACTTCTCCAGCCTCTTCGTCGTTCTCAAAGAGGGGACGGTCGCCGGTCCGTATGCGACCCCGGCCGCCGCCAAGGCCGCCGGTGCTGTCACCCTCAACTATGGCTTATTCGTCAATGCGATGGTCAGTTTCTTCATCATCGCCTTCGCCGTCTACTGGGTCGTCAAGGCGTATAACAAAGCCGCCGACCGACTCATCCCCAAAGAGGAGGCGGCGCCGAGCACCAAGGCCTGCCCCGAGTGCTGTACGCAGATTCCAGCGGCAGCCAAACGTTGTCCGGCCTGCACCTCAACGTTGAATTAACGCTTGGTTGAGCGATGACCTGCCGGCACCGCTGTGCGAGCGGTCGGCCGACGGGCTGCCGCCCCCGACTTGCGCGCTGGTGAGACCGATTGACGCGTTGGCGCGTGTACGTGATCTCGTGCCGTGCGCGGTTCAGACCGGCCGCGACCGTTTTCAAACCCCTTGGGTTGCCAGGCCGGAATCAGTTGTTTTTTGCCGTTGCCGATCAGATCGGCGCGCCCCATCGCATTCAGTGCGTCACGCAGCATCGGCCAATTGGCCGGGTCGTGATAGCGCAAGAACGCCTTATGCAGCCGACGACGACGTCCCTCTCGGATTACGTCGACGTTCTCTCCCCCACCCTTCAAGCCGCGTAACGGGTTCTTCCGGGTGTGGTACATCGTGGTCGCCAGCGCCATCGGCGTCGGCAGGAAGGTCTGCACCTGATCAAGACGGAAGTTATTGCGCTTGAGCCAGAGCGACAGATTCAGCATGTCTTCATCGCGGGTGCCCGGGTGTGCCGCAATGAAATACGGAATCAGATACTGCTCCTTGCCGGCGGCACGCGATGCCGCCTCGAACAGCTGCTTGAAGCGCTCATAGGCACCGATGCCGGGCTTCATCATTTTCGACAACGGTCCGGCCTCGGTGTGCTCCGGTGCGATCTTCAGATAGCCACCGACGTGATGCGTCACCAGTTCCTTGATGTATTCCGGCGAGCGCACGGCGAGGTCATAACGCAGGCCGGAACCGATCAGGATCTTCTTGATGCCGGGTAATGCACGCGCCTTCCGATACAGCTGGATCAACGGGCCATGATCCGTATTGAGGTTGTCGCAGATATCCGGGAACACGCACGAAAGTTTGCGGCACGAAGATTCGATCTTCGGATCCTTGCAGGCCAACCGGTACATGTTGGCCGTTGGGCCGCCGAGGTCGGAAATAATCCCGGTAAAGCCGGGTGTCTTGTCGCGAATTGCCTCGATCTCGCGCAGGATCGAATCCTCGGAGCGGCTCTGGATGATGCGCCCTTCGTGCTCGGTAATCGAGCAGAAGGTACAGCCACCGAAACAGCCGCGCATGATATTGACCGAAAAACGGATCATCTCCCAGGCCGGAATTTTGGCGTCGCCATAGGCGGGGTGCGGTGCACGGGCATAGGGCAAATCGAAGACCGCATCCATTTCCTGAGTGCTCAGAGGTAATGGCGGCGGGTTCAGCCAGACATTGCGTTCGCCGTGGCCCTGCACCATCGGCCGGGCATTGCCCGGATTCGACTCCAGATGAAAGACGCGCGAGGTATGCGCGTAGAGGACGGGGTCATTCTGCACCTGTTCATAGGACGGCAAACGAATGACCGTGTGCTGACGGGTCTTGCGATGCGCCGCGATGGCATCCTTGCGCGGGATGATCTGCACGGGCTGCGCACCCTCCCCGGCGGCGGCCGGTTTACTGACGCTTTCCATCGCATAGGGATCCACATGCGGTTCGATGCGGCCCGGACGATCGATCTGCGTCGAGTCAACCACCTGCCAGTCATCTCCGGGCAACCAGTCTCTGGCGGTCATGAAGGCCGTGCCGCGAACGTCGCGAATCTGACTGGCTGTTTCGCCACGGGCCAGGCGATGCGCGACGTCGACCAGCGCCCGCTCCGCATTACCAAAAAGCAATAGATCGGCCTTGCTGTCCGGCAGCACCGAACGGCGCACCTTGTCCGACCAATAATCGTAATGGGCGATGCGGCGCAGGCTGGCTTCGATGGAACCGATAATCACGGTGGAATCGGGATAGGCCTCGCGCGCGCGCTGGCTGTATACCACCACGGCACGATCCGGTCGTTTGTTCGGTTCGCCGTTCGGCGTATAGGCATCGTCGGATCGGATCTTGCGGTCAGAGGTGTAGCGGTTGACCATCGAATCCATATTGCCGGCGGTAATGCCGTAGAACAGCTTCGGCTTGCCCAGGCGCCGGAAGTCTTCTGCCGAATGCCAATCCGGTTGACTGATGATGCCTACGCGGAAACCCTGTGCTTCCAGCAGTCGCCCCACGAGCGCCATGCCGAAACTCGGGTGGTCGATATAGGCGTCACCGGTGACCAGAATAATGTCGCACTCGTCCCAGCCCAGCTGATCCATTTCGGCGCGGGACATGGGGAGAAAGGGTGCCGGCCCGAAACGATGCGCCCAGTACTTGCGGTAGCTGAAGAGCGGTTTCGGTGGCGCCGAAAAATCAATGGGCATGTGTATTTCCGAATCTCAGAGTGCGAAGGCGCGTTCAACGGCTTCGTCCAGCCGGCGTACGGCAATGACTGTCAAACCCGGAATCGCCGATTTGGGGGCATTGGCCGCCGGAATCAAGGCGTGGGTAAAGCCCAGCTTGGCCGCCTCCTTCAAGCGTTCCTGGCCGCGCGGCGACGGGCGCAGTTCGCCGGTTAGGCCAACCTCGCCAAAAACACAGAGTTTCTGATCCAGGGGTTTATTCCTGAACGACGACAGGATTGACAGAATCACGGCCAGATCCGCCGCGGGTTCATTGATACGCACACCGCCGACGGCGTTGACGTACACATCCTGGTCGGCGCAATGAATCCCGACGTGACGATGCAGCACGGCCAGCAGCATCGACAGCCGTTGCGATTCCAGACCCACGGTCAAACGACGCGGGTTGCCCAATGCCTGATCGACCAGCGCCTGAACTTCCACCAGTAGCGGGCGCGAGCCTTCCTGGGTCACCACGATCGACGAACCGGGCACCGGCTCCGGATGCCGCGACAGGAACAGCGCTGACGGATTCGACACCGCCTTCAAGCCCTTCTCCGTCATCGCGAACACACCGAGTTCGTTGACCGACCCGAAACGGTTTTTGAAGGCGCGTACCAGACGGAAGCTGGAATGCGTGTCACCTTCGAAATACAGCACCGTATCGACAATATGCTCCAGTACGCGTGGCCCGGCCAGCGTGCCGTCTTTGGTGACATGACCGACAAAGAGCAGCGTGATGGCGTGCTGCTTGGCAAAGCGGGTCAGCTGCGCGGCACACTCGCGTACCTGCGCCACCGAGCCGGGGGCCGAGGTCAGCGCTTCCGACCAGAGCGTCTGAATCGAATCGATCACCGCCACGCGCGGCTGCCGTGCTTCCAGCGTTGCCAGAATCTTTTCCAGATTAATTTCGGCATAAAGCGGTAGATCCGGCGCATCCACATCCAGACGCTGCGCACGCAGGGCAATCTGTTCCGCAGACTCTTCCCCGCTCACATAAAGGACGGGTACCCGGGTCGATACCGCTGCCAGACACTGCAACAGCAAGGTACTCTTACCAATCCCCGGGTCGCCACCGATCAGTGCCACGCCACCCGACACCAGGCCGCCGCCCAGCACGCGATCGAATTCATCGATGCCGGAACTGAGGCGCGGCGCTTCACGGGCTTCGACCTTACCCAATGACTGCACACCACTCACCGGCGCCAGGCTGGCAAAGCGATGCGTCGATGCAGCCGTCCTTTCGGCAACCGTTTCGACCAGGGTGTTCCAGGCGTTGCAGTCCGGACATTGCCCCTGCCATTTGGGCTGATTAGAGCCGCACTCGGTACAGGTGTAGAGGGTTTTTGCCTTCGCCATGGTGTCGATCAGTCCAGCCAGACGCGCGGTACGCGGGGGGCCAAGGCACAGAAAAGTTCATAGGCGATGGTGCCGGCGCTATCAGCCACCGCGTCGGCGGGGAGTCCATTACCCCAGAGGATGACCTCACTCCCGACACTGGCCGTTGGAATATGCGTCACATCACAACACAGGCGATCCATCGATACGCGCCCGGTCAACGTGGTGCGTTGGCCATCGACCAGGATCGGCGTCTGATGGGTCGCATGACGCGGATACCCATCGGCGTAGCCGCAGGCGACAACGCCAATGCGCATGGGCCGATCCGCCGTAAAGATACCGCCGTAACCCACGCGCTCGCCCGCCTGAATGTCCTGAATGGCGATCAATTCGCTCTGCAAGGTCATGACGGGTTGCAAGCCGAGATCGACGGCCGTTTTACCCGCGACGGCACTGCCCCAGGGGGAAGCCCCGTAGAGCATGATGCCGGGGCGAACGACATCGCCCAGCACATGACGGTCCGCCGGACCATTGAGCAATGCGGCCGAATTGGCAAACGAGGTCCGGCAAGCCATCGCTTCGGGCCAGGCGTTCTGCAAACGTTCCAGTTGCCAGGCGGTGCCCCGCGCATTGTCGGCGTCGGCGAAATGGGTCATCACCGTCACCGCGCTCACCTGGGACAAGGCGCGCAGCCGTTCATAGGCAGATCGGGCTTCGCTTAGCGGGATCCCTAACCGGTTCATACCCGTATTCAGCTTCAGAAACACCGGCAGCGGCGACGGCAGGTTTGCCTGCGCCAGGGTATCAATCTGATCCAACCGGTGGATGATCGTGGACAACGACAACGCAGCAAACGCATTCAATTCAGCCGGCGAATGAAAACCCTCCAGCATCAGGATAGGTTCATCGAAACCCTGGCGGCGAAGTTGTCGCGCGGCTTCAAGCTCAAGCACCGCAAAACCATCGACCTGGCCGCGCAGGATTGCCGCCGCGTCCAGCAGGCCGTGGCCATAGGCATCGGCTTTGATAACCCCCAGCACCTGGCCACCTGGCGGGAGCAACTGTTTCGCGCGCCGGGCGTTGTGCACGAGCGCCGGGCGGGAAAACCGCGCCACGAGCGGTCGACCCTGGTCACCGATGGAAAATGGGGTGTTTTCTGACATGACCGCGATTTTACCTGTTGCGGCGTGCACCTGTCTGATCAAATTAAATCAATCGGTTAGCAGCAAAATCCATCTGCGGCGGCGATGCATTGCAACGCACAATCTTTTGTCACGGGATTCATGCTATAAAAAGGACTGATTTTTACAGGCGAGAAACACGCAAAAGCATGCCGTTCGGGTTTTACATCATCATGGCGGCGCAGTTCTTTTCTGCGCTAGCCGACAATGCCTTACTGATTGCCGCGATTGCCGCGCTCCGGGAAATGCAGGCCCCCTCGGAGTACGAACCCCTCCTCAAGACCAGCTTTACCCTGTCTTATGTGGTGCTGGCGGCGTTCGTCGGCGCGTTTGCCGACTCGATGCCCAAGTGGCGCGTCATGTTCATCAGTAACGCGATCAAGATCGTTGGCTGCGCCATGATGTTCTTCTCGGTCAATCCGCTGATTGCCTACGCCGTGGTTGGCCTGGGTGCCGCCGCCTACTCACCGGCCAAATACGGCATTCTTACCGAGTATCTACCGGCGCGCCTTCTGGTCGTGGCCAATGGCTGGATCGAGGGACTCACCGTCGGCGCCATCATCACGGGCGTTCTCGTCGGCGGCCTGCTGATCAAGCCGGATATCGCGCAGGCGCTCCTCAGCCTGGATCTGCCACTCATCGACACCGGTATTGATACTGTCGGCGAAATGACCATTGGCATCATTGGTGTTCTCTATGTCACGGCATCCATCTTCAACCTCTATGTACCGGATACGGGCGTTGACCACAAGGCGCTGAGCAAGAACCCGTTCTTCCTCTTCCACGAATTCAACCACTGTCTGAAACTCCTCTGGCGCGACCGTCTTGGCCAGATCTCGCTGGCAGTCACGACCCTGTTCTGGGGGGCCGGCGCCACGCTGCAATTCATCGTGATCAAATGGGCGGAAGTCTCCCTCAATCTCGACCTGTCGAAATCGTCCATGCTGCAAGGGGTCGTTGCCATTGGCGTGGCTGCCGGTGCCATCATGGCCGCCAAGCGGATTACCTTGCGTAAATCCGTCAACGTGATTCCCATGGGGATCGCCATGGGTTTTGTGGTCATGGTCATGAACTTCGTCACGGACTTCTGGGTCGCTGTCCCGCTGCTCATTATCATCGGCTATCTTTCCGGCTACTTCGTCGTCCCGATGAACGCCCTGCTCCAGCACCGCGGCCACATTCTGATGGGCGCGGGTCACTCGATCGCCGTTCAGAATTTCAACGAGAACCTATCGATCCTGATGATGACCGGCATCTACTATCTGATGATGCGTGCCGATCTCTCGATCTATAC
>JBDLTT010000050.1:0-2683 GCA_039805725.1 Pseudomonadota bacterium | reverse complement strand
ATTTATGACTCATCTGGTTGATTGCGATGTCAAAAGACCTTCTGGACGGCTTGTCATGCCATTGTAAACAGAAACCTGCGGCTAATAACGCACCGGAATCCAAACGGATGACGTTTCCGGGACTTTCTTGTTCAAGGCGGCAGCAAGGGCGAGTTTTGGCAACAAATTCCCCGGAACTTGTCAGCCGGAACCGGCCTGGCGCGTTATAAAATCAGGATAACAATCCAAGCGGAAATTCCCAGAATAAAGACAGCGGTTTTTTTAATTGAATCCACATTCTGTTTCGACCCCGGCCATGCCTAGTATTCCTGGCGGTACCGGTAACCCGATCCCCGAATTCTGGCGCCCCGCCGTGCAGGCGAAGGTGCCGGTCGATGAAACGGTGCTGGCCACCATTGAGACCGATCTCGACCCCGATCTCCGCTTTGCGCGGGGACTGGTCTGCCTGACCGACCGCAACCTGTATGCATTGTCCCCGACGGGTGAGTGGTCGGTCTGGCCGCTTACCCCGGAACTGATCCTCAAGCTGAGCGACCATGCCGGCGTGGCCACCCTGGATGTGGTATCGGGTAGTGGCCGCCTTGCGTGCTGGCGTTTTACGCTCGCCCAAAACCCTTCGGCGCTCCGCCTCGTTCGCCAGCTCGATAGCCTGCGCGAAAAACAACGCATCGAAGCAGGAGAGGCCCCCCCGGCCAAAGAAGAGGCCGAAGAGCAACCGCTGTGCCCCAACTGCTGGACACCGCTGCCGCCCGATCAAGACGAATGCCCGGCCTGTTACAGCGAGAACCTGACGTCACCGTCGACCTGGACCCTGCTGCGTCTGTGGCGCTTTGCCCGGCCGTATAAGAAAGAGCTATTCATCGGCTTTGGGCTGACCCTGCTGGGCACGGCCGCCACGCTGGTGCCGCCGTACCTGACGATGCCGCTGATGGATAAGGTGCTGATTCCGTTCCAGAACGGCAAAAACATTCCCATAGGCCTGACCGTCATGCTGCTCAGCGGCCTGTTGATTAGTGCGCTGGTGGCCTGGGGGCTCGGTTGGGCGCGCACCTACATTCTGGCGCTGGTCAGCGAACGGATTGGCGCCGACCTGCGTACCGCCACCTACGATCATTTGCTCAAACTGTCGCTCGAGTACTTCGGCGGTAAGCGAACCGGCGACCTCATGGCGCGGATTGGTAACGAATCGGACCGCATCTGCGTCTTCCTCTCGCTCTACGCGCTCGACTTCGCCACCGACGTCATCATGATCCTGATGACGGCCGCCATTCTGGTCTCGATCGATCCGTGGCTGGCTTTGGTCACCCTGGCGCCACTACCCATGATCATGTGGCTCATCCACATCGTGCGTGACAAACTGCGCTTCGGTTTCGAAAAAATCGACCGCATGTGGGCCGAAGTCACCAGCGTGCTGGCGGACACCATCCCCGGTATCCGCGTGGTCAAAGCCTTCGCCCAGGAGCAACGTGAATCCAACCGCTTCCGCACGGCCAACGCCCATAACCTGGCGATCAACGACCGCGTCAACAAGGTCTGGAGCATGTTCACGCCGACCGTGACGCTGCTCACCGAGATCGGCTTGCTCATCCTCTGGGCCTTCGGTATCTGGCAGGTGGCGCACCATCACATCACCGTCGGTGTGTTAACGGCCTTCCTGGCCTACATTGGCCGCTTCTACACACGTCTCGATTCGATGAGCCGCATCGTCTCGCATACCCAGAAGGCCGCCACCGGCGCCAAGCGCATCTTCGATATTCTGGATCATGTCTCCAGCGTGCCGGAGCCCATCAACCCGGTGCATATCGACAAGGTCACGGGCCGCATCGACATCAACCGCGTTGGCTTCCGTTACGGCAACCGTGCCGTGCTGCGCGATGTCAGCCTCAACATCCAGCCGGGTGAAATGATCGGTCTGGTCGGCCACAGCGGTTCGGGTAAGAGCACGCTGGTCAATCTCATCTGCCGTTTCTACGATGCCACCGAAGGCAGCATCAAGATCGACGGCATCGACATCCGCTCGATCCCCGTGTCAGAGTACCGCCAGCACATCGGCCTGGTGCTTCAAGAGCCGTTTCTCTTCTTCGGCACGATTGCCGAGAACATCGCCTACGGCAAACCCAACGCCACGCGGGAAGAGATCGTCGCGGCGGCCCGTGCCGCTCATGCGCATGAATTCATCCTGCGTCTGCCGCATGGCTATGACTCGGTCGTGGGCGAGCGGGGCCAGGCTTTGTCCGGTGGCGAGCGTCAGCGCATCTCTATCGCCCGTGCGCTGCTGATTAACCCTCGAATCCTCATCCTGGATGAAGCCACCTCGTCGGTCGATAGCACCACCGAAAAAGAGATCCAGAAAGCGCTCGATAACCTGGTCCAAGGCCGTACCACCATCGCCATTGCCCACCGCCTGTCGACACTACGCAAAGCCAATCGCCTCATCGTATTGGATCGTGGCCAGATTATCGAACAAGGCTCGCACGACGACTTGATGCTGCTCGATGGCACGTATCGTCGCATGGTGGAAACGCAAGCCCGGCAAGAAGCCGAAGACAAGGCCTCGGCCATGACTGCCCTGGGAGGTCGCATCCATGAGCAATGATCTGCTGAGCTTTCACCGCACCTACAGTCTGCGTAAAGATGCCTTTGGCAATCTCGAACTGGTCTGGTCCGATCACCCGGTGATTGA
>JBDLTT010000049.1:0-27798 GCA_039805725.1 Pseudomonadota bacterium | reverse complement strand
CCGGATTGCACCAGCCAGGCCTGTTCAGCCGAAGTTGGCGACGATAGAAAGGCATTGAGCGCCAATTCCCGCTGGTCTTGCGCTCCATTGCTTCGGGGCTCGCTCCACTTCACCGTTACTGCCACCTGGCAAAGTGGTGATGCGCCACAGTTGACCGACCACGAGCGCACAAAGGTCATGCCCTGCAAGGGCTGCTCATCGGCGCCAGAGCCCGGTACGGCACCGGACAATTGCGCAAAGCGCAGACTCTCGATCTGGTCATTCGCCAGACGAATTGCATAGTCGTAGGCGACACTGTCGGCAGTGCCCGCCAGCAGGGCAAGTTGTAAACGTGCCAAACCCATGAAACCCACACCCAGAATGACGAGCGCCACGAGTACTTCAATCAGACTAAAACCAGCGCAACGATATTGCTGACGGATCATTCGCCGTCGCTCCAGCTGCCGGGCACCGGTACAAAACGCCCCAAATGACTTTGCGCCCGTTGCAAAATTACCGGGTTGTAACTGAGTCGGCCACCCTGCGAAACGTTGAGCGCATTCTCGGCGATTACCGCGCCTTCGATCGAGCCACTCACTAACTGAATGGTTGTCAGCGGGGCCATGCTATAAACAATACCGGCAAGGCGGAGTGTGCCGGACAGCTGTAGCGACCCTGTGGCAATGATGATGACCGGTGACTCAGGCGACCCCAGATTGCCATTGCTCAGGCGGGCGTTTCCGTCTAGCCAGATCACTCGGCTACCCAATGCCGCAACAGTACCTGCGCACTCCCCAGTGCATGTAACATTTGCCGCCGTCGACCGGATAAAGTCTTTGTCCGCACCAAACCAACGCGCAAAAAACTGATCAACCGATTGCTCCGCATAACGTGGATCGTGCGCAATTTCGGCCAGATCCGGGTTCTGCCCCGGCAGGCTGAAACGCTGTACGGCATCATCACGGTTGATGGCACTCCCGGCATGCATGAGCATGCCGCGGACAACAGGCGATTGATTGCTCAGGGTGACGGGGCCGCTGACATCGATGCTGCCACGCGCCGAGAGCAGAGCGACCGGTATCTGGTGAATCCCCCCGCGCATGGCCATCGTCTGCGAGACGGTTGCTCGACCCTTAGCGCAATCGCTGACACAACCAGTACTCTGAACTTGCAAACGGACATCCGGCCCACCCAGCCCGAGCGCTTTGAGTTTGATACGCGCCTCAACCGAGGGTCCCAGAATCTCTGTGAACACTGGCGATGCGATCGTATCGTATGTGCCCGCACCTTTGGTCTCGCTGAGCAGTGTCTTGCGCTGTGCCGCATCGTTAAGCCTCGACAGTGCCACGGCCAAACCTGAGTCAGCCGCTGCATAAGCTACCCGACTGGCATAGCCATTGCGGGTCACCTGCAGATCGACCAGCAAATTCTTCTGGGCAAAGAGCAATATCAAGGCGGCGCCCGCCAGCAGAATCAGTGCCACGGGCAGGACGGCCATGCCTAGTGCCAAGCGACGCGCCACGTGGCTCATTTCAGCACCGGATTTCTGAGTACCACGCGGTCTACCAGTTGACGCTCAACGGTAGGTTCGGATTTCAAGCGTGCAACGAGACGTACCTCAATCGCAATTTGCTCTTGCTGAACAGGACCGGATCTGCTTTCGCTGCGACTCGGAAGAAACGATAACGCCGTAACATGGATGAATGCCGGATCCGTAATCGTTTCCGGCGCCGATGCCGTGCCGGTATGCATTTGAATTGATCCGGCTTTGAGATCCAGGGAAAACTTGCCCTGCGTGAGTTTGCCATCAGACTCACGGTAGGCATAGGAGATGGATGATCCGGGTTGCCCGGGCTTTAAGACTTCGCCGTCGATCCGCGGGGCTGGTGGCTGATCCTGCAGAAAACGTTGGGAATCTCCCAGATCGTTTACGGCCTCCGGGAAGCTACCGGCGCGGCGCAAATCCTGAATGATGATGTCCATCACGGTACGCGTATCCTGCGCCAGCCGCGTCACTTTAATCGTTGCCGTGTTTCCGTCGACCAACTGATTCATCAATTGCAGCACACCGGTCAATACGAGCAGACCCAGCGCCATCGCAATGAGCGTTTCAATCAGCGAGACACCACGCTCACGCCGACGATTGCACATGGTGTTATTGCCAGCAGGCTGCCGGTTCGTAGCGCGTGTCTAAACCCTGCACACGCAAACTCATCACGGCACAGGATATCTCGCCCTGCCGATCTTCAGCTTGCCCATCTCCCGGTAACGCCCGCGCTTCCAGCGTATAGCTCTGCCCGATCGGCTGCATCGTCAATTGGTAGTGTTTGGCCACCGCGGGTGCTGTCACCCAGTTTGGTGGCAAACTCGGCTGTGCACCCAGCGTGGTGAGGCGTTGCTTTTCAATCGCCATCTGCATGCGCAGCAGCTCAGTACGCGCCTCGGCACGATGACTGCGTTTGAGATGGCTGGTATAGGCGGGATAAGCGATGCCCGCCAGCACAGCCACGATGACCATGACGACCAGCAACTCAATGAGGGAAAACCCCCGGGCGTAGCGCGAATGCGCGCGCATGGGCTTATTCTTGCGGCGGCGTTTGCAGGCGCGGCGGCCTGACCATTTTACCGGTTCTGCGATTTGGCAGTATCGCCAGCACGTAGCCCGACAGGGCGTACACCAGGAAGAAACCGAACAACCAACCCGGTGGATAACTGGAGATCAGCGCCAGAGCCAGCGCAAAGGCGGCCACCACCACAAACGGCACGCTCTTGCGCAGGTTGATGTCTTTGAACGAATAGAACTTCACACTCGTCACCATGGTGACCCCGGCAAAAATCGTAATCGCGGCAGCCAGCCAGGAGACATCGGGACCCGCCACACCCAGATCACCCATAACCCAGATGAAACCAGCGACCAGCGCCGCAGCCGCCGGACTCGGCAGGCCCTGGAAGTATCGCTTATCGACGACTTCGAGCGTCGTGTTAAAACGCGCCAGGCGCAAAGCCGCACCAGCGCAGTAAAGGAAGGCGGCCATCCAGCCGAACTTACCCATGCCACGCAGCGACCATTCGTAGACGATCAGTGCCGGGGCAGCGCCAAACGACACCATATCGGCCAGCGAATCGTACTCGGCGCCAAAGGCGCTCTGCGTTTTGGTCATGCGGGCAACCCGCCCATCCAGGCCATCCAGAACCATCGCAACAAACACGGCGACGGCCGCCTGCTCATAGGCGCCATTCATGGCCTGCACGATGGCATAGAACCCCGCAAACAACGCACCGGTTGTAAACAGATTCGGCAGAATATAAATACCCCGACGTTTCACGTCCGGGTTGAACAACGATTTGCGCGGTTTCTTTTCGTTCAGCATCAGGCAGCTTGATCCAGTTCGGCAATGACCGTGGATGAAGCATACACCTTATCGCCGATACTGACTTTGACCTGGGCGTTAAGCGGCAGGTAGAAATCAACACGGGAACCAAATCGGATAAAGCCGTAGCGTTCTCCGGCCTTGTAACGGTTTCCGATTTCCGCGTAATTGAGAATACGCCGCGCCACCAGTCCGGCAATCTGCACGCAAGTGATGTCCTGGCCACCCGATGTGCGCAAATGCAGGGCGCAGCGTTCGTTATGTTCGGAGGCTTTATCAAGCGCCGCATTCAGGAAGCTGCCCGCCACGTACCACTTGCCAACGACTTCGCATGCAGTCGGAATACGGTTCGAATGCACATTGAATACATTCATGAACACGCTCACCTTGAGCGCACGACGGTTGAGCCAAGGATCATCCGTTTCTGCAACAACAATCACGCGCCCATCGGCCGATGAAACCACACTATTCGGTCCACCGGCCACAACACGCGGCGGATCCCGAAAAAACTGCACGACAAACAGGGCGATCGGCCAGAGCAACCAGACCAGAGCACTATCCAGAATCGAGGCCAGAACGGCTGCACCCACGGCCAGCCCAATGAAGGGCCAGCCCTCGCGGGCGAGTAGTGGATGCGGATAATTCATGGACATTCTTTCGTTCGATGTTGACTACGAGAAACCGCAGCGAGCCGCCACAGGACTAGGCGCACGGAGCACAGCGACCGAGACATATCGTAAAGATAGGCGAGGAAGCGAGCACCGCGCAACAACGTCATGTGACGGCGCAGCCGGTTTATCCTTAGTTCTTGGACTGGTCAACCAATTTATTCTTGGCAATCCACGGCATCATTGCGCGTAGCTTAGCCCCCACCACTTCGATCGGGTGTGCGGCGTTCAAGCGGCGGCGCGCCGTCATCTCCGGATAGTTGGTGCGGCCTTCCAGGATGAAGCGCTTGGCATATTCACCATTCTGGACATTGCGCAGGCACTCACGCATGGCTTCACGGGCCTGATCGGCGATCACGCGTTGGCCGGTGACGTATTCACCATACTCGGCGTTATTCGAGATCGAGTAATTCATGTTGGCGATACCGCCTTCGTACATCAGATCAACGATCAGCTTCAGTTCGTGCAGGCACTCGAAATAGGCCATTTCCGGTGCATAACCTGCTTCGGTCAGCGTTTCGAAACCCATCTTGACCAGCTCGACAGCGCCGCCACAGAGTACGGCCTGCTCACCGAACAGGTCGGTCTCGGTTTCTTCGCGGAACGATGTTTCGATCACGCCACCCTTGGTGCCGCCGTTGGCCGCCGCGTATGACAGGGCGATATCGCGTGCCTTGCCGGACTTGTCCTGGTATATCGCAACCAGCGATGGCACGCCGCCGCCCTTGAGGTACTCCGAACGCACCGTGTGGCCCGGACCCTTCGGGGCAACCATGATCACATCAACATCGTCACGCGGCACGATCTGGTTGTAATGCACATTGAAGCCATGCGCAAAGGCGAGAACCGCGCCCTTTTTCATGTTCGGGGCGACATCTTTGTTGTAGACATCCGGAGCGCTCTCGTCTGGCAGCAGAATCATCACGACGTCGGCATTCTTGACCGCAGTCGCAATTTCTTCGACCTTGAGGCCAGCGCCTTCAGCCTTGGCCCACGACGCACCGCCCTTACGCAATGCAACCGTGACGCTGACGCCCGAGTCTCGCAGATTCTGTGCATGTGCATGCCCTTGCGAACCGTAACCGACGATGGTGACCTGCTTGCCTTTGATCAGCGAGAGATCGGCATCCTTGTCGTAATAAACTTTCATGATGTTCCTTTCAGCAAAAATTTAGCAATAGAAAAAGTTAAACCTTGAGCATGCGGTCACCGCGACCGATACCGGAAACGCCCGAGCGGACCGTCTCCAGAATCAGTACGGGATCGATCGCTGCGATGAATGAATCCAGTTTATTGGACGTACCCGTCAGCTCGATGACATAGGCCGAATCGGTGACGTCGATGATGTGACCACGGAAGATGTCCGCCAGCCGCTTCATTTCTTCACGATCCTTGCCGGTGGCGCGGACCTTGATCATCAGCAACTCACGCTCAACATGCGGCGCCTCGGACAGATCGATGACCTTGACCACGTCCACCAGCTTGTTCAGCTGTTTGGTGATCTGCTCAATAATGTCGTCGTTGCCAAACGTGACCAGCGTCATGCGCGACAGCGACGGATCTTCCGTCGGCGCCACGGTGAGCGACTGGATGTTGTAACCACGCGCCGAGAACAGACCTGCCACGCGTGACAGGGCACCCGATTCGTTTTCCAGAAGGATGGAAATGATGTGTCGCATATCGGGTCTCCTTACAGGTGATCGTCAGCCAGAACCATATCGGTCAGGCCCTTGCCGGCCGACACCATCGGGAAGACGTTAGCCGTCGGATCGATGATGAAGTCCATGAACACCAGGTCATTCTTGTGTTTGTCGGAGAAGGCCAGTTCCAGTGCGGGACCAACGTCCTCCGGCCGCTCGATACGCATACCGACGTGCCCATAGGCCTCAGCCAGTTTCATGAAATCGGGCAGCGACGACATGTATGAGTGCGAGTAACGATTGTCGTAGAACATTTCCTGCCACTGGCGGACCATGCCCAGATAACCGTTATTCAGGTTGATGATCTTGACCGGCACGCTGTACTGCTTGAAGGTCGACAGCTCCTGGATACACATCTGGATCGAGGCTTCGCCGGTCACGCAGGCCACCGTGGCACCTGGGTTGGCGTAACGCACGCCCATGGCGTACGGTAGACCGACACCCATGGTGCCCAGCCCACCGGAATTGATCCAGCGACGCGGCTTGTCGAACTTGTAGTACTGCGCGGCAAACATCTGGTGCTGACCCACGTCTGAAGTCACGAAGGCATCGCCCTTGGTGACTTCCCACAGCTTTTCGACCACAGCCTGCGGCATGATCTTGTTCGGACTGTTGCGGTACTTGAGGCTTTCGCGAGCGCGCCAGCCGGCGATAGTTTCCCACCACTGGGCAACGGCCACATCCGGCTTGCCGCCAATGGCTTCCAGTTGCTTCATCAGATCTTCCAGTACGTCCGGCACATTGCCGACGATGGGCACATCGACCTTGACGCGCTTTGAAATCGACGAGGGATCAATGTCAATGTGAATAATCTTGCGTGGATGGGTCGCAAAGTCTTCGGGATTGCCAATCACGCGGTCATCAAAACGGGCGCCCACGGCCAGCAGCACATCGCAATGCTGCATGGCCATATTCGCTTCATAGGTGCCATGCATACCGGGCATGCCCATGAATTGCTTGTCGGTGGCCGGATAGGCACCGAGACCCATCAGGGTATTCGTGATCGGGAAACCCAGATAACGGGTCAGCTTGGTCAGCTGCTCGGCGGCATCCGACAGGATGACGCCGCCGCCCGAATAGACCATCGGGCGCTTGGCTTCCAGCAGCAAGTGCGCGGCCTTCTTGATCTGCCCCTGGTGACCCTTGTGCACCGGGTTATAGGAACGGATATTGACCGTGTCCGGGTAATGGAATTCGGTTTTGTGCGCCGTCACGTCTTTCGGGATATCGATCAGCACCGGGCCAGGACGACCGCTGCGGGCGATATGGAAGGCCTTCTTGACGGTTTCAGCCAGATCCTTGACGTCTTTGACCAGGAAGTTGTGCTTCACGCACGGCCGGGTGATACCGACAGCATCACATTCCTGGAAGGCATCCTGACCGATATAGAACGTCGGCACCTGACCGCTGATGACGACCAGCGGAATCGAATCGTAATAGGCCGTAGCGATGCCGGTCACGGCATTCGTCAGGCCGGGGCCCGAGGTCACCAGCGCCACCCCGACGCGTTGCGACGAACGCGAATAGGCATCGGCGGCGTGCACGGCAGCTTGCTCGTGACGCACCAGAACGTGGTGGATTTTGTCTTGTTTGAAGAGCTCGTCGTAGATATGAAGAACCGAGCCACCGGGATAGCCGAAAATCGTATCGACGTTTTCAGCCTGCAGACATTTCACAAGAATTTCTGCGCCGCTCATTGCTGCTGTATTGCTGGACATCACACACCTCCTCGCGAAGCGTCACTTCGCCTTGCCCCCATCCGGCTCGCACACCTTGTGAGTGGCTCCGTCAACGGGGTTATGGTTACGGGGAAAACTGTGGATCATAAGCCAGATAGGCGGTTTTGGGCAAGGCTTGCTAGAATCATCCACTCCAAAACCGGAGCAGATTGTTGGCCACCCCTCGCGAACTGGACGCTTTTCTCGCTGATGTCGAGCGCCGAGCCTATAAAACGGCCTGGTTTGCCGTGCACAACGAGGAAAACGCCCTGGATATCGTGCAGGACGCCATGCTCAAGCTGGCCGAGAGCTACGGCGACCGACCGGCCGCGGAGTTGCCGGCACTGTTTCAACGCATTCTGCAGAACACCATCCGCGACTTTTACCGCCGCAGCAAGGTGCGCAACTTGTGGACAACCCTGTTTTCGGCCCTGGGCGGTCACGGTGATACGGATGACGAGGGTGATCTGGACCGGATCGAGCGCCTGCGCGACCCCAATAGTGTGCAGCAGGAACAACCGGATGCCGCCCTGGAACAGCGCCAGATGCTGGATATTCTGGAAAACGAACTGGCAAAACTGCCTGCGCGTCAACGAGAAGCCTTCCTGATGCGTTATTGGGAAGGATTGGACACTGCAGAGACTGCCGAGGCCATGGGTTGTTCCCAGGGCAGCGTCAAAACCCACTGTTCACGAGCCACCCAGTCTCTGGCAGCCGCTCTGAAAGCAAAAGGAATACAGCTATGACCCACGAATCGCACCGCCCGAACCCGCCGCAGGATGACCTGCTGGCCAAGGCTATGGCGTCCGCTCTGGATCAAGGGATGGGGGTTTTGCCCAGCCGTATCACCGCCCGCCTGGCGCAAATACGCGAACAGGCGCTAGCGCATCAAAAACAATGGCAGAGCGCCCTGCAACTGGCTGGCCAGGGAACGCATCGTGCCATTGGTAGCCTGTTTGGTGATTCGTTTGGCTCTGCGACCGACTGGCGGCGCTGGGCGGCGTCGTTTGGCGTTCTGGCGCTGACTGCCGTCTTCATGTTCTGGCAGGCGCAGGATCAGGTCGAACAGCTGGCCAGCGAAGACAGCGCCCTCCTCAGTGAAGCCTTACCGCCCAACGCACTCCTCGACAAGGGATTCCAGTCATGGGTCTCCAGCGGCACGCCCGACGTCCAGTAGTTCTGCTGCTGGCGGTGATCCTCGTCGCCATGCTGGTGGCGATCGGTTACCCACGGATGCGTTCGAGCCAGGACACGCCCAGCGGCGTTCGAGTCGCCGTTGCCCCCCAACCCAACTGGAAAGATCTGACGGCTGCACAGAAGGCCATTCTGGCCCCGCTGGAAGACGACTGGAACAACATGGAGCGATTCCGCCGCAAGAAATGGCTGGAAATCGCCGCGCGCTACCCGAATCTGACCGAGGCCGAGCAAGCGCGTATTCGCGAACGTATGCAGGATTGGGCGAATCTGACCCCGGCGCAACGCCAGGCCGCACGTGAACGCTACAAAGCGCTGACCAAGAGTACGAACGCCGAAGAACGCGAGGCGCTGGCGCGCAAGTGGGCGGACTACCAGAACCTCCCCGAGCGTGTCCGTCAGCAACTGGAGCAGGACGCTCGAGAACAGGAAAAAGCAGAGAAGCGCGCCGCCCGTACGCCGGCCGTTGACGGCAAACCCACCCCGGTTCACACCAAGGAAGGCGCGCTACCCACCGGCACAGCGGCAGCAACACTGGTCACGGCGCCTGGTGCTGTGAAGGTGGTGCCTCCCAAAGCAGCCACCCCCGCCAGCCCGTTGACCTTTGCGCCGGCCAAACCGCCGGAAGAGCCTGCTGCGGTCGCAGAACCCCCCGCCAATGACAATCGCTGAAGTTGCCAGTCGCCGCCGACGGCTGGGCAGCCTGCTGTATGAAGCGCTGGTGATTCTGGCGCTCGCGATTTTTCTGTTTCTACTGCCATTGGCCGTCTTTTCGGGCGTCGCCCATCTGATGCCCGGCCCCGGCTTGCTCTGGCTCTACCTGTTCCTGCTGCTCGGCGTTTATTTCATCTGGTGCTGGGTCAAAGCCGGACAGACCCTGGCTATGAAGACCTGGCGCCTTTGGGTGGTCGACGCCCGCACATCGCGCGCCTTGCGCCCCCTGCAAGCGGTCGTGCGCTATGGCATGGGCTGGTTGTTCTGGCCAACGGGTCTTGCCCTACTCTGGTCGTTTCTGGATCCTGACGCCCAGTTTCTGCACGACCGCATTGCCGGCAGCCGGATCATCTACAAACCCAGATCGAAGCCCTAGCGCTTAGCGTTTCTCGGCGCGTTTGAGCAGCCAGACGGCCGCACCCATAAACAGAATCATCGGCATTGCCGCCGTCACAAACGGCGACCAGCTATTGATGGCGCCCAGACTCGATACCAAGCCGTTCAGCATATAGAAGAGCGCACCAATCATGACACCGGCGAAGATTCGTATGCTGACGCCACCGACACGGTCATGGCGATAGGCAAACGGCAACGCCAAGGCCATCATCACCAGAATCGACAGCGGATAAAACACCTTCTTCCAGGTGGCGATCACGTAGGTATCGCTGCCCAATCCATTCCGCTTGAGATGCTGGATATAGGTGTAGAGCTCGTATACCGACATCAGATGCGGGCGCACCAGCAACACCTGCAGCACATCCGGTGTAATCGCCGAGGGCCACGGTTTATCGGCCAACTGTACCTGGCGCACACGCTGGCCCTCTAGCACCGTTTCGGAAATATCGTGCAGCATCCAGACATTGGGCGGCTCGAAGGTCGCTGTTTTCGCGTACGACACGCGATCTAAGGTCATGTCCGGTTTGAAATGATAGATGCGCACGGACTCCAGATGGCCATCCGGACGTAACGCGTTGATGTTGGCAAAGGTCTTGTCGTCTTTAACCCAAACGCCCGACTGCAAACCCTGGGTAATGGTGCCGCTCATGGCCTTCACGCGCCATTCCTGGGCTTTCTGTTCGGCCGGCGCTACAACAAACTCGCCCAACACAAAAGTCAGCAGTACCAGCCACAACCCGACGCGCATCAGCGTCAGCAGGAGCTGGGTACTGGAAACACCGGAAACCCGCAACACATTAATCTCGGAATGGCGTGCCAGATTCGATAGCGCATAGAGGGTGCCGATCAGCACGCAGATCGGCATCAGCTCATAAATACGGCCCGGCTGGATCAGTACCACGTAAACGATGGCCTGATACAACTTGTAACCGCCCTCGCCCAACTTACCAAGCTCGCCCATCAGGTCAAAGAAGGCAAACAGCACCATAAAAGCGCCGAGGATCAGCGCCGTGGCCAGCAGCACTTCGCGGCCGACGTACTTGCGATAAATCATGGCGCACCTCCGACCTTGGCAGCCTTTTTCATGCGGCGCCGTGCCCCTGCGGTGGTGGACGTCATCCGGTAATAGAAGCCCCAGATCAACACGCTCAGCATGATCAGATGCGGCACAACCAATCCTACGACAAACGGCAAGCGCCCCTGGATCACCCAGGCGCGCGCAATGGTCATGAGATTGATATAAATGAAATACACCAGCAACGCCAGAATCATGTTGGCCGAGCGACCGGCACGCGGGTTCACGTAGGACAGCGGGATCGCCAGCAACGCCAGCAACGCCACCATGATGGTGGTGCCAACGCGGGTGACGACATCGCCGAGGCTTTCACGCGTCGGGTTCATGAGCAGCTCGCGGGTCGGCGTACTGTCCTGATGGCGCGCCATATTCTGCGAGGCTTTGGTCTCGACCCGGAAGGCATACTCCTGATAATCCACCGTACGCATTTCCGGCGAATTCGGCTTGAGTTCGTAGCGGTGACCACGCTCGAGCACGATAAATCGATCACCGTTCTCGTGGACCTCCTGTCGCCCGCGCTCGGCTACCGTTATCCCCAACTTATCGGGCTGGGTATCGCTGACAAAGATGTTGCTCACGGTTTCGCCCGACTTGTCGGCCGACTCGATAAAGAAGATCCGGCGGCCATCGCTGGATTCGCGAAAAACCCCCGGGCGCACCAGCCCCAATTCGTTTCGGTCTGCCACCTGCTGCCGGTACTTGAGGCTTTCACCATGCGCCCAGGGCACCAGCTCCTGGGTCAGCACACCCACGACCAGCATGATCGGCACGGCGAAGATCAGCACCGGACGAATCCAGGCCGTCAACGGCTGCCCGGCGCTGAACCAGACGGTCATTTCCGAATCGCGATACCAGCGCGAGAGGGTCAGCAGAATGGCCATGAAACAGGCCAGCGATAGCAGAATCGGCAGGAAATTAAAGATGGCAAAGCCCAGCAGCGGCCCCACGGCACTGGCCGAGACCTTACCGACGGTGGCTTCGTTGAGCAATCGGACGAGAAAGGTGGTCAGCAGGATGACCAGCAGCGCCACGGAGATCGCGACCGCGTTCTGGACGAATTCGCGCCGCATGGCGCGCGCAAAAATCATGGTCGGTTGAAGTCTCTACAAAGTGCGTCCAACGCGACGGTGGAAGCCGACGTGCGGAATTTTGACGAAAAGCGATACCGGCGAGGATAATCACGGGTTGATTTGATTATTTCAGCCCCTGTTCCTTCCGGAGAACCCGATGAAATTTAGCACAAAAACCGGCGCCACCCCGTCCTTAAATACGGATGCGCTCATTCTGGGCGTTTTCGAGAAGGGCCCACAACCCGCCGTAACATCGGCTACGGACAAGGCAGCCCAGGGCTTGATCACCCGTCTGCAAAAGCAGGGGGACTTTACCGGCAAAGCCGGCACGACCCTGGTCGTTCGCCATCCCACCGGCCTGAAAGCCGAGCGCCTGGTGCTGGTTGGGCTGGGTGACAAGGCAGAATTCAATCTAAAAACCTGGACGCAGGCTAATCGCGCCGCTATCACGGCGGTGCTGGCCACCACGGCCGCCGATGTCGTTAACACGCTCGGTACGATCACGGTCAGCGGTCTATCAGCCACAGCCGCTGTTCGTCAGGCTGTTGTGCTGGCCGGCGAGGCCGCCTATCGTTTCGAGCAATTCAAAACCACACCGAAACCCCAACCCGTCCAACTGAAATCGGTGCAGATTCTGACCGACAAAACCGGCAAGCCCGTAACGGACGCCATCGCCCAGGGCGATGCCATCGTTGCCGGCATGACGCTCACCCGCAACCTTGGCAATCTGCCGGGCAACATCTGTACCCCGACCTATCTGGCCGACGAAGCCAAGAAGCTGGCCAAGACCTTCGGCCTGAAGTGCCTGATTCTCGAAAAAGCGGCGATGGAAAAACTTGGCATGCATTCGCTGCTGGCCGTGGCCAAGGGTTCACACCAGCCGCCGAAGTTCATCGTGCTCGAATACATGGCCGGCAAGAAAACCGACAAGCCGGTCGTGCTGGTCGGCAAGGGTATCACCTTCGATACGGGCGGCATTTCGCTCAAGCCTGCGGCCGAGATGGACGAGATGAAGTACGACATGTGCGGCGCCGCCAGCGTGTTGGGTACCCTGCGCGCCGTAGCCTGCATGAAGCTGCCGATTAATCTGGTCGTGATCGTGCCCACGACTGAGAACATGCCGGGCGGCAGCGCGACCCGGCCAGGCGATATCGTCAGCTCGATGTCAGGCCAGACCATCGAAATTCTCAATACCGATGCCGAAGGCCGTCTGATTCTGTGCGATGCCCTCACCTACGCCGAACGCTTCAAGCCGGCCGCCGTGGTTGACGTCGCGACGCTGACCGGCGCTTGTGTCATTGCCCTGGGCCAGGTCGCCAGCGGCCTGCTCGGCAACGACGAGAAGCTCATCGATCAGCTGCGTACCGCCGGCACTGACACCATGGATCGCGCCTGGCAGCTGCCCCTGTGGGACGACTATCAGGATCTGCTCAAGAGCCCGTTTGCCGACATGGCTAATATCGGTGGCCGCTGGGGTGGCACGATTACCGCCGCCTGCTTCCTGTCGCGCTTCACGAAAGCCTACCCCTGGGCACACCTCGACATCGCCGGTACCGCCTGGATTCAGGGCAAGGATAAAGGCGCCACGGGACGCCCTGTGCCGTTGCTCACGCGCTTCCTGATGGCGCGTGCCGGCAAAGCCGATTAAGTGACACCTGTGACTCAGATCGACTGTTATCACGACCAGCCGGATCGCCTGCAACAGGCGCTTCGGTTGGCGCTCCTTGCCTGGGAACGACGCAAGCCGATCACGTTTTACATTCCCGATTCAACGCGTGCTGCCACCTTCGACAAGGCGCTGTGGGCCCAGGATCCGCAATCCTTTGTGCCGCACTGTAACGCCAATAGCGCGGTGGCCGATCGCACCTTGATCATCATCACCGACCATCCGGACACCGTGCCGCAGGACGAGCTCCTCGTCAACCTCGGTGATGATGTCCCACCGGGCTTTGCCCGCTTCCAACGACTCTTTGAAATCGTCAGCCAGAACGATGCCGACAAGGCAGCCGCCCGGACACGCATGGCGTTCTACAAAGATCGCGGCTACCCGATTACCTACCGAAAACCCAACTGACTCCGTCAGCTTTCAGACGCCCATCTATGACGCTTGCCAAATCTTTTGAACCCGCCGATATCGAACGCCGCTGGTACCAGACCTGGGAAGACCGCGGTTACTTTGCTGCTGGCGATGACCCGGCAAAACCGGAGGCGTTCTGCATCCTGCTGCCGCCACCCAATGTCACGGGCACGCTACACATGGGGCATGGTTTTAACCAGACGCTGATGGACGCGCTGACGCGTTATTACCGCATGCGCGGCGCTAATACGCTCTGGCAGCCGGGCACCGACCATGCCGGTATCGCCACGCAGATCGTTGTCGAACGTCAGCTGGAACGGGACGGTATCTCACGCCACGATCTGGGTCGCGAAAAATTTCTGGAAAAAGTCTGGGAGTGGAAAGCCTATTCGGGCGGTACCATCACACAACAGATGCGCCGCCTCGGCAGCTCCTGCGACTGGACGCGCGAACGCTTCACGATGGACGAGGGCCTATCCAAGACCGTCACAGAGAGCTTCGTCCGTCTCTACAACGAAGGTCTCATTTATCGTGGCAAGCGACTGGTCAACTGGGACCCCAAACTCCATACCGCCGTATCTGATCTCGAAGTGCTGTCAGAAGAGGAAGATGGTTTCCTCTGGCATATCCGCTATCCACTGACAGATGGCAGCGGTTCACTCACCGTCGCGACCACACGCCCGGAAACCATGCTCGGCGATACGGCCGTCATGGTGCATCCGGATGACATGCGCTATCAGCATATGATCGGCAAGACGGTGCAGCTACCGCTCACCGATCGCGAGATCCCGATCATTGCCGATAGCTACGTCGACATGGCATTCGGTACGGGCTGCGTCAAGGTGACCCCCGCACACGACTTCAACGACTACGCCGTCGGTCAGCGTCATCACCTACCGCTGATCTCGATCCTCAGACTGGACGCCAAGATCAATGACAATGCCCCCGAGAAGTATCGTGGCCTCGATCGTTTCGAGGCACGCAAAGTCATCGTCGACGATTTAGAAGCTCAGGGGCTTCTGGAAAAGACCGAGAAACACAAGCTCAAGGTGCCACGTGGCGACCGCACGGGTGTGGTCATCGAGCCAATGCTGACCGACCAATGGTTCGTCGCCATGAGCAAACCCGGCGCCGATGGAAAATCGATCACACAGAAGGCGCTGGACGTGGTTGCCAACGGCGAGATCCGTTTCCATCCGGAAAACTGGGTCAACACCTACAACCAGTGGCTGAACAACATTCAGGACTGGTGTATCTCGCGTCAACTGTGGTGGGGTCATCAGATTCCGGCCTGGTACAGCGATAGCGGCAAAGTCTACGTCGCACACGATGAAGCCGAAGCAAAAGCACTCGCGTTAGCCGCTGGCGACACCAGTCCATTGCGCCGTGATGAAGACGTACTCGACACGTGGTACTCGAGTGCGCTGTGGCCCTTTTCAACGCTAGACTGGACGCCCGGCTGGCCGGCCACGCCGAATGCGATGCTGGAGCGCTATCTGCCAACCAGCGTGCTGGTGACTGGCTTTGACATCATCTTCTTCTGGGTCGCCCGTATGGTCATGATGACGCAGCACCTGACCGGCCGCATTCCGTTCAAGGATGTTTACGTGCATGGCCTGATCCGCGACAGCAAGGGGCAGAAGATGAGCAAGTCGAAGGGCAACGTCCTCGACCCCATCGACCTGATCGATGGCATCACCCTCGACGAACTGATCAAGAAGCGCACCTTCGGCCTGATGAATCCGAAGCAGGCGCAGAGCATCGAGAAAGAAACGCGCAAGGAGTTTCCGGAGGGCATTCCGGCATTCGGCACCGATGCACTGCGTTTTACCTTCACCTCGCTGGCCAGCCCGGGCCGCGACATCAAGTTTGATCTTTCGCGTTGTGAAGGCTATCGCAACTTCTGCAACAAGCTATGGAACGCCACGCGTTTCGTGCTGATGAACACCGAAGATCAAGACTGCGGCATCGACGCTCCTGATGCAGATCTGAAATTCTCGGCCGCCGACCGCTGGATCATCAGTCTACTACAACGGGCAGAGTCCGAGATCGGCCAGCAACTCAACGACTACCGCTTCGATCTCGCCGCACAGGCGCTCTATCATCTGGTCTGGGACGAATACTGCGATTGGTACCTGGAAATCGCCAAGGTACAGATCCAGAACGGCACGCCAGAAGAGCAACGCACAACCCGCCGTACGCTGCTGCGCGTGCTCGAAACGATGCTTCGTCTAGCCCACCCCTTCATTCCGTTCATTACGGAAGAGCTGTGGCAAACCATCGCACCGATGGCAGGACGCAAAACACACGAAACCATTCTGCTGGCCGGTTATCCGGTGTGCGATGCCCAGCGCATCGATACCGTTGCCGAAGCGCAGGTTGAGCGGCTCAAGGGCCTGGTCTCGGCCTGTCGTAACCTACGCGGCGAAATGAATCTGTCGCCAGCCACCAAAGTGCCACTCATCGTCGCCGCCAAGAAGGCGGAACAGGGTGACCTGGCGGAAGCCCTACCGGTGCTGAAGTCGCTGGCCAAACTGGCGGACGTGCGCTTTGTCGAGACCCTGCCGACTGATGCCCTGGCACCCGTCGCTATCGTTGGCAATGTGCAATTGATGCTGGAAGTGGCCATCGACGTTCCGGCTGAAATCGCCCGCCTGGAAAAAGAAATCGCCCGCCTGGACGGCGAGATCAAAAAGGCCGAAGGCAAACTCAGTAACGCGTCTTTTGTCGATCGTGCCCCAGCGGCGGTGGTTGAACAGGAACGTCAGCGCATGGCTGATTTTGGCAATACGCTGGCCATGCTCAAACCCCAGCTCAAAAAACTCCAGCAGCGCTAAGTCTATTTATGTGAGAAAGGCCAGGAGAGTCGGCACCGGTGGTTACCCGCGCTCAGGGCAATATGCCACAGCGGAATGGGGTCTTACGTGAATCCAAACTTCGGGTCACTTGCATCGAAGATAAATGACCCACTGTGCTTCACCATCCCGAACATGAAGCAGCACATGTCCCGTTTGCCGGGCAAAGGCTGCAAAATCTTCGCGTGCCGCAGGGTCGGTCACGTGGATTTCAAGCACCTCGCCGCTGGCCATTTCAGCCAAAGCCTTTTTGGTGCGCAAAATGGGCATCGGACATTTCAGGCCACAGACGTCGAGCTGACGGTCAGCAATGGGCGGGCGCATGGAAGTATCTGTCATGGTATTCGGGTTAAGCGCATCAGAACGGTGACTGTCCTGCCGACTTACGCTCCTCGATCAGCTGCCCACGCAGGATCTTGAGGCGGGTATCGATCATCGACTGATCGTAAAAATTTTTGGCCTCGCGTTGCGCCAGCTCCAACTGTTCCACGGCTGCCTGGGTTTGACCGTTCAGCACGTAGGACTCGGCGGTTGCACGCCGTGACTGCACGGATTTGCCAAGCGCCGCATAGGCATGCGCCTGCAGTTTATAGAGCTTGGGATCGCGCGCACCGCCCGAACGGATGCGTGCTTCGATGATTTGCAGCGCCGCCTCATTTTGCCCCTGCTGTTGCAATATGCCGATCAATCCAAGCGCGATCGCCTCGTTATTGGGATAGCGTTTGTAGGCCTCCCGGTAAATATGGGTCGCTGCCGCCACATCCTTTTCCGCCAAACGGATTTCCGCCGCTAGCGCATCCATCATCGGATCCGGCGGCGCCAGTTTTTTGGCATTGGCCAGGGACTTTTCAGCATCCCCCAGACGGCCAAGCCGTAATTGGGCGCGCGCCATCCCGTACCAGACCGCTGCCTCATGGGAAAAACGGCGTTCACGGAGCTGGGTTTCAAATTCGGCCAGTGCATCCTGCGGGGCATACTCCAGCGTGCGCAGCTTGGCGCGCACCAGATAAAAATCCAGCGAATCACGTACCTGCCGATAAGCCGACCCCTGCGCACGCCCCTGCATATCGGAAATCCGTTCGGTCGTCAGCGGGTGTGTCCGCAGATAAACCGGGGCGTTGTTCTCGTAAAGTGCCGTCGATTTCTGCAGGCGCTCGAAAAAGTCCGCCATGCCGCGCGGATCGTAACCAGCCTTAGTCAAGGTCTGGAACCCCACCCGATCCGCCTCGCGTTCAAAATCGCGTGAGTAGGCCAGCTGTGAATGGATGTTTGCGGCATCGATGGCGGCACTTGCTCCTTGTGCAATCTGTCCGGCCTGGCCAGAGCGCACGGCCAGTAGCGTCAGTGCCAGGCTCACCAGCGAGGTCATTGATTGGCTCCGTGCGGCCATAATGCCGCGCGCCAGATGTTGCTGATTCACGTGAGAAATTTCATGCGCCAGCACGCCCAAGAATTCGGATTCGGTTCTCGCTGCCAGCAAGAGCCCCGTGTTGATACCGACATAGCCGCCAAAGGTGGCAAACGCGTTGATTTGTCGATCACGCAGCACAAAAAAAGTAAAAAGTCCGGTAGGGTTCTGGCTCGCCGATACCAGGCGCTGCCCCACACGATTCACATAGCCAGCAATTTCCGGATCATCGATGTAGGCTGGATCCCGTAACCGGATTTCGTTATAGAACCCCTCTCCGATACGGCGTTGCATTTGTGGGGTCAAGACATCTTGCGATGCATCGCCCAATTCCGGCAGTTCGCTAGCTATCCCCGCACCCTGCTGCACCATAAGCAGGCAAACCAGTCCGCGAGCGAGCGTACGTCTCAATCTTTGCATACCCAATGATAGCCCACCTGACAACTGGATGATGCGTCGTACCAACGAAAAAGCCCGCCTTGCGGCGGGCTTTTTCTAGACAGAGCGCTGTCACAAGGACACCGCCCCCATCCGCATTTAAGCGCGGCCGATGTTAGCGGCTTGCTTACCCTTCGGGCCATCGACCACGTCGAAGGAGACGCGTTCGCCTTCCTTCAGGGTCTTGAAACCATTCATGGTGATTGCGGAGAAATGGGCGAAAAGATCTTCACCACCGCCGTCCGGCGTGATGAAACCAAAACCTTTTGCGTCGTTAAACCATTTAACGGTACCTAATGCCATTTTACTGCTTCCTTCCGGTCGTACTGACCTCTTTACACTTATTTCAGAACGTAGCACACAGGGTGCGCCCACACTCCTCCCTGTACCGGATTTCCGGTATGCGTCTTTTTTACGCGATGTTTTCCCCAGCGTCAACCAATTTTCGCAACTTTTTTTGCTGCACCGCACGCCCCTATCCTCCGGATTCCACGGGCTTTTTAGAGAAAGCATTGAAGATTTGGCGATCAGGCCTTACATTCTTGCCATGGCAGCTCATCGTAAAACCCAGGAAGGTACCGCAGTCCTCGAACGGGAAGACACGATGGTTCGCCGCCCACCGCTGTATCAGGTGCTGCTGCTGAATGACGACTTTACCCCCATGGATTTCGTCATTCAGGTGTTACAACAGATCTTCCGGATGGATCATGAGCGTGCGACGCGTATCATGCTTGAGGTGCATAACGAAGGTCGTGGCATCTGCGGGATATACACTCGCGATGTCGCCGCCAGCAAGGTGGAACAGGTTACCAATCTGGCCCGGGAGCATCAGCACCCGCTGGTCTGTGTGATGGAGGAAGCCCCATGATTGCCCAGGAACTTGAAGTCAGCCTGCATACGGCCTTCGTCGAAGCCCGGCAGAAACGGCACGAATTCATCACCGTCGAGCATCTGTTGCTCGCGCTGATCGACAACCCGACCGCCTCCGATGCGCTGCGCGCCTGTGGTGTTCAACTCGAAGCGTTGCGCCTCGAGCTCACGCGCTTTGTGGAAGAGCACACACCGGTGGTTGAAGAAGGGAACGACGTCGAAACGCAACCGACCCTTGGTTTTCAGCGCGTCATCCAGCGTGCCATCCTGCACGTGCAGTCCTCCGGCAAAAAGGAAGTTACGGGCGCCAACGTGCTCGTGGCGATTTTTGGCGAAAAGGATTCACACGCGGTCTATTTCCTGCAGAAACAGAATATTTCCCGCCTCGACCTGGTCAATTACATTTCACATGGCATCTCCAAAGTGCCCCGCGATAGCGCCAAATCCCAAGGCGAAGATGGTGAAACCGATAGTGGCGAGAAGTCCCAGAATGGGCCGCTCGAGCAATACACCGTTAATCTCAATGTGCTGGCACAACAGGGCAAGATTGACCCGCTGATTGGTCGCGATCGCGAACTCGAACGCGTTGTGCAAATCCTCTGTCGCCGCCGCAAGAACAATCCGCTGCTGGTCGGCGAAGCCGGTGTCGGCAAGACGGCGATCGCCGAAGGTCTGGCGCGCCGTATTGTCGACAAGGATGTGCCGGATGTCCTGGCTGAAGCCACCGTCTACTCGCTGGATATGGGCGCTCTACTCGCCGGCACCAAATACCGGGGGGATTTCGAGCAACGGTTGAAGGGCGTGTTGAAGGCGCTCAAGGACAACCCCAATGGGGTGCTGTTCATCGATGAAATCCACACGCTCATCGGCGCCGGCTCAGCATCGGGTGGCACGCTCGACGCCTCCAATCTTCTCAAGCCCGCATTGGCTAACGGTCAACTGCGCTGCATCGGTGCCACCACGTTTGTGGAATACCGGGGTATTTTCGAAAAAGATTCGGCACTATCGCGTCGATTCCAGAAGGTTGATGTCAACGAGCCATCGGTTGCCGAAACGATCGAGATTCTCAAAGGGCTCAAGTCCCGCTTCGAGTCACATCACAGCATCAAGTACACCGCGTCTGCACTAACGACGGCCGCTGAGCTTGCTGCCCGTCACATCACGGATCGCCATCTACCAGACAAGGCGATCGATGTCATCGACGAGGCCGGCGCAGCCCAGCGCATTCTGCCCAAGAGCAAACAGAAAAAGGTTGTCGGCAAACACGAGATCGAGGAAATCGTCTCGCGCATTGCCCGTATTCCGCCATCGCACGTTTCCAACGACGACAAGCGCGCACTCAAGAACCTGGATCGTGACCTCAAAGCCGTGGTCTTCGGCCAGGACAATGCGATTGATGCGCTGTCGCGTGCGATCAAGATGGCACGATCCGGCCTCGGTCATCCGGGCAAGCCGATCGGCGCCTTCCTCTTTTCGGGTCCGACGGGCGTCGGTAAAACCGAAGTCGCCAAACAATTGGCTTATTGCCTGGGCATTGAGCTGTTGCGCTTCGATATGTCGGAATATATGGAGCGTCACGCCGTGTCGCGCCTGATTGGCGCGCCCCCGGGTTATGTCGGTTTCGAACAGGGCGGCCTGCTCACCGAAGCCATCAACAAGAAACCCTACTGCGTTCTGTTGCTTGACGAAATCGAAAAAGCACATCCGGACATCTACAACGTGTTGCTGCAGGTCATGGACCACGGCACGCTGACCGATAACAACGGTCGCAAAGCCGACTTCCGCAATGTGGTCATCATTCTCACAACCAATGCCGGTCAGGAAATGCTGAACAAATCGGTCATGGGCTTCACCGCCAAGAAACAAGTCGGTGACGAGTTGGAAGAAATCAAACGCGTCTTCACCCCGGAGTTCCGTAACCGTCTGGACGCCGTCATTTCCTTCAAGCCCCTGGACCACGAGATCATCCTGCGTGTCGTCGACAAATTCCTCATGCAGCTCGAAGAGCAATTGCATGAGAAGAAGGTCGAGGTCACCTTCACTGATGCGCTCAAGGAGTATCTGGCTGATAACGGTTTTGACCCACTTATGGGTGCCCGTCCGATGGCGCGTCTCATCCAGGACACGATCCGAGCCGCACTGGCCGACGAGCTGCTGTTCGGTCATCTGTCGCATGGAGGCCACGTCACCGTCGACATCGACCAGGACGGCAAGGTACAGCTGCACTTTGCCGACAACCCGAACAAAGACACCCAGGATCGCGAACCCGTGCCGGCCTGACGATCTGGCGCATACATCCCCATCTTCCGCCGGCTCATGTCGGCATCAAAAACGTTGCACGCTGGAACTCATATGACTGCACAACTCACGACTGACCTCCTCGACAACAACGAAGCGCTGATCCAGCAGGAGCAGCTGCGCATCCTCGCGCCGATGTTTCAACGTTACGGGGGTAAGACATCGTTCGCCGGCAAAGCTGTCACACTCAAACTGTTCGAAGACAACTCGTTGGTGCGCACGCTGCTCGGCGAGCCTGGCATTGGCAAGGTATTGGTGATCGATGGTGGCGGCAGTCTGCGTTGCGCACTGCTGGGCGATCAGCTGGCAGAACTGGCTGTCAAGAACAGCTGGGAGGGCGTGGTGGTCTATGGCTGCATCCGCGATAGCGCGGCGATCAATGCGCTGCCGCTCGGCGTACGGGCACTCAATACGCACCCCCTGAAAACCGTGAAAAAAAACGTTGGCGAGCGTGATATCCCGGTGACTTTCGGTGGCGTCACGATCAGGCCGGGTGAATGGCTCTGCGCCGACGAAGACGGCGTCATCGTCTCGACGCAGCCCCTGGTCTGATCAGCGACGCCCTCAGGACAGCAACAAACACCGCCACTAGGCATTATTCCTGGTGGCACCCAAAAAACCGGCTCTCGTGGCCGGTTTTTTTGTGCTAACGCACACATATATTCAGTCTGACTTATAAAAACAATATCAATATGTTGATAATATTGGCATTTGTTGATTCTTATGTCTTATATAAGAGTTGTTGCGTTTGCAGCAAAACCCGTATATAGTTACCCCATACGATGTCGCGCAATGGCTCGGGTTCATCACCGGGTCGAGCCGAACGTCTACACATTTTTTAGCAATCTCTCCCACTGAAGGAATGCACATGGCAACTCGTGAACAGCAAATCGCCGCCCTGGAAAAAGACTGGGCAGAAAACCCCCGCTGGAAAGGCGTCAAGCGCGGTTACACCGCTGCCGACGTCGTCCGTCTGCGCGGCTCCCTGCAGCCGGAATACACCCTGGCGCAACGTGGTGCCAAAGTACTCTGGGAAAAAGTCAACGGCGGGGCCAAGAAGGGTTATGTCAATGCTTTCGGCGCCATCACTGCCGGTCAAGCGATGCAACAGGCCAAGGCTGGCCTAGAAGCCGTGTACCTTTCGGGCTGGCAGGTTGCTGCCGACGGCAACACCTCGGAAACCATGTACCCGGATCAGTCGCTGTACGCTTATGATTCGGTGCCGACCATGGTTCGCCGCATCAACAACACCTTCAAGCGCGCTGACGAAATCCAGTGGTCGCGTGGCATCAACCCGGGCGACAAGGATTTCATCGATTACTTCCTGCCAATCGTCGCTGATGCTGAAGCCGGTTTCGGTGGCGTGTTGAATGCTTTTGAACTGATGAAGAACATGATCGCCGCCGGTGCTGCGGGCGTTCACTTCGAAGACCAGCTGGCGGCCGCCAAGAAGTGTGGCCACATGGGCGGCAAAGTGCTCGTACCGACCCGTGAAGCCATCGAGAAGCTGATTGCGGCGCGTTTCGCCGCCGACGTCATGGGCGTGCCGACGCTGATCCTGGCCCGTACCGATGCCGAGGCCGCCAACCTGATCACCTCGGACTACGATGAGAACGACAAGCCCTTCCTGACTGGTGAACGCACCCAGGAAGGTTTCTTCCGCGTCAAGAACGGTCTGGAGCAGTCGATCAGCCGTGGCGTCGCCTACGCACCGTACGCTGACCTGGTCTGGTGTGAAACCGGTGTACCCGATATCGGCTTCGCCCGCGAATTTGCTCAAGCGGTGCTGGCCGCCTGCCCGGGCAAGCTGCTGTCGTACAACTGCTCGCCGTCGTTCAACTGGAAGAAGAACCTCAACGACAAGCAAATCGCTTCTTTCCAGGAAGAGCTGTCGGCGCTGGGTTACAAGTACCAGTTCATCACCCTGGCTGGCATCCATGTCAACTGGTACAACACTTTCAAGTTCGCCAAGGCCTACGCAGGCGGCGAAGGCATGAAGCACTATGTCGAAATGGTGCAAGAGCCCGAATTTGCTGCGCGTGACCAGGGTTACACCTTCGTCTCGCACCAACAGGAAGTGGGTACCGGTTATTTCGACGAAGTCACTACCGTGATTCAAGGTGGCTCGTCCAGCGTCAAGGCGCTGACCGGTTCGACCGAAGAAGAACAGTTCCACTGAGAACTGTCATGCTTCAGCAGAAACAGCACCTACGGGTGCTGTTTTTGTTTGTACCGACTCACGCTACACTGAGCATGTAGCACTCATCATAGAACAACTCACACCCAAGGACCCCATCATGACCCAGACAGTCACGCTCGGCGGCAACGCCATTCAAGTCGGCGGCACCCTCCCAAAAGTCGGCGCCACAGCACCGGCCTTCAAACTCGTCGCAAAAGATCTGAGCGATGCGAGCCTCGAAAGCTTCGCAGGCAAACGTAAAGTGCTGAATATTTTCCCCAGCGTCGATACACCCACCTGCGCTACCTCGGTCCGTCAATTCAACGCCAAGGCCAGCCAACTCAAAAACACCGTCGTGCTGTGCATTTCAGCCGATCTACCATTTGCGCAGTCGCGCTTCTGCGGCGCCGAAGGCCTGGATAATGTGCAGACACTATCGACCATGCGCGGCCGTGAATTCATGGTGCACTACGGCGTCGCCATCGAATCCGGCCCGATCGCGGGTCTGACCGCTCGTGCGGTGGTTGTGCTCGATGAAAACAATCGCGTTCTGCACAGCGAGCTCGTCAGCGAGATCAAGAACGAGCCCAACTACGACGCGGCGCTGGCGGTACTGGCCTAACGCTCATTAGGCGTTGCCTGACGCTTCGCAACTACTGGCTGCTGCGGCAGCCAGTAGTCTTTCTGGGCGTAGGCATCCTTCAACAAATCCACAAATGCGCGCACTTTCAACGGTAAGTGCCGACGCTCCGGAAATACAGCATAGATTCCCACTGGCGGCGCGGCCCAATCGTTGAGCACGCTGACCAGACGGCCCGATTGCAGATCCTCGCCGACCTCCCACATCGAACGCCAGGCCAGCCCACCGCCGGAACGCGCCCATTCGGCCAGCACCACACCATCGTTGCATTCCATCGCGCCCTTCACGCGAATGCTACGAGTCTTCACGCTCTGACCGCCTGCATCAGGGTTCACCCGAAAGGTCCAACCACGTTGCGGTCCCAGTGCCAGACAATCGTGCTTGAGTAAATCATCCGGCGTTTGCGGGACGCCATGCCGCGCCAGATAGCCCGGCGCACCCACCACCACCCGACGCATCTCGGCCAAACGCACCGACACCAGATTCGAATCGGCCAGCTCACCCAGACGAATTCCGCAATCAAAACCCTCGTTGACCAGATCGACCAATCGATCCGATAGATCCAGCGTGACGCTCACCTCCTGATGCTGGGCGAGAAAGCGCTGCACATGTGGCGCCACATGACGGCGTCCGAAACCCGCCGGTGCGGTCACGCGCAAGTGACCGGTGGCCTGAATGCTGCCGCGTGCGGCGGCGGCTTCGGCACTGGCCAGATCATTGAGAATGCGTATGCAATCTTCCAGATAATTCTGGCCCGATTCGGTCAGCGAGATGCGCCGCGTCGTCCGGTGAATCAAGCGCGAACCAAGGCGTTCTTCCAGTGCATCCAGCCGGCGCGCCATAATCGCCGGCGTCACCCCTTCGACGCGCGCCGCCGCAGATAACGACCCGTGCGTCGCCACCAGCACCAACGCCTGCATTTCCTTGAATGGGTTCATGGAGATTCCGAATTCTAGTTGATACTTTAAGTATAAGAAGAACAGATATTTTTACACCTTTTAATTCCATTTTGCCTGGAATAGAATTCAATCTGTTGAATTTTTTATCGACTTTTTTAACGCATTCCTATTGATTGACTGGAGTTCCCGATGAGCCTCAAACTGCCTGCCGGCGTTCAGATTAACGCCCCGATCGGCGCCCGCTACGAAGAAATCCTGACCCCCGAAGCCCTCGAGTTCGTCGCCAAACTGCACCGCGCTTTCGAACCGCGTCGTCAGGAACTACTGAAGAAGCGCGTCGAGCGCCAGGCACGTATCGATGCCGGTGAAATGCCGGATTTTCTGCCGGAAACCAAAGCCATTCGCGAAGGCGACTGGAAAATCGCCCCGCTGCCGAAGGCGCTGGAGCGTCGTCGCACCGAGATCACCGGCCCGGTCGAAGCCAAGATGATCATCAACGCCTTCAACTCGGGCGCTGATTCGTACATGACCGACTTTGAAGATTCGAATAGCCCGAACTGGGAAAACCAGATCCAGGGCCAGATCAATCTGTACGACGCCATCCGTCGCAAGCTGGCTTTTAAAACCGATGCCGGCAAAGAATACAAACTGAACGACAAGATCGCCACTCTGCAGATCCGTCCGCGCGGTTGGCATCTGGACGAGAAGCACGTGCTGGTCGACGGCCAACGCGTCTCCGGCGGCATCTTCGACTTTGGCCTGGTCTTCTTCCATAACGCCAAGGAACAGATCGCCCGCGGCGCCGGTCCCTTCTTCTATCTGCCCAAGATGGAAAGCCATCTGGAGGCCCGTCTGTGGAACGACATCTTCGTGATGGCCCAGAACGAAATCGGTCTGCCGCAAGGCACGATCAAGGCCACCGTACTGGTCGAAACCATTCTCGCCACCTTCGAAATGGAAGAAATCCTGTACGAACTCCGCGAGCACTCGGCAGGCCTGAACGCTGGCCGTTGGGATTACATCTTCAGCTGCATCAAGAAATTCAAGAAGAACAAGGATTTCTGTCTGGCCAATCGTGGTGCTATCACGATGGAAGTGCCCTTCATGCGTTCGTACGCGCTGGCGCTGGTCAAGGCCTGTCACAAGCGCGGCGCACCGGCCATGGGCGGTATGTCGGCGCTGATTCCGATCAAGAACGATCCGGTCGCCAATGAAAAAGCGTTGGCTGGTATCCGCCACGACAAGGCACGCGATGCCAACGACGGCTTCGACGGCGGCTGGGTGGCGCACCCGGGCCTGGTGTCGATCGCGGCCGAAGAATTCCAGAAGGTGCTGGGCGATCGCCCGAATCAGTGGGACAAGCAACGCACCGAAAACTTCGGCGCCAAGGATTTCCTCAACTTCCAGCCGGAACAGCCGATCACCGAAGCCGGTCTGCGCAACAACATCAACGTTGGCATCCACTACCTCGGTAGCTGGCTGGCCGGTAACGGTTGTGTGCCCATCCACAACCTGATGGAAGACGCCGCCACCGCCGAGATCTCGCGTTCCCAGGTCTGGCAATGGGTCGTTTCACCAAAAGGAGTGCTGGATGATGGCCGCAAGGTCACTGTCGAGATGGTTCGTCCGATGATTGCCGAAGAGCTGGCCAAGGTCAAAGCCACGGTGACGGCGCAAGGCGAAAAGACCGATACCTACGATCAGGCTGCGGTCATCTTCGATAAGATGTCGTTGACCCCGGAATATCCGGAGTTCCTGACACTGCCGTTGTACGAAGCCATGGCCTAACAGGCAATGCGTTCGAAGACGGCACCTGCGGGTGCCGTCTTCATTTGAGGGACTGCACAATGATTGCTGCGCTAACCTGGTTGCTGGTCTACCAACTCGCGGGCGAAGTTCTGGCGCGGGTGTTGTCGCTGCCCGTGCCCGGGCCGGTCATCGGTATGGCGCTGCTCTTTTGCACCCTGGTTATCCGCGGCCATCTGGGTCGTCCCATACCGCAAACGATGCAACACACGGCAAACGTGCTGTTACAACATCTCTCACTACTCTTCGTCCCGGCCGGCACCGGTGTGATGATTTATCTGCAGCTGATTACCGATGAATGGCTGCCGATCACTGCGGCCCTCATCGTCAGCACGATCGGTGGCATGGCCGTCACCGCCCTGATCTTGAAAGCGTTAACGCATCGTCAACCAACTGCGGAGGCACGCGATGCCTGAACGTCTGAACCAGACCTGGGTCTACCT
>JBDLTT010000048.1:0-23901 GCA_039805725.1 Pseudomonadota bacterium | reverse complement strand
CGCTCCATCCAGCCCTGGAGCCTGAGCTCCAGCGCCGCTAGACGTTTGCCCATTAACGGCGATCCATTAGTCGATGCGACCCTTGCGCTGGATCAGTTCGATCTTGTAACCATCCGGATCTTCGACAAAAGCAATCACGGTGCTGCCGTGTTTCATCGGACCCGCCTCGCGCACGACCTTGCCACCGGCCGCTTTGATTGTGTCGCATGCGGCGTAGGCGTCATCGACTTGCAGTGCGATATGGCCAAAGGCGGTGCCGAGTTCGTACTGATCGACGCCCCAGTTGTAGGTGAGTTCGATGACGGCGTGTTCCGATTCCGGGCCATAGCCGACAAAGGCTAAGGTGAATTTGCCGTCCGGGTAATCGTTTCGACGCAACAGGGTCATGCCCAGGATGCGTGTGTAAAAATCGATTGACTTGTCAAGGTCGCCGACGCGCAGCATGGTGTGCAGTAATCGCATGGTGGTCCTATCAGGCAAAGAGAATCAACGCGAGAATGCCACCGAGAATGACCCACTTGCCGACATAGTAGAGCGTGCGGTTGCGCGACTTCAACCCCTTGGCCCAGACGCGACCCTTATAGACCACACCAAAAATCTTGTTCAGCACCCCGGTCTTGTCGCCTTCGGCATTGGGCGAAGCTGCCGCGCCAACGACGTAACGGCCAAACCAGCGGTTGAACGCCACCAGCCACGAACCGGCCAGCGGACGTTCGACATCGCAGAAGAAAATCAGACGATCTTTATCGGTCTCGTTCTCGGCGTAATGAATGTAGGTCTCGTCGAAGAACACACTCTTACCATCGCGCCAGCTATAACGTTCGCCGTCGACATCGATAAAGCAACGGTCATCGTTCGGTGTCGACAGACCCAGATGGTAACGGATCGAGCCGGCATAGGGGTCGCGGTGGCGCACCAGGCGGGCACCCGGCGGCAGGTGCGTAAACATCGCGGCCTTGACATTCGGTACCTGCTTGAGCAGGCCCACCGTGAACGGGCAAAGTTCTTCGGCCGAGGGGTGTGCCGTGTCGTACCACTTCAGGTAGAAACGCTTCCAGCCAGTGCGGAAGAAGGAATTGAAGCCCACATCGTTATAGGTGTCGGAGGCCTTGATCAACCCCTGATCTGCCATCTTCAGGCCTTCTTCACGAATCTTTTCCCAGTTGTCATCGAAGATTTTCATCTCGGGAAAATCTTTGGCGTCCAGATAGGGTTGATTCGGTACGGTCGATGCGCCATAAAGCAGCACATTCACCGGCGCCAGAAAGGTCGAGTGATCCGTGATCTGGCGAAAGGGACGCAGACGCACTTTGCCGCGGAAGTGCACAAAGGCGGTCGACAGCACGAAAATCCAGATGATGGTCCACTTCATGGGAAATCCTTGGTGATCTAAGTATTTGACGCAAAGCACCATTATCCTCGCCCAAGGGGCTGCTTGGCAAATGCGCATCGGGGCTCAGGGTGCGCCCGCTGGTAGAATCGCCGGATGAACCTGGTCGATCAAGTTGCCGATGTTTTCAAGCCTGATGGCCCGCTGGCGCGGCAGATCCCGGCGTTTAAATCACGCCCGCAACAGACGGACATGGCCGAGCGCATTGCCCAGGCGATTCGGGCTGATGCCGCGTGCCTGGTCGAGGCGGGCACGGGCACCGGCAAAACCTTTGCTTACCTCGTGCCGGCGATGCTCTCGGGCGGCAAGGTGGTGCTGTCGACCGGTACCAAGACGCTCCAGGATCAACTCTTCGAACGCGACATTCCGACGGTGCGCGAAGCACTCGGCGCCCCGATCCGTGTGGCGTTGCTCAAGGGGCGGAGCAATTACGTCTGTCTGCATCACCTGGAGCGGGCAGAGAAGGAAGGCCGTTTCCTGCAGAAGGAAGACGTACGTCACATCCACCATATTGTGCGTTTTGCCCGCACCACCAAACGCGGCGATAAAGCCGAATGCGCCGATGTGCCTGAAACGGCCTCAGTCTGGCACATGGCGACCTCGACCAAAGATAACTGTCTGGGTAGCGAATGCGCCCACTACGAAGACTGTTTTGTGGTGAAGGCGCGGCGGGAGGCGCTCGAGGCGGATCTGGTCGTGGTGAATCATCATCTCTTCTTTGCCGATGTGGCGTTGAAAGAAGAGGGCATGGCCGAGCTGCTGCCCAATTGCAATACCGTCATCTTTGACGAAGCGCATCAGCTACCCGAAACGGCGGGGATTTTCTTTGGCCAGCGCTTTTCGACGACGCAGGTACTCGATCTGGCACAAGATGTGCGCATCTCGGCCTTGGCCGAAGCGCGGGACTGCCTTGATTTGCCGGTTCAGAGCGCAGCGCTCGAAAAAGCGGCGCGCGATTTCCGGCTGACGCTGGGCAATGATCTGGTAAGGCAGCCGGCGATCCATATTCTGCGTCAGGCCGAATTCCTGAAAGGACTGGATGCGTTGGCTGAACGCATCGACCTCATGACCGAACTGCTACAAACGCAGGCCGGTCGCTCCCCGGATCTGGAACGCGCCTGGCAGCGCTGTACCGTGTTGGGCCAGGATCTGGCCCGCTGGAAGCGGGGCGCAACGGGTCAGCCCATGGCCGGCGGCGAGCGTGTCAGCGCGCCGGCGCCGGACGAGAATGATGGGCCCCTGCCGGGGGATTACGTGTACTGGGTCGAAACCCTCGGCCATGGGCTGCATTTGCACGCCACCCCGTTGTCAGTCGCCGAGCCGTTCGCCAAGCTCATGGCCAGCAGCCCGCGTAGCTGGGTTTTTACCTCGGCAACATTGGCCGTTCAGGGTGACTTTACGCATTATCAGGAGGCGATGGGTTTGCACGACATTGCCGCCTACTGCTGGGACAGCCCCTTCGATTATCCGAACCAGGCCATGCTCTGCTGCCCGACCGATCTGCCCGACCCCAACAGCGCCGATTACACCGATCGCCTGGTCGACGCTGTGCTACCGCTGATTCTGGCGGCGCAAGGGCGTACGTTCTTTCTCTGTACCTCGTTACGCGCGATGCAGCGTGTGCGCAGTCAGCTCGAAACCCATCTGGCGTTCCATCAACCCGAGATCAGAATTCTCTGTCAGGGTGACGCGGCCAAGAATGAGCTGTTGCGTCGTTTTCGCGAGAATGACAACGATCAGGGCGGTGCCGTGCTGGTCGGCTCACAGAGCTTCTGGGAGGGCGTCGATGTGCCGGGCGAGGCGCTCTCGCTGGTCATCATCGACAAGCTGCCCTTCGCCGCACCCGATGACCCGGTATTGTCGGCGCGCATCGACGCGCTTAACCGTCAGGGTAAAAATGCGTTCATGCATTATCAATTGCCGCATGCCGTGATCAACGTCAAGCAGGGCGCGGGTCGGTTGATCCGGAGCGAGCAGGATCAAGGGGTGCTGGTGATTGGCGACCCGCGTCTGGTGACCAAGGCTTATGGTAAAAAGGTCTGGCGCAGTCTGCCGCCGATGGCGCGGACGCGCGACATCACTGAAGCCGAGACTTTTCTCATCGAGAGCTTGAACGATCATGTCGCTTCTGCCTAATCATTCACTACTTGCCCACGAATTGGGTGCGGGCACGCTGGCCGAGCGGCCACACCTCTTTTCGGATGCGCAGGTTGTTCTCCCCAGGCCGGCGTATGAACAGATGGCCGGCTTTGTATCGGCCGTGTCGGCGCTTATTGCGCGACCAGACTATCAGGCCGCCGTTGCTGCTCGTCAGGGCACATCGATCGTACCCATGCCATCGGGTGTCTGTCTGGCCTTTGATTTTCATGTTGGTTCAGGCGCGCCACAGCTCATTGAGATCAACACCAATGCCGGCGGCGCGTTGCTCGTGACGCTCCTAACGCGGGCCTGGGGTAACGATGCCGCGGCCGATCTGGCCGAAGCGGCCTTGTCATCGATGTTCGCCACGGAATGGTCGGCCTGGCGAAGTGATCGTCCATTGCAGCGCATCGCCCTCGTGGACGAGGCCCCCGAACAGCAATACCTCTATCCTGAGTTTGTCCGTTGGCAAAAGCTGTTTGAAGGGCGCGGCATACCAACGCTGATCTGTGCACCGGATCAGTTGTACTGCGATGAGCAGGGACGGCTCTGGCACCATGATCGCGCGATTGATTTACTTTACAACCGGTTGACCGACTTCACGCTGACCTCAGAACCTTGCAAAGCAATACATGCCGCCTGGTTACGTCAGCTGGCCGGAGAGACCGCAGGTACGTTGATCACGCCGCACCCCCAGGCGCATGCGCTCTGGGCCGACAAGCGTAATCTGCAGTGGCTATCCGATGTCGACACATTGCAAAGTTTTGGGCTCACGGCCGATCAGGCGGCTGAACTCGCACGTTGCGTGCCGCAGACTGTGCCGGTGACGGCGGATCATGCCGCGCATTTCTGGAGTACGCGCAAGCAGTGGTTCTTTAAACCGCAGGCGGGTTTTGGCTCACGCGCAGCCTATCGTGGCGACAAACTGACCAAACGGGTGTTCGAAGACATCCTGCAGGGAGGCTATGTGGCACAGACGTTTGCACCACCGCCAGAGGTGTCGGTGCGGGATACGGCCAGTGGTGAAACGATGGCCCTGAAATACGATCTACGCGTCTATGCCTATGGCGGACACATTCAATTGCTCGCCGCTCGTTTGTATCAGGGTCAAACGACCAACTTCCGCACACCGGGTGGCGGCTTTGCTCCGGTGATGGTGGCCTAGTTCGCTGGTTTGGCGGCTTGAACGTCTTTGGCTAGAGGCGCCTGCCGGATCGATTTGTAGGGCGGTGGTGCTTTGGCCGCATCTTTCACCAGACGGCCTTCGAGCTCGGTCAGGATTTCTGCCAGGGCCTGCTGTTGCCCATCGACCAGCGCCTCGGGCGACTTGTCGCGCAGCGCCACACGCCGGCTGATCCGTGGCGACGAGAACAGGTAGTTTTCCGCGCTGAAACTGGTGCTGGCGTAAAACTGGATGCTCACCACCGCTTCGGGCGATCCACGATAATCGCCATAGAATTCGTCGATCACCCCTTGTAACTGATACATCGGAAAGAAGACCGAGGATTGCTCCAATACTTGTGAGAATGCATGGGAACGAACCAGCCAATTGCGCGTGGCATTACTCACCATGTCACGTGGGTAGATCAGATACACATTGTAGAAATCTTTTTCGTATCGATTGTCCGAGAGTCGGTAGACCATCGATTTACCATCATAGGGCGTGTTGGCGCTGAAATTGCCCATCTTGAGCGTGAGCGCCACTGGCGTGGTGCGCGGCGGCGCCGTGCGTTCTGGCGCCACCAGCCATGCTGACTGATCCGGATTGGGCTTATTCAGTGCGCAGCCAGATAGCACCGCGACGCTCACGGCCAGCGCCGTAGCCAGTTTGGCGGTATGCATCAGAGCGGCAAAGGGTTTTGTTGCTTGCATGGGTCAATCCTCAGGGCGTCACTTTTTTGGGCGGCTGACCAAAGAGTACCCATGACGGATACTGGTTGGCCTTTTGCGATAGGTCGTTTACGTTGTCGGTAATCTGCCGGACATTGTCGGCGGAAATCGTCAGATCTCCCTGCATCGTGGTCAGCGTCTGACGTAGCACAACGATCGAGGCCGTCAGTTGCTCAATCATCAACGACAACTCCTGGTTGTTGGTGGCATGGTTAATCTTGGCCAACAGTTGGCTGAGTTCGTTCACGGCGTTGTTTAGCCCGGTGTTTTTGCCGTCGGTGCCAGCGACCATGCCATTCAGGTTGTTGAGCAGGGTGTCCACCTTGGCCTGGGTTTCGGCCAGATTGAGTTTGTTGAAGTTTGTTAGCGCGTCTTCCACGTTATCGATCAGAATATTGACTGGGCTCGGTTGCGACGGGATGACCGTGTAGTCGGGCCGCCAGCTGAAGGGCAAGACCCGCAGGTTGGAGGGATCCTTGACGAAATCCAGCTCCATGTAATTCACGCCGGTGATACCCTGGCCGCGAATCTGGGCACGCAGCCCGTCATGCACCATTTTTTCGAGATAGGCTTCCGAGTCTGTGCTGCTGGGTGGCGTAATGTTCATGCGCACCACCACGTACTGTTTGCGATCTGCCATAGGCACCTCGGACTCGTACAACCGACCCGATAGGCCGATGTAGGAGACTTGTCCCATGCGGACGCCCCGGAAGCGGACGGGCGCACCGACATCCAGGCCCTGAACCGATTCTTTGATATAGGTCTCGATGGTCATGGTTTTGGTAAACAGATTACGTGCGCCAAAAATCAATACCAGGGCGACCAGCGATGCGGCACCCAGCAATACGAATATGCCGAGTCGAAAGTATTGGCTGTTATTACGATTGGACATGATTTTGATCAATGAGCGGTGGATAATTTCTGGGAGTCAGACGTTGCCGTGGGTGCGTGGGCATCGCGGTTAAAGAACTGGCGCACCAGCGGAATCTCGCTGTGGTCGCGGAGCCACTGCGGTTTTCCTTCAGCAATGATGCCTTTGCTTTCTTTGTCGAGCATGATGACGCGGTCAGCGATGGTGTAGATACTGGGCAATTCGTGGGTAACCACCACAAAGGTGATACCCAGGTTACGCGAAATCGACAGGATGGTTTGATCCAGCTCGGCCGAGGTGATGGGGTCAAGACCGGCCGAGGGCTCATCCAGAAAAAGAATATCCGGATCCAGCGCCATTGCACGCGCAATGGCGGCGCGCTTCTGCATGCCGCCGCTAATCTCGGAGGGCATGAACGATTCGAAGGGCAACAAACCGACCAGATCGAGTTTACAGCGTGAAATCAGCGACATTTCGTCGGGGGTCAGATCGGTGTACTCCTCGAGGAACAGGCGGACGTTCTCGAGGAGGTTCATGGAGCCGAAGAGGGCGCCCTGCTGGTACATGACGCCAAAGCGGGTCAGAATCTCCTGACGTTCGGCGCCGTCGGCGGTCACGATGTCTTTGCCTTCGATCAGCACTTCGCCGGTTGGTGGGTCGTAGAGACCGATCATGTTTTTGAGCAGGCTGGATTTGCCACAGCCCGAACCGCCGAGAATGACGAAGATCTCGCCACGCTTGACGGAAAAATTGAGGTCCTTGAGGACGATATTGCTGCCATAGCCGACGGTCAGGTTTTTTACCTGGATGATGTCTTCGGCGCTGGCGGGGTTGGTCATGTTCACGGAGGTCTCGGCCATGATCAGAACCCCGTCTTGTAGGAGATATAGGCAAAGATCCCGTCGACCATGACGATGAGGATCAGGCTGGTCACCACCGCACGCGTGGCCGACAGACCCACGGCGGCGGCACCCGTGCCGGTTTGCATGCCGCGCAGACAACCAACACCCGCGACGATGAGTCCAAAGAGCAGGGATTTGGTCAGCCCCGACATGATGTCGTTAACGTGGATGGTCTTGAGCACCGCTTCATAGAAGGTGACGAAAGGCACCTGATACGCCAGCATGGTCAGCGAGGCGGCAAAAATACCGATCAGATCGGAGAAGATCGACAGAATCGGCGCCACCAGCAGGCCGGCCAGCAAGCGGGGAAGCACCAGAAAACGGATCGGGTCGATACCGCCGGTGACGAGCGCGTCGACTTCGTTGTTCACGGTCATCGTGCCGATCTCGGCGGCAAAGGCGGCAGACGAACGACCGGCGAACAGAATCGCCGTCATCAGCGGCCCCAGTTCGCGAAAGATCGACAGCGACACCAGGTTGGCGACAAAGGTTTCGGCGCCAAACTGTTTGAGACCGATGGCGGACTGGAACGCCAGAATCACGCCGATCAGAAAGGCGACCAGCGAGATGATCGGGAGCGCAGCCACCCCCGCTTCGACGGCCACATTGATAAAGTCATTCCAGCGTACCAGCTTGGGGTTGCGGGCGGCCCAGCCCATTGCTGACGCCAGCTTGCCGATGAAGACGATCTGGTTGCGGGCATCCTCGATCACGGCCTCGGTGCCCTGACCAACCCGGATCAGGGTGCTTTTGCTGCCGTGGTGGTTGGTGTCCGGAACCGGAAAAAGATCGTTAATCGGCTGATACTGAGCGAGCAAGGGGGCGTAGCGCTGGTCGAGATTGTGCAGCGCCAATTGGCCGCCGGTGGCTTCCTGGGCGTGCTGCAGGTCGATCAGAAACGCGATGCCGGCGCCGTCCAGGTAGCTGACCTGCGCCAGATCAATCGTGAGGATCTTGCCCGACCCCGAATCGCCCAGCCAGTCGGTCTGCGCCGTACGGGTGCGCGTCCACAGACCTTTGCCTAGCGTGTGGGCATTGAAGTGGCCGGAAAGTGTCAGGCTGGCTTGATGGCCCTCGGCACGCCAGGCTGCATCGGCATGTTCAGCGTGTGCGGTGAGCGCAGTCTCGTCCATGATGCAATTTTAAGCCGTTTTCGGCCTTATTCGGGAAAGGCCTGGGTAAAGTAAAGCGCTTCCATCAACTGACCGGGTTGGTTGAGCGAACCGAACCAGCGTTGGAACAGCTCGGCAATCACCGGTGTCCGGTAGGTGCGCGACAGTGTGGCATTCACCGCCCAGCGCAGATCCGGGTCGGCCCGGTGCATCATGATCGCGTAGTACTCCGGCGCAAAGTCCTGCGGCAACATGCGGAAACGGGTGCCGAGTTTGGAACGAATGAGCTGGTCGAACATGAGTAAGCGGTCGCCGGCAATGGCGTCGACCTCCTTGCTGGCCAGCATATTGGCGGCCGCCTCCATGTTCTTGGCCTCGACCAGTGTGCCTTGTAGCTGGCCGTTGGCTATGGCCCGTTTGAGGAGTTGACTGGTGGTCGTGTTGCGAACGACCGCGATCTTTCTGCTGGCCAGTTCATCGAGTCTCTGCAGGTCGGCATCCTGACGCACGGCGATGGTGGCCCCCTGAATGAAGGTGGTGAGACTGAAGGCAAACTGTTTCTGACGATCCAGCGTGTTGGAGGTCGCCGAACACTCAAGATCGGCATCGCCCGACGCAATGGCATCAAAGCGGGAGCGGCTGTTGATTTTGACCCAGCGCACATCCATGAGCCCCATATTGAGTTGCATGACGAGTTGCGAAGCTACGATCCGGCACAGATCGACCGTATAACCCGTGGGCTGACCGTCATCGCCGAGAAACGAGAACGGTGCCTGATTGGGATCATAGGCAATGGTGAGGGTTTGTTTTTCGCGAATGCGCTGGATCACCGGGCCATCGAGTGGCCGCGCCCCGGCATCGGCGGTTTGTGCGGCCAGCGGTTCGACCAGCAAGGTCATGGCGAGAAGCAATAGGGCGGTCAGGATTCGTTGGCGCAGGGTCATGTGTGGGTGTTGGCGTTAAAAATCAGGTGGGATGGATCAGGTTCATCCGCGCTGGGTGAAAGATGCGGACGTCCATGGTTTTGAGGGCGGGGCTGATGGCCGGTTTGAAATCCATGTGCGCGAGGATATCGCGTTCCAGATCGATACCGGGCGCAATCTCGGTGAGTGTCATCCCCTCTGGCGTGAGCTCAAAGACGCACCGTTCGGTAATGTAGATCACCGGTTGCCGGCGGCTGGCGGCATACCGACCACTGAAGGTGATCTGCTCGACCTGGCGCACGAACTTGCGCACGCTGCCTTCCTGCACGATGCGCAGCTGTCCCTGGTCGACGGCGACTTCCAGACCGTTGGCCGTGAAGGTGCCGACGAAGACTACTTTCTTGGATGACTGGCTGATGTCGATAAAGCCGCCGGAACCGGCGAGCTTGGGACCGAAGCGGGACACATTGAGATTGCCCTGCTCATCGGCCTGCGCCAGCCCCAGGTAGGCGATGTCGATGCCGCCGCCATCGTAGAAGTCGAACTGATAGGGTTGATCGATGATGGCATCCTGGTTCACTGCGGCACCAAAATTCAATCCCCCCTGCGGAATGCCGCCAATCACGCCGGGCTCGGCCGTCAGTGTCATGTGATCATTCAGACCTTCTTCGGCGGCGACGGCCGCCACGCCCTCCGGCATGCCGATGCCCAGATTGACGATGCTGTTGGGCCGTAGTTCGAAACAGGCACGGCGGGCAATGATTTTGCGTTCGTTGAGCGCCATGGGCGAGATCTGATCGAGGGTGATCCGCGTCTCACCGGCAAAGGCCGGGTTGTAATGCTCCATGAAGGTTTGCTGGTGGTAGGACGAGTTTTCGGCAAGCACCACGTGATCGACCAGAATGCCCGGAATACGCACGTCTTTGGGTTTGAAGGTGCCGTGTTCGACCAGCTGTTTGACCTGCACGATAACCTTGCCCCCCGAGTTGTGAACTGCCATGGCAATGGCCAGCGACTCCAGGGTCAGGGCTTCGTGCTCCATGCTGATATTGCCCAGCCGATCGGCCGAGGTGCCGCGCAGAAAGGCGACATTGATCGGGAAAGTTTTGTACTGCAGATATTCACGGCCGTTGACCTCGGTGAGGGCGACATAGTCTTCAAGACTCCGGGGGTTGATCTTGCCGCCGCCGTAACGGGGGTCGACGAAGGTGTGCAGCCCCACGTGCGTGGTCAGGCAGGGTTTGCCCGAGGCGATGTCGCGAAATAGCTGCGTCAGAACGCCCTGGGGCAGGTTGTAGGCTTCGATCTGGTTGTTGACCGCCAATGCACCGAGTTTGGGAATCAACCCCCAGTGGCCACCGACCACCCGTTTGAGTAGTCCCGGCGCCGCGAAATGATTCAGCCCCCGATCTTTGCCATCCCCCTGGCCCGCGCCGAATACCAACGTGAGATCGCGCGGCTGGCCGGTTTCGTTGAAATGCGTTTCGAGCGCCACCGCCAGATTCTCGGGAAAGCCGATCCCCACGAACCCGCAGGTGGCCAGCGTCTGGCCCGATTGCACCAGCGCGGCGGCAGCGGCCGGGGTTATCAGTTTGGGGTGTGCATTGGCGGGCATCGGCGGTTGATCCATCAAATTCTGGGTGGGCTAAACTGGCATACAGCTCGGACAAGACTTGAAAAAAGACGTTTAGGCTACATATTGCCAAAAGATCATGGCGTTCGGGCAACCAGACGCCAAATATAAGAACACCAAGGACGACTATGCGATTCGACAAGCTGACCACCAAGTTTCAACAGGCTCTGGCCGATGCCCAGAGCATTGCACTCGCCAACGACTGTGGCTTCATCGAGCCTGCACATCTGCTGCTGGCCATGATTCAGGAGTCGGATGGCGGTATCCGTTCGCTGCTTGAGCGTGCCGGCGTTAACGTGACCGCGCTGGCGCGCGAAACCGAGGCGCTGGTGAAGCGTCTGCCGCAGGTGCAAGGTACCGGTGGTGAGATGCAGGCCTCGCGCGATCTGGGCAACCTGCTGAACCTCTGCGATAAGGAAGCTGCCAAGCGTGGCGACCAGTTCATCGCCTCCGAACTCTTTTTGCTCGCGCTCTGTGATGACAAGGGCGAAACCGGCCGTCTCTGCCGTGACAACGGGCTGAACCGTAAGTCGCTGGAGCTGGCCATTCAGGCCGTGCGCGGTGGTCAGGGCGTGGATTCATCCGACGCCGAAAGCCAGCGCGAAGCCCTCAAGAAATATTGCCTGGATCTGACCGAACGTGCCCGCCTGGGTAAGTTGGATCCGGTCATCGGCCGCGATGACGAAATTCGCCGTTCCATCCAGATCCTGCAACGCCGCAGCAAGAACAACCCCGTCCTCATCGGCGAACCCGGCGTCGGTAAGACCGCCATCGTTGAAGGCCTGGCGCAGCGCATCATCAACGAGGAAGTACCGGAAACCCTGAAGGGCAAGAAGGTGCTGTCGCTCGATATGGCTGCGTTGCTGGCGGGTGCCAAGTACCGCGGTGAGTTCGAAGAACGCCTGAAGGCGGTGCTGAAAGATATTGCTGCCGAAGAAGGCAAGATCATTCTCTTCATCGACGAAATCCATACCATGGTCGGTGCCGGTAAAGCCGAAGGCGCCATGGACGCCGGCAATATGCTGAAGCCCGCGCTCGCCCGCGGCGAACTGCATTGCATCGGCGCCACGACGCTGGATGAATACCGCAAGTACGTCGAGAAAGATGCCGCCCTGGAGCGTCGCTTCCAGAAGGTCATGGTCGAGGAACCCTCGGTCGAATCGACCATCGCCATTCTGCGCGGTCTGCAGGAGCGCTATGAGGTGCACCACGGCGTCGAGATTACCGACCCGGCCATCGTGGCCGCGGCCGAACTCTCGCACCGTTACATTACCGATCGCTTCCTGCCGGACAAGGCCATCGACCTCATCGACGAAGCCGCCGCCAAGATCAAGATGGAAATCGACTCCAAGCCGGAGCAGATGGACAAGCTCGATCGCCGTTTGATCCAGCTCAAGATCGAGCGCGAAGCCGTCAAGAAAGAAAAAGACGAAGCCTCGCAGAAGCGTTTGGCGTTGATTGAAGAAGAGATCAATACACTGGGCAAGGAATACGCCGACCTGGACGAAATCTGGCGCGCCGAGAAATCGACGCTGCAGGGGTCGGCCCACATCCGCGAAGAAATTGAAAAGCTGCGCCTGCAAATGGCCGAACTACAGCGCAAGGGGCAGTTCGACAAACTGGCCGAGCTGCAGTACGGCAAGCTGCCAGAGCTGGAGGCCAAGCTCAAGGCGGCCGAGAGCAAGGGTGACGCGGCGAATGCCGAAGCCGCCAAGCACAAGCTGCTGCGCACCGAAGTGGGCGCCGAGGAAATCGCCGAGGTCGTTTCGCGCGCCACCGGCATCCCCGTGTCCAAGATGATGGAAGGCGAGCGTGCCAAGTTGCTGCAGATGGAGAGCTATTTGCACAACCGCGTGATCGGTCAGAACGAGGCCGTGCGCCTGGTGTCGGAAACCATCCGTCGCTCGCGCGCCGGGCTGTCGGACCCGAACCGTCCGTACGGCTCCTTCCTGTTCCTGGGCCCGACGGGCGTCGGCAAGACCGAGCTCACCAAAGCGCTGGCCGAATTTCTCTTCGACTCGCAGGATCATCTGATTCGTCTCGATATGAGTGAATTCATGGAAAAGCACTCGGTCGCCCGTCTGATTGGTGCGCCCCCGGGGTATGTCGGTTACGACGAAGGGGGTTATCTGACCGAGGCCGTACGGCGCAACCCGTACAGCGTGATCCTGCTCGACGAAGTCGAGAAGGCCCACCCGGATGTGTTCAATGTGCTGCTGCAGGTGCTGGACGACGGTCGCCTGACCGATGGTCAGGGCCGCACGGTCGACTTCCGTAACACGGTGATTGTGATGACCTCGAATCTGGGGAGTCAGATGATCCAGCAGATGGCCGGTGACGACTACGGTGTCATCAAGCTGGCCGTGATGGCTGAGGTGAAAACCTTCTTCCGTCCGGAGTTCATCAACCGGATCGATGACGTGATCGTCTTCCATTCGCTGGATGAGAAGAACATCCGCGATATTGCCCGTATTCAGCTACAGTATCTCGAAAAACGTCTGGCCGCCATGGAAATGTCGTTGGACGTCTCGGATGCAGCGCTGGATCGCATTGCCGATGCCGGCTTCGACCCGGTCTTCGGGGCGCGGCCGCTCAAGCGGGCGATCCAGTCGGAAATCGAGAACCCGCTGGCGACACACATCCTGGAAGGCGACTTTGGACCCAAAGACGTTATCAAGGTGGATTGCAAGAAATCCAAGATGGTCTTTACGAAGTAACGAGACCCGCTCAGGAGAAGGCGACCGAAAGGTCGCCTTTTTCATTGGTAGAATCGGGCATGGCTACAGAAATCTATGTCAGCACCGATGTGGAGGCCGACGGCCCCATCCCCGGGCCGCACTCCATGTTGTCTTTCGCATCGGCCGCCTACACCCCCGACAAACAACTGATCGGCACCTTTAGCGCCAATCTGGAACTGCTGCCCGATGCCAAAGGGCATCCGCTCACCATGAAGTGGTGGCAGACCGAGCCTGAAGCCTGGACTGCTTGCCGGCAGGATCTGCGCGACCCCAAAGAGGCGATGAAGGACTACGTCAAATGGGTCAAGAAGCTGCCGGGGAAGGCGGTGTTCGTGGCCTATCCGGCTGGCTTCGATTTCACGTTCGTCTTCTGGTACATGATGCGTTTCGTCGGCGAGTCGCCGTTTTCCTGGTCGGCGCTGGATATGAAGACGTTCGCCATGGCGTTGTCCGGTCTACCGTACCGCAGCTGCATCAAGCCCAAACTGCCCAAGGACTGGTTCGACGATCTGCCGCATACCCACGTGGCGCTGGACGATGCGCTGGAGCAGGGCGCCCTGTTCTGCAATATGCTCAGCCTCTGGCAGCAGCACCGGCAGGCGCTCGGCTTGCCGAATGAAGTGATGCCGGGGACCGAGCCGGAAGAGGCCGCCGTTCCCGGTGTGTCGCCCCGGATCTCGGCCGAATAGCGGCTTGCGGCTGGGTGTCACCCGTCATAGCCGTTATCCGGCGACTGCTTTATAATCTGAAAATCTCTGATACCCCCTACTTCTGGAGTGCCGCTCATGGCTCGCGTTGAATCGGATTACGTTTCGGAACATACCAAGTTCATTAATGAAGAAATGAAAAAAAACCCGCAATGGCGTGCTGACCAGCAACAAGGTCGTGCCATCTGGTGGGATAAGCCGCAGGACGTCAAACAGACCGAAGCCTTTGACCAGGCCAAAGTGAAGCAGAAGAGCTACCCCTACGACGTTCTATTCGACTAAGTTCATAACGGTGTTGCTGCAGCGCGTTGTTGAGGCCGCCCGCCCGAACCCGAATGCCCGGAAACGCTGCCGGGCATTTTTTTATGCTTTTTTGTCAATAATCGGTCAAAACGCGTTAACTTTATAAAGTCTGCTTCGTTATATGACCATGATGAAAAAAATCACATCGTTGTTCCTCGGTTTCTGGGTCGCCCTCTTCGGACAGGCGCATGCCCAGACCCAGGATAGTTTTGAGCGGGAGTTCGCCAAATTCGACAAGGACTTCGAGCGCTTGAACAACTGGAAGGCGGAAACGCCGGCCAGCAAGAAGCTCAAACGCGCCCCGGCGCCGGTCGATGGCCCGCCGGCCAGCGACGCGGGGACGACACCGCTGGATGCCGGAACATCGGCAGCCGACAAGGCGGATCACGCTGAAAAGGCGGATAGCCCACCCGATAACGCCCAACCCGCGCATGATAAATCCTCGGCCTTGCCGAAAGGCGCCAAGGTCGAACGCCTGGCGCGCAATGAGCGCCTGGGCAACCAGATCTCCGACCCGGAAATGCGCAAAAAAGTGCAGGCGCTTTATCGCCGTTCCGACGTTGTGGTTCAACAGTACGTTCTACCGACCAATTAATCTCTGCATTTTGAAAGGCTCGTGATGAAAAAATCATTCCTCATTGCTTCGGCGATCTTTCTCGGTTTGACGGCCTGCAGCAGCACGCCCAAAAATCCGGTCGATGCCACGCCAGGCCGTACCGCCGATGTCGAGTTTCTCGAGCAGAACGGACCGCTCACGTTGACCTTTGACGACAAGGGTAACTGGTTGTCCATCAAGTCGTCGGCCACGGCGCCGCTGGTGAACAACGCACCGGAGGGCGTGGAGATTGCCTTTAAAACGGCCACCATGCGCGCTAAGCGTAACCTGACCGAGTTTCTGTCGAACGACGTGAAGTCCACCAAGTCGGTGCAGACCATCTCCAAGTCTTATCTGAAGAATATTGCCCAGGTCGACAGCGCCAACGAATCTAAAACGGCGGGTGACGATGAAGATGCGGCCAGCAATAGCCAGGCCAGCAAAGAGAGCCGTCAGAAAGCCAATACAATCGCCCAGACGGTGCGTGAGCGTATCGATGACAACTCCCAGGCCATCCTGAAGGGTGTGCAGGTGACAGAACGCAAGGTTTCCAAGGAGCAGCAACACGTTTCCGTGACGATTCTGGTGACCCAGCAGAGCATCAAGGGCGCCGATCAGGCACGTAAGGCGATGGGTGGCTTCTAAAGATGCGTGGCCGGCGCCTGCTATGGATTGGCGGTGCCGCTCTGTTGACGGCGTGCGCATCGGCACCCAAACCGGGTGACCAACGGACGGTGATCGCCGAAGGGACGGGTCAAACCTGCCAGGAAGCGCTGGGTCAGGCCAAGATCGTGGCCAGCGACAAAGTGGTAGGCTCGTTCGTCAACAGCCAGAAATCGCTGGTTTCCGATAAGTACTATACCGAGAGCGTGAATGAATACAGCGGCGGTGTGGTGCGTCAGTACACCGTGCTGGAAAGTCAGGGCGACTCTCCCTGTCGCGTCAAGATTAGCGCCGATGTCTATCTCGACAAGAAAAATGTCGCGCTCGGTCCCAATGCGCGCGCCTTGAATCTGGGCGAGGTTGGTCGCTTTGTCGAGAAGCAGGAAGAGGCCAGAGAGACGCTCAGTGCATTGATTCGGCGTCCGGTAATGTTCAGCGCTCGCATGGATCGTCTGCACGTCAGTACCGATACCAAAGGTAACGCCCAGATTGTGCTGCAGGTCTCAGATGTGTCACCCAGTGAAAAGTGGTACTCGGATCTGGAATCTTTTCTCAAGATTCAGGGGCAGCGCGTCGATTTCGAGCGTGCCAAATGGTCGGATATCGGCAAATCGCTCATGTCGTTGATTGCAGCACCGATTGCTGTCCCCCTGGGGCTGGCGCCATCGCCCTTCAGAAACCAGACGCCGCGGGGGACGGAACTTGTCAATGGCGAGGGGCTGATCTGCTTCAAGAACGACCCGCAGTATGAGTCGCTGCGCTGTTATCAAACCTGGTTGGCCGGAGATGCAGTCCGTCAGTTGCGCTCCATACAGCTCAATCTGGTGGAGCGCTCCAACGATAATGTGACGAGTACGCGCCAGATTCAGCGCGGCGCCTACCACATGGTCGCATTCCGCGCTTCGGACTACAGCTACAAAAGCAAAGAGATGGGCACGAAGCGCGACTTCTATATCGTGGAACCCGTCGGTGTACCGTTTAGGGAGTACCTCACCGTCAATCGCCAGGCGCTGAGCGAAGAAAACGAGTTTCTGATCAATGTGGTGTTCACGCGCGAGCCGCAGACGCTCTCATTTAAAGCGGCGGGCACATCTGCTGTACCCGCCTCAGGCGTTCGTCGACTGCCTTACTGATCCCGCTGAGCCAGACAGGCCTAGTGTGAGAGCGGTTTGACCACGCGCTTGATCGAGGTGTCTTCCGGATTGGCCAGAATCTTGAAGCCCAGCGAGCTCATGAGATTGAGCATTTTGCTGTTGTCCGACAACACTTCGCCGACCACGGCCGAGAAGCCCTTGGCGCGGGCGCAATCGATCAGCACCTGCATCAGTTTGCGACCCAGACCGCGTTTTTGCCAGCTGTCGGCGACGGTTAGCGCAAATTCCACGGTTTCCCCATCGGGGTTCGCCACATAACGCGAAACACCCAGCTGCATCGGTTTGCCGTCGCTGTCGAGTTCTACCGCCACAAAGGCCATGTCACGGTCGTAGTCGATCTGCGTAAAGCGCACCAGCTGCGGCTTGGAGATTTCGCGAATCGTGTCCATGAAACGGAAGTAGCGGCTTTCGTCCGACAGGTTGTTGAAGAACTCCCGTTCCATATCGGCATCTTCCGGACGAACCGGACGAATCGTGACCGTGGCGCCGTCGGGCAGCAGCCATTCCTCAACCAGGTGGTTGGGATAGGGGTGGATGGCCATATGCGCATAACGATCTACCGTCGCTGGCGCGTAGTCGATCACGATGCGCGCATCCGCAGCAATGACGGTCTCGTCGTCGACGATGAGCGGGTTGATGTCCAGCTCGATAATCTGCGGGATCTCGCTCACCATGTCGGAAACGTGCAGCAGCAGTTCGTAAATGGCGTCGATGTTGGCCGCCGGGACGCTGCCATGCGCTTTGAGCGAATTAAACGTGCGGGTCGATTTGACCAGGCTTTCGGCCAGCACCAGGTTGAGGGGCGGGAGCGCCATGCCGCGATCGGGGTTCAGATCAGATTCGTTACCGCCGCTGCCGAAGGTAATGACGGGGCCGAAGGTGCGATCGCGGAATACACCGACGCGCACCTCACGCGCGTCGTTGCGCGACACGAAGGGCTCGATCGACACACCGCTGATCCGGGCGTTCGGGTGTTTGCGTTTGACGGTGTCAATAATGTCGTGATACGCATTACGCAGCGAGACGGCGTCCTGGATGTTCAGGCGCACGCCACCGGCATCGGTCTTGCGCAGAATATCCTGCGAGTCGACCTTCATCGCAATCGGAAAACCGATTTGTTCGGCATACATCAGCGCATCGGCCACGCTGTGCGCCACCATGGTTTGCGCGACAGGAATTTTGAACGCGCGCAAGACCGACTTCGATTCCATCTCCGAAAGCGTTTTGCGTTTCTCGGCCAGAACCGCATCAATCAGCATGCGTGCGCCTTCAATCCGCAACTCGTTGTCTTCCGATTTGGCGGCCGGTGTTTGCAGCAGCAAGCGTTGGTTTTCGTAGAAGGTCGACATGTTCGCGAACAGATCGACCGACGACTCCGGCATACGAAATACCGGGATATTGTTTGCGGACAGATAATCGCGTGCTTCGCGCGTGTGCTGTTCCCCCATCCAGCAGGTAATGAGCGGCTTGGGCAGATCCTTGGCCAGGGCGACCACCGTCTGGGCGACCGCCATCGGGTTGGTCATCGCCTGCGGTGTCAGAATGACCAGCAATCCATCGACATGGTCGTCGGCCGCCGCCAGATTGATCGCGTCGTGATAGCGTTCCGGGGTGGCGTCACCGCCAATGTCCACCGGGTTGGCGTGTGACCAGGTCGTCGGCATGACCTGATTGAGTTTCTGGATGGTCTCATCGCTCATCTCCACCAGCGGAATGCCGACTTCGCTGGCACGGTCTGCTGCGATGGCGCCGGGGCCACCCCCATTGGTGATGATGAGCAAACGCTTACCCTTGGGTTGCAAGCGGTCATGCAGGGCTTTGGCGCCTTCGATGAGCTGGATGATGCTGTTCACGCGAACGACACCGGCGCGTCGAACGGCCATATCGAAGACCGCATCTGAACCGCTGCGAATACCGCTGTGGGTCAGTGCTGCGGCGGTTCCGGAAGCAAAGCGGCCAGTCTTGTAGAGCAGAATCGGTTTGATGCGCGCCGCTGAACGGAGTGCCGACAGAAACTGGCGGGCGTTCTGGATTCCTTCGACGTAGAGCAGAATGTAGTAGGTGCGCGGGTCGTGCACCAAATAATCCAGGATCTCGCCAAAGTCGATATCGCTCGAGCGTCCCAGCGAGACGACGGATGAGAAGCCAACGTTATTGGGTAAGGCCCAATCGAGGATCGCCGAACAGATCGCACCGGATTGCGACACCAGCGCCATTTTGCCCTCATGGGCGCGTTCCTGGGTGAAGGTGGCGTTCAGTTTGCTGGGCGGTCGCATGATGCCCAGACTGTTCGGGCCGAGGATGCGTACGCTATAGCTGCGGGCAATTTCGAGCACTTTACGTTCCAGCGCCGCCCCGGCATGGCCCCGTTCGGCAAAACCGCTGGTGACGATGATCGCGAAACGCACCCCCCGTTCACCACATTGCTCGATGATGCCTGGCACGGTCATCGCCGGCGTACAGATAATCGCCAGATCAACCCGACCCGGTACATCGTGCAGGGATTTGAACGTCGGCTGACCTTGCACCACGTCGTGTTTCGGATTGATCGGGAAGAGGCGGCCGCCAAAACCGGTCTGTAGCAAATTACAGAACAACACCTGACCGACAGAATTCTCGCGGTCACTGGCGCCGAAGACGGCAATGCTCTCGGGCTCGAAGAGGGGTTTTAGATAATGTTCTTCACTCATGGCATACCTCAACCTGCAAATGGCGCATCCGATGTCAACATGACAAACGTATGATGCAGTGCACACAGGTTTATTCTACGCCGAATTTGCGTTGCTTTCAGATGGGCGCATCGCCCGCCCGTGTATTTTTCGGTCGCGTCTAGGAAGAGGCGCAGGTAGTGCAAGCGACCTGCTCGACACGGCGCTCCGGCAGGCTCACCGCCGTGAGATGGCCGCCCCACAGGCAGCCCGAGTCGAGCGCCACCAGATTGGGCGTCATCTTCAGCCCCAGTGCCGACCAGTGGCCGACGACCAGCACGTCATCAGCGGTTTTGCGCTTGGGTACCTCAAACCAGGGGTGGTGGCCACCGGGCGCGTTTTCCGGTTTGCCTTTGATCTTCAGATCCATGACCCCTGCCGCCGAACAGAAGCGCATCCGGGTCATCGCGTTGACGATGACCCGAGAGCGCTCGTCGGCGGATAAAGCAGGATCCCAGGCGAGCGGCGTGTCGCCCCAGAGTGCATGTAGAAAGTTGGCGAACTGTGGCCCTTTCAGTTGCGCTGAGACCTCTTGGCTGAGTGCGATGGCATCATCGGCGCTCCAGCCGGGCAACAGCCCGGCGTGCACCATCAGATGGCGCTGGCCACCCAGCATGGCCGAATGCACCAGCGGTTGCGCTTTGAGCCAGTCGAGCAGTTCCACGACATCCGGTGCGGCAAAGATCGGATCAAGCGTGTCGTCTTTGCCGCGCCGGGGCACGGCGTCCGCAGCAACCATCAGCAGATAGAGGTCGTGATTGCCGAGCACGGTGACGGCCGATTTGCCGAGGGCGCGAATGAAGCGCAAGGTTTCCAGTGATTGCGGACCACGATTGACCAGATCACCCACCAGCCAGATCTGGTCTTTGGCCGGATCGAAGCGGCACTGATCCAGTAGCCGCCGCAACGCGTCGTAACAGCCTTGAATGTCACCAATCGCCCAAGTCGTCATAGTGATGGCATTTTATCGAAAAAAGCCACGTCGTTTTGGTGGGTCTTAGCGGTCAGCCGCGATAATTTCTTCGGCCACGGCAAAGCCGGTCGCAACGGCGGCTTCCAGGGTGGCGGGATACACCGGGTGAGTCCAGTCGCCCGACAGCCATAGGCCGGGCAATGGGTGCCGCTGTGCTGCTGAAATCTTTGCATGTGGGGTCGCGGCCGGCGTTGCTTTGTGCACCATGACGACCTTATGCCAATGCGCGTGCAGGGAAACCCCCAGCGCGTCTTGTAAATTGTCTAGGCATCGTTGCGCAAGCGCTTCGTGATCAAGTTGTGCCCACGGGCCAGCGGCCGATAACGACAGGGCGATCACCCCGGGTTCGCCACAATGCGCGCGATCCATCGCCCAGATCCGGGCATCGGCCTCTGTCGGGCCAGCGAGTTGCATCAATGGGGTGGGTAGGCGCACGCTGTTTGCAAATCCGAGATACACCGTGGCGATTGGTTGCGCACCAAAAGCATCGGTCAGTGATGTGGTATCAAAGGGGAGGTCGATATGTGCCAGCGACCAGGGCGGCACGGCTAAAACGAGATGATCGAAGCTCGCAGACGCTGTCGAATGTTGCAACGTCAGCGCATGGCGACCATCGGGCATCGAGGCCACGCTAGTGACCCGTTGACTGCAGCGCACCTGGCCCCCTTGCGACGTCAGGATCCGCACCAGGGTAGTTACCACGCTGGCACTCAGATCGGCTGTGGGTTGCAGAATATCCAGCGCGGCAGCACCGCGCCCCAGCGTGTCACGCAGCACGGGTGCCAGCTTTGACATTGCCGCGATGTCGATCGGGGTATTCAATATCGCGAGGGCGAGTGGCGCCCAGAACTGTTCGATCAGCGCCGGTGGTTGCTGACATGCCCCGAGCCATTGCGCGACGGTCTCATCGTCTGCCACCTGCCAACCACGACGTTGTAAACCCAGCAGCGCGCGCAGCAGCGCCCAGCGTTCCTTCATGCTGAAACCCGGCGCACGATACAGTGCCAGCAATAAGCCGATGCGGCCGCGACCATGAACGAGCGATAAGCCACGGCGCTCCCCTGTAAAAGCAAAGGGCGCGCGTGGCATGCGCAGGCCGATCTGCTTAAAGAGTGCGCTCAGCGCCATGCAGCCGGCCAGCATGAGATGTTGGCCATTGTCACGAAAGGTGTCGTCAAGTTTTGCCCGGCGCGCCCGGCCACCGGGTTCGGGCGCCGATTCAAAGACAATCGGCGCATAGCCGTCGCGCGCCAATTTCAGGGCACAGGCAAGGCCCGCCCAGCCGGCGCCAACAATCGCTACTGATGGCCGCGACGCATTGGCCTGGATCATTAATACTTAAACCAGGTCTTCAGCGCGATCCACAGTTTGCGCAGGGGTGGCAAAGCGGTTTTTTGCTTGAGGACCTGAAAGCCGTCATTGGTGATTTCATTGAGCAGCGTCCGGTATACCGCCGCCATAATTAATCCGGGGCGCTGCGCCGAACGATCGGCGGCGGGCAGGGTATTGAGCGCCGATGTGTAATAACCCTGTGCCCGTTCGGCCTGAAACGCCATCAACGCCTGAAACTCAGGGGTCTCTTTGGCGTTCATGATATCGCTGGCCGGCACGTTGAATTGCTGTAACTCATCGACCGGAATGTAGATGCGGCCACGTCGCGCGTCTTCGCCCACGTCGCGGATGATATTGGTGAGCTGGAGCGCCGTGCCGAGTTCGGTCGCATAGCGCAGTGTCTTGCGATCGGTCACACCGAAGATTTCGGCCGATAGCAGACCGACCACACCAGCCACACGATAGCAGTACAACGACAGCGATTTGAAATCGGGGTACCGGCTGTATTCCAGATCCATCGCCATGCCATCGATGATCTCATTGAAATACTCGAGCGGTAGATCAAAGCGTTCGCGCACCGCCTTGAGGGCGATCATCACCGGGTGCGTTGGCTGACCGCTTTCGAGCAGCGCAACCTCCTGGCGCCACCAGCTGAGTTTGGCAACGGCCACCGCCGGGTCTTCGCATTCGTCCACGACATCATCAACTTCGCGACAGAAGGCGTAGAGCGCGTGAATGGCCTGGCGTTTTTCAGTAGGCAGGAACAGAAACGCGTAATAAAACGACGTGCCGCTCTCGACCACCTTCTGTTGGCAGTAATCATGAACATTCATGGCAGGTATTGTACTAGCCCGTGAGCAGCATCCGTAGCCAGTCGATCCCGTTGAGTCTGGGTCGATGGTCATACACGTTGCCCTGAACGGCATCGATCTTTTTCAGAATCCGTCGGCCGCCGGCAAGGGTGAGGCGAAGTTCCTGACCGATGCGCCAGGATTGGCAAGCCAGGATGACCGGCAGCGCGCGCCCCTGGTCAAATAGCACCCGGACGCGTGTTGTCTGAAACGCCATAAACTCGGCCCAGCGTTGCGGATGGCGATGGACACAAGCGCCCGAACGAATGTCGTCGTCTGAATATCCCCAAAGCCGCAGTTCGTCCTGTGGCAGATAGATACGACCTTCGTCACCCTTGTGCGCGTCGATCGCAATGTCCTGCCAGTGATTGGTGAGCTGAAGCGCGGTGCAGATGGCGTCAGATAGAACACGGTTTGCGGGCGTATCTGCGGCAAAGAGATGCAGCATCAGATGGCCGACCGGATTCGCTGACCGGCTGCAGTAATCAAGCAGATCCGCATAGGTCGCATAGCGCGTTTGGTGGACGTCCTGCATGAAGGCCGAAAGCAGGGCATGGCAGGGTGCCAGCGGCAACCCGATGCGCAGATGCGCCTCACGTAGCGGCTGAAAAATAGGCGCAAGCGCGTCTGCCACAGGTCGACTGGTTGCAATCGCTTCTAGCGCTTCTTCGAAGGCCTCCAGGCGTTCGCGTCGCGCCGCCGGGCTGGCCGTGCCCTCATCCGCAATATCGTCGGCCGAGCGGGCGAATCGGTAGATCGCCATTACGGGTGCCCGGAGCGGACGCGGCAATAGGAGCGAGGCTACGGGAAAGTTCTCATAATGACCGAGGTCGGCCATTGTGGGAGAAAGTGTGGGAGCGGGGGGCATAGCGGCAGTATATCTGTCGATGCAACCCCTGCGAATCTGTTAAAATCGCGGCTTACAAGCTGCTGCCCAGGTGGCGAAATTGGTAGACGCACCAGATTTAGGTTCTGGCGCCGTAAGGTGTGGAGGTTCGAGTCCTCTCCTGGGCACCA
>JBDLTT010000047.1:0-5082 GCA_039805725.1 Pseudomonadota bacterium | reverse complement strand
ATTCTAAGCGATCTGGTGGGTTGGGTGGGATTCGAACCCACGACCAACGGATTAAAAGTCCGCTGCTCTACCGGCTGAGCTACCGACCCCCAGGGCACTACAAAGAGGCGAAATTCTAGCGTTTTCGGGGGTGTTCCGTCAAGTTTGCGTCAAGTCAGGCCTTGGCGCGGTATCGTGTTGGGTCTGGGACGCCTGCCGCGGCAAAACCGGCAGCACGTAGGGCGCAGGAGTCGCAATGGCCGCAGGCTTCCCCTTCGGGGCTGGCCTGGTAGCACGACACGGTCAGACTGTAGTCGACGCCCAAGGCTGTGCCCGTCCGAATAATGTCGGCTTTGCTGAGCTCAATAAGGGGCGCATGAATTCGGAAATGAGTACCTTCGACCCCGGCTTTGGTGGCCAGATTGGCCATGTGTTCGAAGGCGGCGATGTACTCCGGCCGGCAGTCCGGGTAACCGGAATAGTCGACAGCGTTGACGCCAATGAAGATATCGCGGCTATTGAGCGTTTCGGCCAAGGCCAGCGCCAGAGAGAGCATGACGGTGTTGCGTGCCGGTACGTAGGTCGATGGAATGCCGGCTTGGCTGTTGGCCTCGGGCACATCGATGCTGAGGTCGGTGAGTGCCGAACCGCCAAACTGGTTCATGTCGACATGAACGATGCGGTGTGATTTGGCACCCAGAGCTTTGGCTTGACGCAGAGACGCGTCCAGTTCGGCACGATGGCGCTGACCGTAATCAAAGGCAATGGCATGGCATTCGTAGCCCTGGCTGTGGGCGATGGCGAGTACCGTGGCCGAATCCAGGCCGCCAGATAAGAGCACAACGGCGGGCGTTGGTTGCGCGTTATTTGCCACGAGCATCTTTCCAGAGCAGTTTGTGCAGTTGTAGCTGAAAGCGGACATTAAGGCCGGCCGCCAGAATCCACTCAGCTAATTCAGCCGGATTCTGCTGGTCGGCGACGGGTGACAGCACGACGTCGCAGCGCTCGGTCAGTTGGTGGTCGGCGATGATGTTTTGAGCCCAGTCAAAGTCGGCGCGTGAGGCGACCACAATTTTGACTTCGTCATTTGCACGTAGTGCTGCAATATTGGCGATGAGATTTTTGTCGCATTCGCCAGAGCCGGGTGCTTTGAGATCCATTATGCGGGCAACCCGCGGGTCTACGGGCGTGATGTCGAGTGCCCCGGAGGTTTCCAGGCAGACGTCGTAACCGGCATCGCACAAGGTGCTGAGCAGGTTCAGGCAGGATTTTTGTGCCAGGGGCTCGCCTCCGGTGACGCAGATATGGCGCGTTGGGTACTTGCCAATCTCCGTCAGGATGTCGGCAATTGCCGTAGGCGTACCGCCGGTAAAGGCGTATTCGGTGTCGCACCAGGTGCAGCGCAGTGGGCAACCGGTAAGACGGATAAAGACTGTGGGCAACCCCGAACGTGCCGCCTCGCCTTGCAACGAGTAAAAGATTTCGGTCAGGCGAACCGTGCGCTCACGGTTCACGTCAGTCGCGTCCGCCATGACCACCTACTTTTTAATTTGCTGCTTGGCCGCGCTGGCTGCCTTGGAGTCCGGGTACTTGCTCACCAGTTCCTTAAAGGTTTTCTGCGACTCGGCCTTCTGACCCAGATCGGCCTGGCACTGGCCAATTTTGGCCATCGCGTCAGGGGCACGGCTGTTTTTTGGCCACTTGGCCAGCAGCTTCTGTTGCGAGGCGATCACCTGCTTGCAATCGCCCAGCATATCGTAGCTGTTACCTAGCCAGAATTGCGCGGCAGGTGCCTGTTCGCTGTCCGGATATGTCTTTGCGAACTTGTCGAACGCGGCCGCAGCCTCCTTGAACTTGCCCGCCTTGAACAACGCCAAGGCGCTTTCATAGCTCTTGAGAATCGTCGCGGGGTCATCGGCCGGTCTGTTGTCTGCTTTGACGTCTGCGGTCTTGTCGGTTGGTTTTACTGTATCGCTGACGATGGGCGCGGCGACCTTTTTGCCCCGGCCCGCTTCAATCGCCTGTAGGCGGTTATCGAGATCGAGATACAGATCCTTCTGGCGTTTTTCGAGATCATTAATGCTGTTGGTCAGCACTTCGATCTGACCGCGGAGCTCGGCGACATCGCGGGCCATCTGTTCTGAGAGTCGATTCTGTTCAATCAGCGTCTGGCTAGTCGATTTCTGCAGATCCGAAATCTGTTTGCGCGCAACCTCGTCGTCAAACAGGCCAGCTTGCGCAGGCAGCGCCGCACAAAGAAAACCGGCAGCACAGAGCGCCGCCGGTAATTTGAAATGACGAGCCATTAGCCGAGTCATCAGTACTCGCCGTTATAGAGCATATCGGCGCGACGGTTTTCGGCCCAAGCCGCTTCGTTGTCGCCCAGTGCCTTCGGTTTTTCTTTACCCAGGCTCACCGATTCGATTTGCGATTCCGGTGCGCCCATCAGCACGAGTTGCTTCTTGACGGCATCGGCACGACGTTGACCCAGCGCCAGGTTGTATTCACGGCTACCGCGGTCATCGGTGTTGCCTTGAATCAGCACACGGGCATTCGGCTCTGAGGCGATGAACTTGGCGTGTGCCTGCAGCTGGTTCTTGTACTCACCCTTCACATCGTACTGGTCGTAGTCGAAATAGACGCTACGCTTTGATAGCGGGCTGTTCGGATCGCGCAGCTTGGCGAGCGCGGCAGCCGATAGCTTGGGCACGCCGGAGGTGCCGGTGGCATCAACGCTGGCCAGATCCGAGCTGTCCGGCGTGGAGCTACAGGCTGCGAGTAGCGCAACCGTCAAAGCCGGCAGCAGGGTGCGAAGAAAAGTTTTGCGGGAAATCGTGTTCATGAGGTACTCCAGAGGTTTTGCTTATTGTAAGCGATCAAGGTATTCAGACTGAAGTATTTTCCATGCCGAGTCTTAATGCGGGATTAACCAGGGTTTAACGGTTGGGGCCCCAGGCAGGTTCCCGCGCGTCGCCGCTGACGGCAGAAAGTTTCTGGCGAACCTGGCCATCCGCAGATACAGCCGCCAGCACGCCGCGGCCCCCCAGGATCGTGGCATAGAGAATCATCTGGCCGTTCGGGGCAAACGTGGGGGACTCGTCGCGTTGCGAATCGGTTAGTACCGTCACCTGCTTGGTGGCTAGATCCATTGTGGCAACGCGGAAGCCACCATCGCGGCGGGTAATAAAGGCGAGAGACCGGCCGTCGGGTGATGGGCGCGGGGTGACATTGTAGTTGCCGTCAAAACTCACGCGTTGGGCGCTACCACCATTGGCCGGCATGCGGTAGATCTGCGGGCTGCCGCCCCGATCCGAGGTAAAGTAGAGCCACTGGCCGTCTGCCGAGAAGGCGGGCTCGGTGTCGATACCCGAAGTATTGGTGATGCGGGTAGACTGGAGCGAGGCCAGGTTGATGCTGTAAAGCTGGGTGCCGCCCTCGCGCGACAGGGCAACCACCAGGCGGCTCCCATCGGGCGCGTAAGCAGGCGCCGAATTAGAGCCCCGAAAGTTAGCGATTACACGCTGCTGACCAGTTTTGAGCGTTTGTTCATAAATGATTGGCTTGCTCTTGCCAAATGAGACATAGGCCAGTTTGGTGCCATCGGGCGACCAAGATGGGGAAATGATCGGTTGTTTGTCCTTGAGAACAGCCACCGGGTTTTGACCATCGGCATCGGCAACAACTAACTGATATTGGGCAGCATTGCCAGTACCGTGCTTGAGGACGTAGGCAATACGTGACGAGAAGTAGCCCGGTTGGCCGGTCAGTTTCAGGTAGATGAAATCAGCCACCTTGTGGCCGGCCAGGCGCGGGTTGTTACCGGGGGCACTGATCGTGGTGTTGCCCAATGTGCTGCGTTTGATGATATCGGCCACGCGAATGCGAACTTCAATTTGCCCACCGGGACGTGCTGCAGTCGCAGTCGCTAGGGCATCCGTGCCCCGGGTGCGCCAAGCATTGAAGTCAACAGCACTGTTCTCCTCGGCGACCAGTGAATCGGTATTGACCACCTTGAACAAGCCGCTGCTGGTCAGGTCGTTACGCACCGTGGTGGCGATCTCGCGCCCGAGCGCTTCGTCGCCACCGAAGTTGGGCACGGCCACGGATATGCGTTGCATGCCGGCGCCGACCACCTCGATATTGAGCTGCGCTAAGGCAGGGGTGGTTAGGATAGTAACCATGCTCAGAATAGCAAGCAGTGTGCGGGCGAGTGTGGTGATCATGTTGGTGGCTTCTCGAAGGGGAGGTAGGTGATATCGATGATGCGATCCGGTGAACGACCTTCGGGTGTGGGGAGTGGCGACGACTTGCGGATGGCGCGTTCGACGGCGCTGTCTAGTTGCGGGTTGCCGCTGGACTTGATCAGCTTCACATCAATGACCTCACCGGAGGGTAGTTGCGTGACGCGGAAGACCGAAGCCGGATTACCCTGCAGATTGGGTGGCAGGATGACGTTACCGCGAATCTTGGTTTTGAGCTTGGCCAGATAGCTGCGGTCATCGCCCCGCGCCCGCTCGGCGCCGGCGGCCTTGGCTTCCGCCCCGGCCTGAGCCCGCATGGCGGCCTCGCGTTGCGCACGTGCCTCAGCCGCTGCAGCCTGTTGCTTCTGGGCGGCGACCTTCTGCTCTTCGCGCTTCAGTTCTTCCAGGAACTCATCCTGTGCCTTTTTCCTGGTGTCGGTTTTCTTTTTGTCGTCTTTGGTGTCTTTCTTCTCCGGCGTCTTTTCCTGCGGCTTATCCTTCTCGGCCTTCTTGTCCTGCTTGATGGCGATGTCCGCCTTCGGGTTGGCGGGGGCAGGCGTCGGCTTCGGTGGTGTCTTCACCGGTTCCGGTTTTGGTTCGGGCTTAGGCTCCGGCTTGGGCGGTGTCGGCTCGGGTTTTGGTGGTGCCGGTTCGGGCTTGGGGGGTTCTGGCGAGGGTTCGCCATAGGTCTGGGCCTCGCGCTTGGCATCGGCTTTGGCGGCTGCGGTGGCCGCGGCCAACTGCTGCGGCGTCCAGATCTCGGCCTGCATGGCCGAGGGCTCGCTATTCTTCCAGTTGATACTGATGACCAGAAAGAGCACCAGTAGCAGGTGCATGGCAATCGTGAGGATCAGCGCCCGGC
>JBDLTT010000046.1:0-94555 GCA_039805725.1 Pseudomonadota bacterium | reverse complement strand
TCAGCATCTTGCCATCCATCACCGGGACGTAGCGCTGGTGATGGCTCACCAGCAGCTCACGCACGGCCTCGATCGGCATATCCGGACGCGCTACCACGGGATCGGTTACTTTGAAATCGGCCACGGTCTGGGCAGACAGATCACCCTTGGTTTTGCCAACCGCCTGTAGCACCTCGCGGAAGGTGATGAGACCGGTCATTTCGCCGCCATCCATCACGACCAGTGAACCCGCATCGTGCTCGGTGAGTGCCGCAACGGCTTCCCCCAGGCTTGCACCAGAATGGGTGGTGTAAAGCACGTTGCCCTTAAGTTTGAGTATTTCCTTAACCAGCATAAAACATCCTGCGAATCGGTGTAAAAACCTGAATTAACGTTGTAAATCGGCCAGTTTGCCGCTCTGACCATTAAAGGTATCGGCATCGGGCAGTGGTTCTTTGCGCTCCGAAATAACCGGCCAGTTTTTAGCCAGCTCGGCGTTCAGGGCGATGAAGCCCTCCTGACCGGCCGGCACATCATCTTCGGCGTAAATCGCCTCAGCCGGGCATTCGGCCACGCAAAGCGTACAGTCAATGCACTCGTCCGGGTCAATGACCAGAAAATTGGGGCCTTCGTGGAAACAATCCACGGGGCAGACATCCACGCAATCCGTGTATTTACACTTGATACAGTTATCCGTCACAACGTACGTCATGGCATACCTCTAAATGGGGGAGAAACAAGGGTGTCATCGACAACTTGCCCATTATGCCGTCTTGCGGCAAACTGCGCACGTCTGGCTTGTGTCCTTAGACACAAACAGGCATAGTAATCACTCCCTAATCACTTATTCCGCTAGAGGCAATGCGCTATGAGCGAACATATTGTCCACGTCACCGACAGCTCCTTCGCTGCTGACGTCCTTCAATCGACTACCCCTGTGCTGCTCGACTTCTGGGCGGAATGGTGTGGTCCTTGCAAGATGATCGCCCCGATTCTGGACGATGTCGCCAAGGAATATGGCGGCAAACTCAAGGTTGCCAAGATCAATATCGATGAAAACCAGCAGACACCCGCCCAGTTCGGCGTTCGCGGCATCCCGACGCTGATGCTCTTCAAGGGTGGAAGCGTCGAAGCCACCAAGGTTGGCGCCCTGTCGAAATCCCAACTGGTTGCCTTCCTCGACGGCCATCTGTAATATCTGTGGGGTGGTCGCTGACCACCCCGTGTGTTACCCCGCAAGAACGCAATCCCCTGACCGGAGCAATTCCGGGCAGATTGGCTAGTCCTCAGCGATGACGCCAGGCGACACCGCCAATCGGCACCCAGTCGCTGCAAGCCTGCACCAGGCACCTCACCTCCCCGACCAGATTCAGACGTTCTACCACGCGCTTCGTGCGTCCAGACGCCCGGCTCATCGGATGGTTCCACATTTTCCTACCCGTTCCGCACGTTCACCATGCACCTTTCCGAACTCAAATCAAAACACGTCAGTCAACTGATCGACCTGGCGACCGAAGCCGGTATCGAGCACGCCAACCGCCTGCGCAAGCAGGAACTGATTTTCGCGATCCTCAAAGAACACGCGAAATCAGGAGAAACCATCTTCGGCGATGGTTGTCTCGAAGTCATGCAGGAAGGCTACGGCTTTCTCCGCTCGCCGGAATCGTCATACCTGGCCAGCTCGGACGACATTTACGTCTCGCCTTCCCAGATGCGCCGCTACAACCTGCGCGCCGGTGACACGATCGAAGGTGAAATCCGCATGCCGCGCGAGGGCGAGCGCTATTTCGCGCTGACTAAGGTCGACAGCATCAACGGCCAATCGCCCGATGCCTGCAAGAACAAGATTCTGTTTGAGAACCTGACGCCGCTGCACCCGAACGAGCCGCTGCGACTGGAACGCGATAGCAAGACCGAAGAGAACCTGACCTCGCGCATCATCGACATGGTCGCCCCTATCGGCAAAGGCCAGCGGGGTTTGCTGGTCGCATCGCCGAAATCCGGCAAAACCGTCATGCTGCAAAACATCGCGCACGCCATTACAGCCAGCCACCCCGATGTGGTGCTGATTGTGCTGCTGATCGATGAGCGCCCGGAAGAAGTGACCGAAATGCAGCGTTCGGTGCGCGGCGAAGTCGTCGCCTCGACCTTTGACGAACCCCCGGTGCGTCACGTACAGGTGGCCGAGATGGTCATCGAAAAGGCCAAACGTCTGGTCGAGCACAAGAAGGACGTCGTGATTCTGCTGGATTCGATTACCCGCCTCGCCCGCGCCTACAACACGGTTCAACCGGCTTCCGGCAAAGTGCTGTCGGGCGGCGTTGACGCCAACGCCCTCCAGAAGCCGAAGCGCTTCTTCGGTGCCGCCCGGAATATCGAGGAAGGCGGCTCGCTGACCATCATCGCCACCGCGCTGATCGACACGGGCAGCCGTATGGACGATGTGATTTACGAGGAATTCAAGGGCACCGGCAACATGGAGATCCACCTGGATCGGAAGATGTCGGAAAAACGCCTGTATCCATCGATCAACGTCAACCGCTCGGGGACCCGTCGCGAAGAATTGCTCATTCCGCAGGAAATCCTGCAGAAGATCTGGGTTCTGCGCAAACTCCTCTACCCGATGGACGATATCGAGGCGATGGAATTCCTGCTCGACAAGGTCCGTTCGACCAAGAACAATGCCGAATTCTTCGACGCCATGCGCCGGGGATAGTTGCAATCACTTGAAAAATCAGCGATAATTTAAAGCTTACGGGATCCGGCCACATCCGCCGGATCGGCACGCAACTCCCAAAGGAAACACCCATGCGCTCTGGCATCCACCCCGAATACAACGAAATCGAAGTCACCTGCTCGTGCGGCGAAAAGTTCAAGACCAAGTCGACGATGAACAAGCCGCTCAACGTTGAAGTCTGCTCGAACTGCCACCCGTTCTACACGGGCAAGCAAAAGATCGTCGATACCGCCGGTCGCGTCGAGAAGTTCCGTCAGAAATTTGGCGGTCTGCGCAAGTCGGCCTAAATTCCGACCTGGCAGAATAACAAGGGCAGCTACGGCTGCCTTTTGTTTTTTTGTATGATTGCGTCGCTATGTCCTTTCTAGACCTCCGCCCCACGCCGCCCTCGGCACAACCGGACGCGCCCGTTCGCTGGAGCACCTATTCGCGCCAACCGCTGCTGATGAGCTGGCCGGTGGCTTTCTGTCTGCTTCTGGTCTTACTGATTCCCGGCTTGGTTGGTCGTGACCCGTGGCGTGGCGATGACGCAGAACAATTCGGCGTGATTGCCCAACTGCTTCATAGTGGGAGCTGGCTGACGCCGACCTTCCAGCTCGAGAGCTGGGATCAATCACCCCTGTACTACTGGATTAACGCCCTGATCGCCTGGCCGTTCAGTTTTTTTCTGACGCTGCCCGATGCCGCCCGTATCGGCAACCTGTTCTGGGTAGGTCTTGGTCTCTATGCGCTCTACGAGGCCGCCAAGGCCTTTTCTAGCGCTGAAGAGGCCCACGTACTCCCCTTCCTCATGCTGGGCGCACCCGGCGTCATGCTCACGGCGCATGAAACCCAGCCCGATCTGGCGATCATGGCGGGCTACGCGGTTTTCTTCTGGGGATCCAGTCGGCTCTGTTTCGAGAAGGTATCGCCCGGCGCCCTCCTGACGGCGCTCGGTCTGGGCATCACCGTCCTGGCCGGCGGCCTGCCGATTGCCATGCCATTGGTCATCACGCTGCTGGGGCTCTTTCTGGTCAAGCCACGGCTACGTCTCAACACGCTGATCGCTCTGCTGCTTGGTTTACTGATCGGACTCTCCTGGTTCATCCATGCCGCCGCTTTTGGTGAACCAGGCACCGGCAACTTCGCAGACGCCCTGTTCAAGGCAATCTGGCCCATGACGGTGGTTCGTGACGTCCAAGAGTTACCCACGGTATTGCTCAATTTCATCAAGCTGGTTGCCTGGACCAGCTGGCCGACCTGGCCGATCGCCGCCTGGACGCTATGGCGGCGTCGCCTGACCTTCTGGCATCGTCAAAACCTGATACCACTCGGCGTCTTCATCCTGGCGCTTCTGTTGGAGATTGCCACAACCCCGGCGCGCCCGTCGAAGAGCCTCGTGCTCCTGATGCCCATGCTGCTCCTGGCAACGGCATCCGTCACCCACCTCCGCCGAGGCGCAGCCAATCTGCTGGATGCCTTTACCCTGACCCTGTTCACGCTCACGGCAGGTTTTATCTGGCTAGGCTGGGCCGCAATACATTTCGGTTGGCCAGCACCACTGGCTCAGACCGTCACACGTCTGGAACCCGGCTTTAGTACCCCGCTGACCCTACTGGCGCCGGCTATCGCCTTTCTGCTCACCATTGGCTGGTTCGTCCTCATGCGCAACATCCCACGCTCGCCGGTTCGGGGAATCCAGCACTGGTTTACCGGCGTCACATTGACCTGGGCGCTGACGGTTGCGCTGTGGATGCCGTGGATCGATCACGGAATGAGTTTTACCCGGATCGGCAATCAGCTTGACAAGCAACTCGATGGCACCGGATGTATTGCCACCTTCAAGGTCGCAGACGATGCACGCGCCGCGCTCTCCTTCCAACTCCAGCGGGCGATGCCACGCGCCGGTCTCAGCGCTGGCAAAACCTGTCAGTACCTATTGGTTGAGACGCCTGGCCATCAAAACGAGATCCGGCTCCCGAATGGCTGGGAAAATGCCAGTAAAGTCTGGGCCGGTCATCGTCGTGGCAACCGGGCTGAACGTTATACCCTCTTCCGGCGCACGGACAGCGCTAGGCCTGATCAGCCTTGATGAAGTGCGCGCGGTAAAAGCGTAGTTCGTCGATCGATTCGTGGATGTCGGCCAGCGCCGTATGGGCGCCAGTTTTATTGACTTGAGCCGACAAGTCCGGCCGCCAACGCCGACACAACTCCTTGAGTGTACTGACGTCGAGGTTGCGGTAATGAAACCAGGTCGTTAATTCGGGCATATATCGCGCCATGAAACGCCGATCCTGGCAGATCGAGTTGCCGCACATGGGGCTTATGCCCTTGCCTACCCAGACCTGCATGAATTCAATTGCCGCCTGCTCGACAGCGCGCATATTCATCGTAGACTGACGTACACGTTGCGTCAGACCCGAGGCGCCATGGGTTTTGGTATTCCAATCGTCCATGCCATCCAGCACCGCATCCGGCTGATAAACCGCCCAGGCGGGGGATTCGGCCACCACGTTCAGATCCGCATCGGTAACGACCATGGCCAATTCCAGAATCGTGTCCGACGCCGGGTCCAAGCCCGTCATTTCCATATCCAGCCAGACCAGACGACGTTGATCGATTGTCATGCGTGATTACCTTAAGAACGTTTACTCGCGATAAGATTCGGCATTGTGTCACAAGTCACTTTTCCGATGTCCGATATCACCCTCGCCTTCCTGGCACTCGTACTTTGCAACCTCATCATCCGGCTCTGGTTATGTCGGCGGCAAACTGCCTCGGTAAAGCATCATCGCGGCCAGGTGCCTGAGGCATTTTCTGCGGCGATTGGCCTCGCGGATCATCAGAAGGCGGCCGACTATACCGTGGCTAAAATGCAGCTCAATCAGATTCAGTTGCTCGTTGAAACTGGCTGGCTACTGGCGCTGACCCTGGGCGGCGGCATCAATCTCCTCTACGGATGGGCCATCACGCTGCTGCCTGCCGATGCTAATACCCACGCCTCCTTGCTCACCGGGCTGATTTTTCTTGGCATACTCGGGTTCGCTTCCGGCGTCATTGATCTTCCCTTGGCGATTTACCGGCAATTTGGTCTGGAGGCCCATTTCGGTTTTAACCGGATGACACCAGCGCTTTTCGTCACCGATCTGATGCGGAGCACCCTTGTCGGTACATTGATTGCCCTACCCATCCTCTCGCTCTTACTCTGGCTGCTGCAAAACGCCGGTGCCACGACCTGGATCTGGGCCTGGTTGGCCTGGATGGGTTTCAATCTGCTGTTGCTGTTCCTGTATCCGGTGCTGATTGCGCCGCTATTTAACAAGTTCACGCCAATGCCAGACTCGGCACACAAAGCGAAGCTGGATGCTCTACTGAATCGTTGCCAATTTCATACCAGCGGGCTCTTTGTCATGGATGGCTCTCGCCGCTCCGCCCATGCCAACGCTTATTTCACCGGCTTTGGTCGCAATCGGCGTATCGTGCTCTTCGATACGCTCATCGGTCAGCTCACACCCGACCAGCTAGAGTCCGTGCTGGCGCATGAGATTGGCCACTACAAACGTCGGCATCTCCCCAAACGCTTGCTGGCCATGTCGCTGATCTCCCTGGCGCTACTCTGGGCCTTATTTCAACTGCTGGAAGCCCCCTGGTTCTATCAGGGGCTGGGCGTCAGTATTGCCACACCGGCCACGGCGCTGGCGCTCTTCAGTCTCGCCATGCCGCTCTGTCTCTTACCACTCTCACCATTGAGTAACGCGCTATCGCGCAAACACGAGTACGAAGCCGATGCTTACGCCGCCGAGTCTAGCCAGGCGCACGCGTTGATTCAGGCACTGGTGACGATGTACCGCGAGAATGCGGCAACCCTGACCCCCGACAGCCTCTATTCGTTGTTTCATGACTCGCACCCACCTGCCGCGCTGCGTATTGCGCATCTTGAGTCCAAAAACTGTTAATTCATGAAGCAGGCCGCTAGCTTTACCGCCCGGATTATTGCCAGCCATGGCCGGCATTATGTGGCGCGCGATACGGCCGGCAAATTATGGCATTGTATTGCCCGTGGCAAAAAACGCGACGTGGCCGTCAACGACATCGTGCACTTAACCGATCTGGGCAATTCGGGTGACATGAATCAACCGCAAGCCGTGATCGAAGAGATCGAGCTTCGCCGTAACCTCTTCAGGCGATCGGATCAATTTAAAGAGAAAGCCATCGCCGCCAATGTCGATCAGGTCTGGTTCGTGGTCGCGACCGAACCTTCGTTTGATCCGGAACTGCTCTCCCGCTGTCAGGTCGCCTGCGCCGCGGAAAACATCGACTTCACGATCATTCTGAACAAGGCTGATCTTGCCGACCTGTTACCCCGTGCCGAGAACCTCCTCAACGTCTTTGCACGCATCGGTATCCCAGTGGTTGAAACCTCGACGCTGAGTGGCCAGGGTCTGGATCAGCTCAGAGAGCACATCCATGGCCAAACGACCGCGCTCACCGGCCAATCCGGGATGGGCAAATCGTCATTGATCAACGCACTCGTGCCCGATGCCAAAGCGACCATTGGTGAAATTTCGCATTTTCTGGATACCGGGCGTCACACCACCACCACCGTCCAGTCGTATCAGCTCGATGCCGACACAACGATTATTGATGTGCCCGGACTGCAGGTCTTCGGGTTATCACACCTCACCGATGAACAGATCCTGCTTGCTTTTCCGGAGTTTCGCCCGCATCTGGGGGATTGCCGCTTCCGGGACTGCCGACACGATCAGGATCCGGGCTGTGCGCTTCAGGCAGCTGTGACGGCGGAAACTGCTACGGTGCCACGGCTTGCACTGTTGCGCCGCTTACTAGAGGACAACTGATTCGCCCATAAAAAAACCGCCCCGAGGGGCGGTTTTTCTCAAGCACTTGCACATTAGCAGCGTTCGAAAATCACGGCGATGCCCTGACCACCACCGATACACATGGTGACCAGGCAGTACTTACCTCCAACGCGTTGCAGTTCGTAGATAGCCTTGGTAGCGATGAACGCGCCCGAGCAACCCACCGGGTGACCCAGGGCGATTGCGCCACCATTCGGGTTGGTCTTGGCCGGATCCAGACCCAGGACCTTGGCGACCGATAGCGCCTGCGCAGCAAAGGCTTCGTTCGACTCAATGACATCCATCTGATCCAGCTTCAGACCGGCCTTCTTCAGTGCCAGCTGCGTTGCCGGAATCGGACCTTCGCCCATTTCATGGTTTGGCACACCGGCCACGGCATACGACACCAGACGGGCCATCGGCTTGTGGCCGGCCTTGGCGGCAACGGCAGCATCCGCCAGCACGAAGAAAGCCGCGCCATCATTGATACCCGAAGCGTTACCGGCAGTGACGGTACCATTTTCTTTCTTGAAAGCCGGCTTCATCTTGGCCAGCGACTCCATGGTCGTACCACGTTTGACGTGCTCGTCGGTATCGAAGACCACTTCACCCTTCTTAGTCTGCTTCACAATAGGCATGATCTGCGACTTGAAGTGACCGGCGTCGATCGCAGCAGCCGCACGGCGCTGCGATTCAACCGCAAAGGCATCCTGCTGTTCACGGGTGATTCCATGCTTGGCAGCGAGGTTTTCAGCGGTCACGCCCATGTGGCCGACACCGAACGGGTCGGTCAGCACGGCGACCATGCTGTCCACAGCCTTCGAGTCACCCATACGGGCACCCCAGCGCATGGCCGGCAACATATAGGTGGCCTTCGACATCACTTCGACACCACCACCGATAGCATAATCCGAATCGCCTAGCAGGATGTTCTGGGCCGAGGTCACAATCCCCTGCAGACCCGAAGCACACAGGCGGCTCACCTGCATGGCGACAGAATCCATTGAAAGACCGGCCTGGATCGATGCGACACGCGACACGTAGGCGTAACGCGAATCGGTCGGCATCGTCGTACCCACCGTCACATAGTTAATTGCCTTGGGGTCGACACCTGAACGGCCGACCGCTTCTTTCATCACAGCGCCGGCCAGTTCACACGGCTCCATATCCGCCAGCGAGCCACCAAAAGCACCAATGGCCGAACGAACTGCACTCAATACAACAACGTCTTTGCTCATGCTTATGTCTCCCAACTACATTTTTATAGGAATCAAACGCCCACCCAGGCGGCGAGCCCAACAACTGCGAGTAGTATCACCCACAAAATCAAAGCGCGCCAGACCAGTCCAATGGCCGACGGCAAAACTGCTGGCGTTGCCTCTTCGCCAACCCCGATTTCCGGGCGGTCCGAAACAACCTCGTCTTCGATCACCGGGGATTCGCTCAGTGGGCCGCCCAGCTTGACGCCCAGCGCACCAGCGCCCGCAGCAACAATCACACCAGCGGTGTGATCACGCCAGGTCGCGGCTTGTTCACGCCAACAGTTAATGGCATCTTCAAAATTGCCGACGATGGCAAAGGCCACGGCCGTCATGCGGGCCGGCAGCCAATCCACCAGCGCAAAGGCCTGGCGGGCAAAGGCGCCGAACTGTCGTCGCTTGACCTGCACCTCTTCGGCCGCGTGCTCCCCCACCACTTCATCATCCTTGCGGTCGCTACCATTCCAGTGCGTCGCCAGAAATGCGCTCAGGCGGTAAAACACGGCGCCCACTGGACCAAATACGACAAACCAGGCCAGTACGCCAAAGACATGGCGATGCGACGCCAGCACCCCGGTCTCGATCGCCAAGCGGGCGATTTCATCCGAACTGGCGTTATCCGGACACTCGCTATTCCAGGCTTTCATGGCTTTCCGGGCGGCGGGTACGTCATCGGCCTGAAGGGCTTCGTTCACCTCGGTGAAGGAATGACTGAACTGGCGAAATCCCAGGGTCAGGTAGAGCACCAGCACCCCAAAGGCCAGCCCCAACAGGATATTCATGCTCGACAGGAGGAGATCCAGAATCGTCGCTAGCATGACACCGCCACCCACCACCAGCAGCCACGCCAGAAAACCATGCTGACGGTTTCCGGAATCAAAGACGCTTTCAACCCAGTTGGCAAGTCGCGTTAGCGGCGCGCCAACGAAGCGGGCATAGGGCAATGGTCGAACCTGCTCGATCAGCAATGCAAGAATCAGTACAACGAGTTTCATAAATCAGGAAGCCTGTCAGTCAATGTGCGTTACTGGCACGACAACACCGCCAGTAGGGTCGTTCGGTCACGATATCATAATTTCAACGGCCGTTTATGCAATCTTTTGGTCATGGATGATGCGAGAAAGCTGCGCCAGCATGCCTGCCGTTGCTCCCCAGATATAGCGTCCGGACCAGGGAACGGCCAGAAAGCTGCGCCAGGCACCTCGATAAAACCGGGTTTCCTGCCGGAAATTTCTGGGGTCGATCAAGTAGTCCAGTGGGACGTCGAATATTTCGGCCACCTCTCCCGGATCTGGCCTGAGCGAGACCCCGTCGGAGACAAAGGCGATCATTGGCGAGACATTGAACCCCGTGCCGGTGTGATATCGGGGCATTTCCCCGAATACATCGACTGCGGCTCTGTTCAGCCCAATCTCTTCTTCCGCTTCCCGCAGTGCTGCTTCTAACGGGGTTTCACCCGGTTTCAAGCCGCCCCCGGGAAAGCTGATCTGGCCGGCATGGTCACGCAAATGATCGGTGCGCTGCGTCAGCAAAAGTCGCAGTCTCCCCGATTGGGCGCCAAGGATCGGCATCAGTACCGCTGCCGGTCGGCGACCCGTTTGCAATCGCTCACGAATCTCCGGTGGCACGGGTTCATCCACAACTTCCGTGACCTGACCCTGGGTCGGCGCACCGCCCGGCGGCAGCGCAGCAAAAGCACGGCGAAGCTGGTTCGGCGTCGTACTCATGGCGTCAGTAAAAAAGGCGCCCGCAGGTGCCTTGGATGTTTCTACTCACGAAAGTTGCCAAACTGCAGCGGCAAATCCTTGATGCCCTCCTTCACGAGGGCAATGGCTTCCTGCAGGATGTCGCGCTTGGCGCCGCTTACCCGCACCGCCTCCCCCTGGATGGAAGCCTGAACCTTCAGCTTCGAATCCTTGAGCATGGCCACAATTTTCTTGGAATGCGCCTGCTCGATGCCAACGCGCACCTTCAGATCCTGTTTGACCTTGTTGCCGCTGACCTTCTGGATCGCACCATGCTCCAGGCAACGCACGTCGATCCCCTTGCCAGTCATCTCCGGCAGCAGAATGCCCTGCATCTGATCCAGCTGAAAATCGTTATCGGCGTGCAGGACGATGGTCTTGTCCTTCTCATTCAACTCTGCCTTGGCGTCCGAGCCCTTGAAGTCGTAACGGTTGGTGATCTTACGATTGGCGACGTCGACGGCGTTTTTGAGCGACACCATGTCGACTTCGGAAGTAATGTCAAAACTGGGCATGGCGATTATCCGAAGTGGCAAACGTAGTGATAGGGTTCGTCACAGGCAATCTCGAAGGACGAGTTGCCCGGTACGTCGAAAGATTGGCCGGCCGTGTAGGTCTTCCAATCGCTCTCGCCTTTGAGGCGAACGCGACAGGTACCGCCCACGCCTTCCATGACTTCCGGTGCGCCAGTATTGAACGTCAGCGAGGACGGCAAAATGACGCCGACGGTCTTCTTGGTGCCGTCGGCGAATTGAATTGTGTGGCTGACACACTTGCCGTCGAAATAGACATTAGCGGCTTTCACCACTGATACATTATCGTATTGCGCCATTTAGATCCCCCACAGTTTCTGGATGATGCCTTTGGCGATATAACCGACCATGCCAAAGGCGAGTACAAAAAACAGGATAGCGGTACCCATCTTGCCCGCCTTCGATTTGATGGCGATCTCGGCAATGATGAAGAGCATAAAAAGAATGAACGCCGCCACGCCGTAAGTCGACATGAAGTCGGCAATCTGCTCCTCAGTAAAGCCGAACAAGGTACCTTCCACGATTTAAGCCTTTTTACGCGATGCGGTTTTAGGTGCGGCCTTGGCATCCTTTCGGGCATCGCGGTTAGCGCCAATACGCATGCGCAGCGCATTCAGCTTGATAAAGCCGGCCGCATCTTTCTGGTCGTAGGCACCGGCATCGTCTTCGAAGGTGGCGATCGTCGGATCGAACAGCGAATCGACCTTCGAATCACGACCGACGACGATGACATTCCCCTTGTAGAGCTTCAGACGAACCGAGCCGTTCACATGCTCTTGCGTATGGTCGATCAGGGTTTGCAGCGCCTTACGCTCCGGGCTCCACCAGTAGCCGTTATAAATCAGGCTGGCGTAACGCGGCATGAGATCATCCTTGAGGTGGGCGACTTCGCGATCCAGCGTGATCGATTCGATGGCACGGTGCGCCTTGAGTAGAATCGTGCCCCCCGGCGTTTCGTAACAGCCGCGCGATTTCATACCGACATAGCGGTTCTCGACCAGATCCAGACGACCGATGCCATGTTTACCGCCCAATTCGTTGAGCTTGGCCAGAATGTCATGCGGTTTCATCTTCTTGCCGTTGATAGCGACCGGGTCGCCCTTCACGTAGTCGATGTCAATGTATTCGGCCTTGTTCGGTGCCTTCTCGGGCGAAACCGTCCAGCGCCACATCGATTCTTCGGCTTCGGCGGCCGGGTCTTCCAGATGGCGACCTTCGAAGGAGATGTGTAGCAGGTTGGCATCCATCGAGTACGGCGAACCACCCTTCTTGTGCTTCATGTCGATGGGGATACCATGCGACTCGGCGTACTTCATGAGCTTTTCACGCGAGAGCAGATCCCATTCGCGCCATGGCGCGATGACCTTAACGCCGGGTTTGAGCGCATAGGCGCCCAGTTCGAAACGCACCTGATCGTTACCTTTGCCGGTCGCGCCATGACAGATGGCGTCGGCGCCGGTCTTGTTAACGATTTCGATGAGGCGCTTGGCGATCAGCGGGCGGGCGATCGACGTACCGAGCAGATACTCGCCTTCGTAAATGGTATTGGCGCGGAACATCGGGAACACGAAATCGCGCACGAATTCTTCGCGCAGATCGTCGATGAAGATGTTCTTGGGTTTGATGCCGAGCTTCAGCGCTTTGGCGCGGGCCGGCTCCAGTTCTTCCCCCTGCCCCAGGTCCGCCGTAAAGGTGACAACCTCACAACCATAGGTGTCCTGCAACCATTTCAGGATCACCGAGGTATCCAGACCGCCCGAATAGGCCAACACTACTTTTTTGATATCGCTCATTGCTGCTTTCCGCTCAGGTTAAAACACAATTCTTCAAAAACTGCTGGCTGCCGGGTTTAGTCGACCCGACCCAGCATCAGAAACTCCATCAGCGCTTTCTGCACATGCAGGCGGTTTTCGGCCTCGTCCCAGACCACGCTCTGTGGGCCATCAATGACGCTGGCGGTCACCTCCTCCCCACGATGCGCCGGTAGACAGTGCATGAACAGGGCGCCCGGGTTGGCGACTTTCATCATGTCATCGTCGACCTGCCAATCGGCAAAGGCCTTGAGGCGTTCTTCGTTCTCGGCTTCGAATCCCATCGACGTCCAGACATCCGTCGTGACCAGGTCGGCACCGCGGGCGGCCTCCATCGGATCGGCGAAGACCTCATAATGCCCTTGATCGCTACCGACCAGCGCTGTATCGAGCTCATAGCCCGGTGGCGTCGAGACGTTGACCTTGAAGTCGAGAATACGCGCCGCCTGTAACCAGGTATTACACACATTATTGGCATCGCCTACCCAGGCCACGGTCTTACCACGCAGGTCGCCGCGATGCTCGTGGTAGGTATAGATGTCGGCCATGATCTGGCACGGATGGTATTCGTTGGTCAGTCCGTTGATCACCGGGACGCGCGAGTAGGTTGAAAAGCGCTCGACGATGCTCTGCTCGAAGGTACGGATCATCACGATGTCGCTCATGCGCGATATGACCTGTGCCGCATCTTCGACGGGTTCACCCCGACCCAACTGTGAATCACGTGTATTGAGATAGATCGCGGCGCCACCCAGTTGCTGCATGCCAGCCTCGAACGACAGACGGGTACGCGTACTCGCCTTTTCGAAGATCATGACCAGTGTTCGATCAACCAGCGGCCAGTATTGCTGATACGACTTGAAGCGCTCCTTGATCCAACGCGTGCGCGCGAAGAGGTACTCGTACTCTTCGCGATTGAAATCGCTGAACTGCAAGTAATGTCTGAGTGCCATATTACTTTCCCAGGTAGCGGCTAATGACGTCTGATAAACGTTCGACCAGTGTATCCACATCGGCTTGCGTGATGATCAGCGATGGCAGTAAACGCACGACCGAATCAGCCGTCACGTTGATCAGCAGACCTGCATCGCGCGCCAAACCGACGAGTTCGCCGCAGGGGCGATCCAGCTCAATACCAATCATCAGGCCACGGCCACGAATGTCGACCACTTCAGGGAATTCGCCAATGCGGGCGCGCAAGCCATCACGAATGGCGCGACCCATCTTGTCGGCATTCTCTAACAGCTTGTCCCGCTCCAGCACGTCAATGGTTGTTTTGGCAGCGCGCATGGCCAGCGGATTACCCCCGAAGGTGGAACCATGATTGCCCGGGCCAAACAGACCCGCCGCACGGCCACCGGCCATGCAGGCACCGACGGGCACGCCCGAACCCAGGCCCTTGGCCAGCGATACCACATCCGGACGCACGCCCGAATGCTGAAAGCCGAACCACTTACCCGTACGTCCGATGCCACACTGCACTTCATCGGTCATGAGCAACCACCCCTTTTCATCGCACAGGGCGCGCAGCTCGCGCTGGAACTGGTCGTCGGCCAGATGAATGCCGCCCTCGCCCTGGATCATCTCTAGCAGCACGGCCACGACATTCTTGTTGTGCTGTGCTACCTGACGGATGGCCTCGATATCGTTATAAGGCACGCGTACGAAACCACTGACCAGCGGCTCGAAGCCCGCCTGGGTCTTGCGGTTGCCCGTCGCCGACAAGGTTGCCAGCGTCCGCCCGTGGAAGGCATGCTCCATCACGATAATGTTGGGATTGTCGACGCCCTGCCGATGCCCATAAAAACGCGCCAGTTTGATGGCGGCTTCATTGGCTTCGCAACCCGAGTTGCAGAAGAATACCTCCTCCAGGCCAGACAAGGCTGCCAGCTTATCGGCCAGCTCATCCTGCAGCGGAATACGATACAGGTTGGAGGTATGCAGGAGTTGTCCCGCCTGCTGACTCAGGGCGCGCACAAGATCAGGGTGATTGTGGCCGAGCGTATTGACGGCAATGCCGGACAGGGCGTCCAGATAGCGTTGACCTTCCGTATCCACCACCCAGCTCCCGTCGCCATGAGTAAAGGCAACCGGCTGACGGGCATAGGTGTTCATCACATGCGTCATAAAATTTACTCGATCAAACAAAAACAAAAAGCGGCGAGAACGAACCCCGACCGATCATCCTATTTGTTCAGTCGTTGAACCCCGCCGCAGCGCGCGAATAAAGCGTTCAGCGCAATTTTATGGCAAAACGACCACCTAATCCACTCCTGAACGGCTCCCGTAACCGCACAAAAATCGATAGAATGCTGGCATGAGCACCCCAGCCGCGACAGACGACGCCCAAAGCCCATCGGATCTGTCTCACAGTCTTGTTATTGTTGGCCGCACACACGATGGACAAAAATTCCGGCCATCGGATTGGGCAGAGCGTTTGTGTGGTGTGATGTCAGCCTTCGGCTCTGAAAAACGCATGAAATATTCCCCCTACGTCAGCCCGGGCGACTGGGAAGGCGACCGCTGTGTGTTTATCGATGGTGCCCTGTACGACATCTCCCCCATTGCCTACCGCTTTCTCGCCAATTTCGCCAAGGACAACGAACTGGTGCTCATTGATGGCGTTTGTAGCCTTGAAGTGTGCAATATCGACGACGTTCTTGCCGAAACCGTGGTTTACCCGTCAACGGCACCGCTGCGCTAACACCGCCAATCAGACCGCCGCTCCGGTTGGTAGACATCTCGTAGACGTAAAAAAAGCACCCGAAGGTGCTTTTTTGGGTACGCCAGCAGACTCAGGCAGCCAGTGCCTTGATCTGCGCCGACAGACGGCTCTTGTGACGCGACGACTTGTTCTTGTGAACAATGCGTTTGTCAGCGATGCTGTCGATGACGCTGACTGCCTTGGCGAAAACAGCCTGGGCTGCAGCCTTGTCACCGGCTTCGATTGCACGGCGCACGCTCTTGATCGCAGTGCGGAACTCCGAACGCTGGCTGGCGTTGTGGGCGCGCTGCTTCATTGCCTGACGGGCGCGTTTGCGGGCTTGGGCGCTATTGGCCATGAAACATCCTTCTGGGGGAAACTGGAAAACTCGTAACTATACCGGAAACCACACAAATCTGCAAGCCATCGTACAATTCGCCTATGAGTCTGCTTCGCTCCGTTGCCACGGTCAGTGGTTTCACCTTTATCTCCCGAATTCTGGGTTTTGTACGGGATTTCGTGATTGCCCGAAGCTTTGGCGCTGACGCCGCGACCGATGCGTTTTTTGTGGCGTTCAAACTCCCCAATCTGTTGCGCCGGATGTTCGCCGAGGGGGCTTTTTCCCAGGCTTTTGTGCCTCTGTTGGGCGAATATCACAAACAGCGCGGCGCCGAAGAGACGCGTTTGCTCATCGACCGGACCGGTAGCGTCCTGGGCGCCACCGTCCTGCTCGTCGCCCTGCTGGGTATCTGGTGGGCGCCGGCCATTGTCACTCTCTCCGCCCCGGGGTTTCTGGAGACGCCGGATAAATTCGAGCTGGCCGTCACCCTGACGCGGATTACCTTTCTGTATATCTTCTTTATGTCGATGGTGGCGTTTGCCGCCGGGATATTGAATACCTGGGGTAAGTTCTCCGTACCGGCCTTTACGCCAGTGCTGCTGAATGTGAGCCTGATCGGCATGGCCTTATTCGCTCAGGGTTGGTTTGATCCGCCGGTCAAAGCCCTGGCCTGGGGCGTGATCATTGGCGGTATTCTGCAACTGGGGCTGCAGTTTCATGCGCTGCGCAAGATCGACCTGCTACCGCGTTTTAGGTTGAATCTTCGCGCATGCTGGCAAGACCCCGGCGTGCGGCGGATCGGGTTGCTCATGGTGCCGGCACTGCTGGGCGTTTCCGTCAGCCAGATCAGCCTACTGCTCAACACGGTCTTCGCCTCCTTTCTGGAAAGCGGCAGCATCTCCTGGCTGTATTACGCCGACCGGCTGATGGAGTTTCCGGCCGGCATGCTGGGCGTAGCGATCGGCACCGTCATCCTGCCCAGCCTGACCAAACACCACCACGGCGGCGATACGGCCGCCTATTCGGGCCTGCTTGACTGGGGCTTACGGCTCTGTTTTCTGCTCACGCTCCCCGCCGCGCTCGGGTTGGCCATTCTTGCGGTGCCGCTGATCTCGACGCTATTCATGCATGGCGCCTTCACGGCACGTGATGTTCAGGAAACCAGCCAGGCCCTCGTGGCCTACTCGGTGGGTCTGAGCGGTCTGATTCTGGTGAAAGTGCTGGCACCCGGCTTTTACGCCCGACAGAACCTGAAAACCCCAGTCAAGATCGCCATCATTGCCCTGGTGAGCACCCAGATGATGAACCTGGCCTTCATCGGCCCTTTCAAGCAGGCAGGTCTGGCGCTCTCGATCGGAGTGGCCGCCTGCATTAACGCCGGCTTACTCTATCGTGGGCTGCGTCAGGCGGCCATTTATCAGCCGATGCCTGGGTGGCCATCCTTTCTCGTCAAGCTGGGGATCGCCCTCGCGGTCATGGCGGCGGTACTGGTCGCCGGCTACAAGAATGATGATTTCTGGCTTGAGAACGCCCTGACGGATCGGGCACTCCACCTGGGACTGCTGATTACCATCGCCGGCTTCGCCTACGGCAGCACCCTCTTTTTGCTTGGCTTCCGCCCCAGGGACTTTCGCAAATCCTGAAGCTGGCGCAGAATCTTCCAACAGACCCAGGGCGTATACCGCCTTCCCCCCACTGGTCACAAGGAGACAACCTGTGAAGCTACGTAGTCAGAGCATCCGGGATCAACAGACAATCCCGGGAGAACATGCCTTTTGCATCCCGCATGACAAAACCCGCGTCTGCCTGGGCAAGAACCTGAGCCCGCATCTGAGCTGGTCAGACGCGCCGGCGGGCACGCAGTCTTTCGCGATTTTCTGTGTCGATCCAGACGTACCATCCGTCGGTGATAACGTGAACATTGAAGGCCGCGAAGTCAGCGCCGACCTTCCCCGTGTCGATTTTTACCACTGGGTACTGATTGATCTCCCGGCCAGTGTGAACACGGTTGAAGCCGGCCAGTTTTCCAGCGAGGTCACGCCCTGTGGCAAAGCAGGCCCTGGCGCACCGCTGGGGGCGCGGCAGGGGATCAACGATTACACGGCCTGGTTTGCTGGCGACCCCGATATGCGCGGTGACTACTATGGTTACGATGGTCCCTGCCCGCCGTGGAATGATCTGCGCGTGCATCGTTACGTGTACACGGTGTATGCACTCGATACCGCCAGACTACCGATCGAGGGCAAATTCACCGGCGCCGAGGCGCTGGAAGCCATGAAGGGACATATCCTCGGCCAGGCCTCCATCAGTGGCACATACACGCTGAACGCGGCACTACGCGGCTGATGGCCAAGCGTTTTTCAGACCAACTGCGCGCGGGTGGGCGCGGCTTCACGATTGACAGCCGCACCGCCCGCAGCACGCCTGGCATGACCTCTGAAAAGACTGCCATTGCCGCGACGGATAAGATCGCCAAGAAGATCCGGGCGCTTCAGTACAAGCTTTACGCCGAGGGGCAGCAGTCGCTATTGATCGTTTTGCAAGGGCTGGATGCCGCCGGCAAAGATGGCGTCATCCGACATGTACTGGGGATGATGAACCCGCAAGGGTGCACCGTCACCGGATTCAAACAACCAACCCCCGAAGAAGCGCGCCATGATTTTCTTTGGCGGATCCACCCGCACGCACCGGCCAAGGGCAGCGTTGCTGTGTTCAACCGTTCTCACTACGAGGATGTGCTGGTTGCGCGGGTTCATCAGCTTTGCCCGAAATCCCAACTCAATCAACGCTACGAACAGATCAATCAGTTCGAAGCCTTATTGGCCTCCCAAGCAAACACCCGCATCATCAAGTTTTTTCTGCACATCAGCCCCGAGGAGCAGCTCGCCCGCTTTGCCGCACGACTGGATGACCCGACCAAGAACTGGAAAATCAGTGCCGCCGACTATGCGGAGCGCCCGCACTGGGATGCCTATTGGGAAGCCTATAAGGTCGCCCTCAAGAAAACTTCAACCAGAGACGCCCCCTGGTTCTGCATCCCATCGGACAACAAGTGGTATCGCAACTATGCTGTCGCCAATATCGTGCTGGAAACGCTGGAATCAATGGCGCCGCAAATACCGGCACCTAGCGTTGACCTCAATCAGATTCGCCAGAGCTTTCATGACGCCGCCCAACCTCGGGCAAAATCCAAGGCCCGCTCAAGTCGCAAGAAACCCCAGTCATAATTCCTGAAGCTGCCTGACGTACAATAGGCGTATCGAAACTGCCAGGACCCCTGATGGATGTTGCCATATTGCTGGCGCTGATCGCGATTAACGCGCTCTTTGCCATGGCAGAAGTTGCGCTACTCACTGCCAAAAGAAGCAAACTGCAACGGATGGTCGATTCGGGAGATCGGCAAGCAGCGGCCGCCCTGGAACTGGGCGAAGATCCGAACCGGTTTCTGTCCACCGTGCAGATCGGCATCACCACCATTGGCATTCTAAATGGTGTCGTCGCCGAATCCGCGCTCTCGGCACCGGTCGCCCATTGGCTGGAAGGTCTGGGGGTCGCGCATGAAACCTCCGGTTGGCTGGCCTCGACACTGATCGTTGTCATGATCACCTATCTCAGCATTGTTCTGGGCGAACTGGTACCCAAGCGAATCGGTCAGACCAACCCCGAACCCATTGCACGAATCGTCGCCAAACCCATGCTCACCCTGGCGCTCGTCGCCAGGCCGCTGGTAAAGCTCCTCTCCGGATCCACCCAACTTCTGTTGCGCATGGTGGGCATCCGTCATGCCGGTGCGCCCATCGTCACCGAAGAAGAAATCCATGCATTACTCGAAGAGGGTTCCGACGCCGGCGTCATTGAAGAAAATGAGCGGCAAATGGTCCGCAACGTCTTCCGTCTGGATGACCGCCAGATCACCTCGCTCATGGTGCCGCGTGGCGACATCATCAGTCTCGACCTCGACGAACCGCTGAATGAAAACCTGCAGCGCATCCAGGGCTCGGAACACTCCCGCTTTCCCGTCTGCAAGGGGGGCTTCGATGAAGTCGTGGGCATCATCAATGCCAAAGTCTTGCTGGCGCAGACGCTGCGTGGCGAAACGCCGGATTTCAAGACGGATCTTCAGCCCGCCGTCTTTGTGCCGGAGTCACTGACCGGCATGGAACTGCTCGAGCACTTCAAATCCTCCGGCGTTCAGATGGCGTTTGTTATCGACGAATATGGCGAGATTCAGGGTCTGATCACGCTGCAGGATCTGATTGAAGCCATTGCCGGTGAGTTCAAGCCGGATGACCACGAAGACGCCTGGGCCATCCAGCGCCCAGACGGCACCTGGCTACTTGATGGCATCATTCCCGTGCCCGAGCTCAAGGACACCCTGGGACTGGAAGCCGTGCCCGAAGAAGACAAAGGGCGCTACAACACCCTATCCGGAATGCTCATGCTGCTGATGGGTCGTATTCCCACAGCCGGAGAGACCGTAGAATGGGCAGACTGGCGGTTTGAAGTGGTTGATATGGATGGCAAGCGTATCGACAAAGTTCTCGCCTCTCAACAAGATTTAGCGTCAAGCCCCGTCGCATCCGACTGATTAGGCACGGTCATTGCTTCATTCATTGCGTGTTTATTAATTTGGACTTAAGCCTTGTGCTCTAAGCTGTAATCATGTTCGCTAACGACCTGATTCATTCGGCACGCCTCCTCATGGCACGGTATTCGGCAAAGCGTCGGCTGCATACCGCGCTGATGGTGGTTTCTGTGCTGTGGGCCGCTTCGAGTGTTCAGGCCGGGCCTGCACTCAATCTTGATGCGCTGATCAACATCGGTCTCAACGAAAATTCTTATGTACTCGCCTCCAGAGAACAGGTGGTGGCCGCCAAGGGGGATGCTACTGCCGCACGCGCCTACCCCAATCCCGAAGTTGGGGGGCAGCTCGGTCGAAGCAAGGAGCGTAATACACTGACACCGGCGTCGGGCCAGGTCTATAACATCGCTATGGCGCAACCTATTGAAATTCCGATGGTGCGTTCGGCGAGAATCGATGCGGCCGATGAAATCGTTAAAGCCACAGACGCTAACCGCCAGAGTTTCGAAGACGATACCGTAGCCCGCATCAAGCTTGCCTACTATGAGTTGTTGCGACGGGAAGCCGAAGCATCAGCTGCCCAGGAGGACTACACGCTGACTTTGCAGATTCGTGACCGCATTGCCTTGCGGCATCGGGTCGGTGAATCACCACGCTTTGATCTGATTCGAGCCGACACCGAAATGCTCAATGCACGCAAGAATCTTGATGCGGCCAAACTGCGTGTCGAACAGTCCCGGGCCAATTTGAGACTGGCGGTCGGTCACCCGCTCCCCGAAGGCTGGACCATTCGCGGCAGTCTGCCAAACCAGATCACGCTGCCCCCCATGGATAAGCTCAAAGCCGAGTTGCTGGCGCGAAATCCGGTGCTGATGAAAACCGAGGCCGAACAGCGGGCCGCAGAACACCGGTTAAGCATGGAAAAATCCATGCGGCTTCCCAAGATCTCACTCATCGCCGAGCGTGAAGTCGACCCAACACAACAATATGCGCGCGGCGGTCTGGTCATGACCATCCCCATCTGGGATCTACGCAGCGGGCAGATTTCCAAGGCGAGAGCGGAGGCCACCAGCGCACGATATCAGCTGAACGCGCAACGCCTGAGCTTTTCCGAATCGCTTGAAGCGACTTACCAGCTTTATCAGATTGCGAGCAACCAGGTACGCGTACTGGAGACAGAATTACTTTCGCAGGCAGCAGCAGCGCAACGTATTGCAGAATCGGCATACCGCTATGGCGAGCGCGGCATTCTTGAGTGGCTCGACGCACAAAGAACCTATCGCGCCGCACGTAATGAGCTCATTGCGGCGCGCTTTGACTTGGCGACCGTGGCCGTCGAGATTGACCGGCTTCGTTCGATTTCGAACCAGAGTCAGCCCGTTACGCCAACTGGTCAAAATCAGCAACTTCCCGATCTCTAACAAAGTTCAAGCGCATGACGTCCCCAGAAACTACAAAGAAAATCGCGTCCCGATTTGGGGGGCTGTTGAGCCAGCTCAATCGCCTGGCAAACCTAGCGCTTGCGACTTCAAAGCCACTATTGGAACAAGTCCAACGGATTTATCGGCAGGAGAAAATCCATCTTGCACAGATCCTTGCACCCCAACGTGCCAAGTGGATCGACCCGCTCTGGAACAATCTCCGCCCGATCGTATTACCGGTCATCACCTTTCTTTGGACTAGAACCAGAGACTGGATATGGCAGCCGCTGAGCGCTGGCGTCGAACGCATCGCACCAGTACAAGTTGCTCAATGGCGAGCCATTCCCGAAGTCAGACGACGTAGGATTCTGAATTGGGCTGTGGCTACGGCAATTTTACTGGTCATCATCATGCCGGATAGACACAAGTCCTCAGAGGATCAAGCCGTCAACGATCCGGATATTATTCAATTGACCACGGATCCGACCGATCTAGACAATCCTCACTGGGCGCTCAATGTACTCCCCGTGCAGGTTATGCCATTTTCAGAAACCCTTCGCGTCAGCGGCAAAGTTGGTTTTGACGAACAGCGTGTAGCACGGATTGGGGCAACGGTTACCGGACGTGTCACCGAAATCCTGGCCATGCCCGGCCAAGAGGTCGACCAGGGCACGGTACTGGGTCGAATTAACTCGACCGAACTGGGACAAACACAACTTGCGTTCCTGAAGGCCAGAGCCGCAAATGAACTGGCCGCCCGCGCTTTTGATCGCGCCAAGATTCTCTACAAAGAAGACGTGATCGCCAAGGCAGATCTGCAACGTCGGCAGAGTGAGGCGGAGACAACGGCTGCAGAACGCCAAGCGATGGCGGATCAACTAAGAGTGCTGGGTATGCTCCCGGAACAGATTGAAGGGCTCGGCAAAACCGGCAGCGTTAACTCCATCTCGGCAGTGACCTCCAGTGTTTCCGGCACGGTTGTCGAACGCAAGATTGTTCTTGGCCAGGTGGTGCAACCTGCCGATGCGTTATTTACGGTTGCCGATTTATCGGAAGTCTGGGTTACCGCCCAGGTTCCCGAGCAGGAGGCCTCGCTCCTTGCCGTCGGCCAACCCATGCAGATTGAGATCCCGGCCCTCGCCCATCAGAAATTTGAAGGGCAGTTGGTCTATGTCGGTGAGCTGGTCAGCAATGAAACCAGGACCGTGCCAGCTCGCACTGTGCTAACCAACCCTGACCGGATGATCAAACCCGGAATGCTGGCCACCTTGCTGATTTCCGGAAAACCGGCAGAGGTGCCTGTGATACCTGCCGCCGCCGTTGTTCGTGAAGATGGATATGATCACGTATTTATTGCGCTGGGAGACAACCAGTACAAACTGACTGTGGTGAAACTGGGCCCTGAGAGCAATGGCGTCAGACCTGTTCTCTCTGGGCTGGAGCCGGGAACACTCATTGTTACCGAACAGGCTTACCACCTGAATACCGAACGTAAAAAGCGGCTATCAGGTGGTTAAGGCATGATTCAACCGATCGTCAGCGCCGCACTCGCCCAGCGTATCGTCGTTATCGTCCTGGCTGCGGTGCTATTTATTGCCGGGCTTCTGGCGATCAACCGGCTATCCGTTGACGCATTTCCTGATGTCACCAATGTCCAGGTGCAGGTTGCCGCCGAAGTTCCGGGGCGGCCTCCTGAAGAAGTCGAACGCTTTGTCACGGTTCCGATTGAAATTGCCATGAGGGGCCTTCCCGGTCTGACCGAGATGCGCTCGCTCAACCGGAATAACATTGCCGTGATCACGCTCGTGTTCACTGACAAAACGGATATCTATTTCGCAAGGCAGATGGTCCTTGAGCGACTGATTGAGGTCATGGGACGCATGCCCCCCGGTGTCACGCCGGTGCTTGGCCCCGTATCGACGGGTCTTGGCGAGGTCTACCAGTACACCATCGAACACCCGGCAGATGGCAAGCGCGCGCTGACTATCGAGGAATTGACCGAACGGCGCATTGTCCAAGACTGGATTGTTCGGCCGATGTTGCGCAGCGTTCCGGGCGTTGCAGAAATCAACACCATGGGCGGCTATGCTCGCGAATACCAGGTTTTGGCCAATCCGGAACGGCTGCATCACTACAACCTGAGTGTTCAGGATGTCTATAACGCGCTTGCCAGAAATAACGCCAACACCGGTGGCGGCCAGATGCCCGTGTATGAAGAGCGCTATCTGATTCGTGGCGTCGGCCTCATTCGGGATACGGAAGACATCGGTAACATCGTGCTCAAGGAGGTGAGTGGCACCCCTGTCTTCGTCAAAAACATTGCCACTGTACGTATGGGCACTGAAATACGGCAAGGTGCCGTGATCAAGAATGGCGTGACTGAATCGGTCGCCGGCATCATCCAGATGCAGCGCGGCGAAAACGCCCGGCGTGTGGTCAGCGCTGTCAAAGAAAAAGTTGATGAGATCAACAAGCGTCGCCTACTTCCGGAAGGGCTGCAGATTGTCCCGTTTTATGACCGTACCGACCTGGTTGATGCCGCGCTTTTCAACATCGCTAAAGTGCTACTGGAGGGCATACTACTCGTCATCATTGTGCTCTACGTCTATCTGGGTGACGTCCGATCGTCAATCATTGTGGCGGGTACGCTACTGCTAACACCGCTACTGACGTTTATGGTGATGAACCACTACGGGCTCTCGGCTAATCTGATGTCGCTGGGCGGCCTCGCCATTGCGATAGGCATCATGGTTGATGGCTCGGTGGTGGTGGTCGAAAATACCTTCGCCCGACTTGGGCAACGTCTTGGCGATGGGGTTTCAAGATTCCGTATTATTCTGGATGCTACTGCCGAAGTCGGCAAACCGGTTTTATTTGGCGTTGGCATCATCATCCTGGTTTTTATGCCGCTCCTTTCCCTGGAAGGCATGGAAGGCAAGATGTTCGGTCCACTGGCGATCACGATCGCAATTGCGCTCACCCTATCGCTGATTCTTTCGTTTACCCTATCGCCGGCACTGTGCTCCTACATCCTCAAAGGCGGGGCGGATCATGACACGGCATTTGTCGCGAAGATCAAGGCGCCATATCTAAAAGCGCTTGCGTGGTCTGTAAAAAACCCGCAGCGTGTACTCTTCTATGCAGGGGTCGCCCTGTTACTCAGCCTACTATCATTCCCGTTCCTGGGTAAGTCTTTCATTCCCATCATGAAAGAGGGCGCCATTACGCCGGTGATTGTGAGAGCGGCTAACATCTCACTCGACGAATCGATCCGGATGGAGTTCGAGGCAATGAAACGGATTGCCGCAATACCGGGCGTGAAGTCTGCTGTTTCCCGGCTCGGTCGCGGCGAATCTCCTGCCGATCCGGGGCAACCTAACGAGTCTGACCCGATTGTGTCGCTCAAGCCCAGTAACCAGCGGGATCTTGATCAGTCACAGATCGAGGATCAGGTTCGTGACGCACTTAAGATACTGCCAGGGGTCGAGACGGCGATTTCACAACCGATTGCGGCACGTGTCGATGAAATGGTCTCCGGAGTGCGATCACAGGTGGCGATCAAAATATTTGGCAATGACATTCAGGAACTGAGGAAGCTGGGGAACCAGATCGGACGCGTTCTGTCCGGCATCGAGGGTTCAACGGATCTCCGCATCGAACAGGTGACCGGCCAGAACTACCTCACGTTCTATATTGACCGCGAGGCTATTGCGCGCTATGGACTTAACGTCGAGGATGTTAACAATGTCATCGAGATCGCCAATGGGGGACGTGAAGCCACGCAGGTCTACGATGGAGAACGGCGTTTTCCGCTGGTGCTGCGTTACCCCAAGGTTTACCGTGATCATCCGGAAGCCTTCGAGAACATCATCCTCAGAGGCCCCGGTGGGGCACTCATACCGCTCAATGATATCGCCAAGGTCGAGGTCATCGACGGTCCCTCCCAAATATCTCGGGAATCCGGAAAACGCCGCCTCGTCGTCGGTGTCAATGTACAGGGGCGCGACCTTGGCGGCTTCGTTAGTGAGGCACAGCGCCGCATTGCACAACAGGTCAACATTCCCCAGGGCTATACCCTGGAATGGGGTGGACAGTTCGAAAACATGGAACGGGCCATGGCACGGCTGATGATCATCGTGCCGCTGACCATTGCGGCTATTTTCTTTCTGCTGTTTATTCTATTTAACTCAATCCGCATGGCTGCACTCATCATCCTCGTACTGCCATTCGCCTCGATTGGCGGCATTTTCGGACTGCTGATATCCGGCGAATACCTTTCCGTTCCCGCCGCCGTTGGTTTCATCAACCTCTGGGGCATCGCTGTTCTGAACGGGGTCGTTCTCGTCTCATTCATTCGCCAATTGCGGGATGAGGGTTGGGCGACCCAGGATGCCGTATTTGAGGGGTGTGAACACCGATTTCGCCCCGTGATGATGACTGCGAGTGTTGCCCTCCTGGCGCTAGTACCCATGGTTTTTTCGACTGGACCAGGTTCCGAAGTAACCCGACCACTTGCCGTTGTTGTTATTGCTGGACTACTCTCGTCTACGGCGCTGACACTCCTCGTCCTACCGGTGTTGTATCCTTACTTCGAAGATAAATCCGTAGAAGCCTAAAACAGCATTCGCCCATGAAAGAAATCAAAGCCATCATTCGCCCCAACAAATTGCCGCAGATTCGCAATGCACTCATGAGTCTTGAGGGGTTTCCTGGGATGACGATCAGCCAGGCAGAGGGTTGCACGGCACCCTCGCGGCACGGGCCGATCACATCGATCAAGGATGAATTGACCGATTTCACCAAAAAAATACGCCTGGAGATTGTGTGCCCGGATGAGATTGCGGACCGGATTGTGACCTGCATTACCGATATCGCGCAGACTGGTCATCTGGGCGATGGTATCGTGTGGGTCACAGAGGTCCAACGGGCGGTGTTTGTTCATAAAACAACCCCCGGCGGCACACCCGAACCAAGACGGTTTTAAGCGGTTGATTGTTTCAATGACTCCGGGCTTGGGTATCTGGATCGCTGCAACACGTCCCGCTTTCTTATCGGTTACTTTTGTTGGTGTACTCATTGGTATCGCATGTGCAGTCTACGAGCAGTCATTTCGCTCTTGGCCGCTCGCCCTGGCGACCCTCTGCTTTGCCCTGGTAGCCCACGCCGGCGCCAACGTACTCAACGATTACTACGATTCACGTAGTGGTTGTGATGCCATAAACAGCCATCGAATTGCGCCATTTACCGGTGGCAGCAGGTTGATACAGAACGGCATTTTGACTGAACAGCAAACCGGAGCTTATGCCTATGTGCTGCTTGCATCGGTCATTCCCGCCGGCCTCTGGCTGATCTGGCAAAGCGGCCCGTGGTTATTCGGCATCGGACTCATGGGTCTGTTATGTGGTTGGGCTTACTCTGCCCCACCCCTTAAGCTGCAAAGCCGCAGCTTGGGGGAAGTCGCTATCACACTAGCTTGGTTCTTTGTCGTTGTGGGTAGCAACTATGTTCAGACCCAATCGCTGAACCAGACGGTAGTTTTCGCCGCGCTAAGCTACGCCCTGCTCGTTGCCAACATGTTATTTGTCAATCAGGTTCCCGATCGCTTAGCCGATGCAGCTGTCGGCAAAAGAACCTTGATCGTTCGCTGGTCACCCTCTATCACGCTTTGGGTCAGCCTGGCCCTGTATGGCTTTTCCTTTACACTTCTGGCCGCGGGCATCCTCTATGGTGCGCTGCCCTACTGGTCGAGTTTGGCACTGCTGGCCGCCCTACCCGCCTGCTGGGCCCTGGCCACGCTGCACGACGATCCCGTGGACCGACACCAACTAGCTTGCGCGATCCCAGCCACTATCATGAGCTGTCTGCTTTTTGGCTTATTACTGGCTTCTGGGCTGATCATCGGCTGATGCCAACTTGCCGACCAGTCATCCAGCCGAAACACCTATAGAACGTTGAGCGGTATCTTCACATACGCCGTACCGTTATCTTCTGCAGGCGGAAAATGTCCGGCACGGATGTTGATTTGCACGGCAGGCAGGATGAGCACTGGCATCGCTAGCCCCCTATCACGATTGGTCCGCATTTCAACGTAGCGTTCTTCATCGACGCCGTCGTGAACGTGAATATTCTGTTCACGCTCCTCGCGCACGGTCGATTCAAAACGAACATCACGCCCAACGGGTGGATAGTCATGGCACATGAAGAGACGAGTCTGCGGCGGTAGACTGAGGAGCTTTCGAATCGACTTGAAAAGTACAGCGGCATCGCCCCCCGGAAAATCGCAACGGGCAGTCCCGACATCAGGCATGGCAATGGTATCGCCGACAAAAACGGTGTCTCCGATTTGGTATCCAACGCAGGCAGGCGTATGACCTGGCAGATAAATCACCTCGCCTTCCAGATTGCCGATAGCGAATTTTTCTCCATCGGTAAAAAGATGATCAAACTGAGAACCGTCTACTGCAAACTGCGGCTCCAGATTGAAAATCTTTTTGAAGACTCCCTGAACAGTTTGGATATTCTCTCCGATAGCAATTTTGCCGCCCAGAATCCCCTTCAAATAGGGTGCCGCGGTGAGATGATCCGCGTGCGCATGCGTCTCCAGAATCTATTCGACGGTTAGCTGATTTTCCCGAATAAACGCGACAACCCAATCAGCCGAGTGCGTCGAAGTACGGCCGGACTTCGGATCATAATCCAGCACCGAATCGATGATGGCACACGGCGCGCCCGGCTTTTCATAAACCACGTAGGTAACCGTCCATGTGTCTGGATCAAAAAAAGGGGCAACCAACGGATTCATGTTCGTCTCCTGAAACTGAGTCACTACAGTTTATATTATTGTAATATGTCGTGCTATGACTATGTCCAGCCTTATTCCTTTTGCCCTGGGTCTGTTTGCCGGCGGGGTGCTCGGCCTGACGGGCGCAGGTGGCGCCATTATCGCTGTGCCTTTACTGATCTTTGGTTTGGGTCTACCGATGGTTGATGCTGCACCCGTTGCCCTACTCGCCACAGCAATTGGAGCTACAACGGGAGCCCTTTTAGGTTTCAGGGATCGCATTCTCCGCTATAAGGCAGCCATGGTAATGGCGATAGCTGGTCTTCTGTTAACACCCCTAGGGCTCTGGGCCGCAGCCTTAATACCCAACCGACCACTGCTAGCCCTATTTTCACTGATACTCTTTTATGTCTCAATCACAATGTATCTGCGCGCCAATTCTGCGGTCACTTCAGAATATGAAGTAGAAGAAGGGCCTCCCTGTCTACTCGACGAAACCCGTGGAAAACTCACATGGACACTTCCCTGCTTTAGAGCGATGTTGGTAGCGGGAGCCATCTCGGGGTTTCTTTCCGGTTTGCTGGGCGTCGGCGGCGGCTTCATTATTGTGCCTGCGCTTAGAAAGTTCACGAATCTGCCGATGCGTTCCATCACCACAACCTCCATGGGTGTTATCGCCATTGTGTCGATAGGTAGCGTTGCCGGCGCGACCCTGGAAGGCACCATGTCGTGGACTTTGGGCATCCCCTTTGCAACAGGTGCCTTTGCAGGCCTGCTGACGGGAAGAACACTATCGCATCGCTTGGATCATGCGATATTACAAAGGATTTTTGCCGTATTGGCGTTTGTTGTGGCCTGCGCCATGCTGATCAAAGCAGCATTTTAATCTACCGGTTACTGCAGATGGGCTGAAGTGCCCTTTCTGACAATTGTTTCGGTCAGATCAACGGAACACAGCCCCATGAAGTGGTAAGCGAAGTTCCGCAGATAATGACCGCGACGAACACCAATAAACGTTGTGTTGCTGATGAATAACGGTTTGGTTTCGAGTAGCGTGAGCCCTTGATCCCTAACCTTGGAATAAGCCATGGACGCCACAATCCCAACACCCAGTCCGAGCTCGACGTACGCTTTGATCACATCAGCATCCAGGGCTGACATGATGATATCGGGCGTCAAACCAGCATCAGAGAATGCCTTATCAATCTGGCTACGACCAGTAAAGCCTTCGTGATAGGTGATGATCGGGTATTCGGCAATCTTTGCCAGCGTCAGGTCTCTGTGATTCGCCAGCGGGTGTCCCTCCGGCACGATCACCGCGTGATGCCACTGATAGTAGGGGAAAGTGGCAATTTGCTCAGCGCCTTCGAGAGCCTCAGTCGCAATCCCGATATCTGCCTGCCCGGTCTGCAACAGAGAAACAATCTCTTCCGGGCTCCCCTGATGCAGGACGAGATGAACCTTGGGGAACACCGCTTTAAACTGTTTCACCACCTGCGGAAGCACATAGCGCGCCTGGGTATGGGTTGTCGCCACCACCAGCTGTCCTTCATCTCTTTGCGTGAATTGATCGGCTAACTGCTTGATATTCTGCGCATCGAGCAACAAACGCTCGACGATGCCAATCAACTCCTTGCCCGGCTCGGTCAAGCCCGTCAATCGCTTGCCCTTGCGATTAAAAATTTCAACACCGAGTTCATCTTCCAGATCCTTGATGTGTTTGCTGACACCGGGCTGGGAGGTGAACAAGGCTTCGGCCACTTCCGTCAAGTTGAAGTTCTGACGGACAGTTTCACGCACAATGCGGAGTTGCTGGAAGTTCATATCGAGAAATCGGGCTCCTGGAAGACGCGGAGGTTTCTGGGGACCAGATATACCTCCTGTCCCTGACGGACATGCTTCGAGAGAAGCTCCGAGCGCATCATTTCCACTTCATAGTTATGGTCAGTGCGCTGTCCGGTAGCATCTAACCCAATTAGTTCGACGCGTGAAAAAGCGCCGATCGACAAAATCCGTTCGATTTCAGCACGCACACCTCCCGATGCTGCCTCGGCTGAAATAGTCAACTCGTGTGGACGAACGAAAGCCACCACCTGGGAACCATCATCCGCTGTCGATCCGGCGTGGGTCAGCTGGTGTGGACCAACATGGACTACATCACCCTCGATACGACCATGGAATAGATTGACCGAACCCAAGAAGCTATAAACAAAGGGCGTGGCCGGGTGATCATAGACTTCGTCTGGGGTCCCGACTTGTTCTACCCTGCCCTGATTCATCAGTACCACTTCATCGGCCACTTCTAACGCTTCTTCCTGATCGTGCGTCACGAAAATTGACGTGACATGAATCTCATCGTGCAAACGGCGTAGCCAACGACGGAGTTCCTTACGCACTTTGGCGTCGAGAGCGCCAAAGGGCTCGTCGAGCAGCAGCACCTTGGGTTCTACCGCTAATGCCCGAGCCAGCGCAATCCGCTGACGTTGTCCACCCGAAAGTTGCGATGGAAAACGATCAGCCAGCCAGTCTAGCTGTACCAGCTTGAGCAACTCATGCACTTTCGCGCGAATCTGCGATTCGCTTGGACGCTCTTTTCTGGGTTTGACCCGTAGACCAAACGCCACGTTCTCGAAAACCGTCATATGCTTGAAAAGCGCATAGTGTTGAAAAACGAAGCCGACCTGCCGCTCACGAACATGGCTATCCGAGGCGTCTACACCATCCAAAATTACCTGACCCGAATCGGCGCTCTCAAGTCCGGCAATAATGCGTAAAAGAGTCGTTTTACCGCAGCCCGACGGCCCAAGGAGCGCGACCAGCTTTCCGGTTGGAAATTCCAGGCTGACATTGTTCAGAGCCTGAAACGCACCAAACTTCTTGCCAATATTTTTGACTTCGATACTCACAATCAGTCTTCCTTCAAATCAGCATTAACCCGCGCGGCTTTCAATTCCACAAAGGTTTTAATCAGCAAGGTAATTAATGCCAGCACCGCAAGCAGCGATGCCACCGCAAAGGCGGCGGCAAAGTTGTACTCGTTATAGAGAATTTCAACATGTAGCGGCATGCTGTTCGTTTCGCCACGGATATGCCCCGACACCACTGACACCGCGCCAAATTCACCCATAGCGCGTGCGTTACAAAGCACGACACCGTAGATCAATCCCCATAAAATGTTTGGGAGTGTGACATATCGGAACACCTGCCACCCCCGGGCGCCAAGCACGATAGCCGCTTCCTCTTCTTCCTTGCCCTGCGCTTCCATCAGCGGGATCAGTTCACGCGCCACAAAGGGAAAGGTCACAAAGATCGTTGCCAGCAGAATTCCGGGGACAGCGAAAATAATCTTGATGTCATTGTCCATGAACCAGGAACCGAACCAGCCCTGAGCGCCAAAGACCAGCACGAAAATCAGGCCGGCAATCACAGGTGAAACCGAAAACGGCAAATCGATCAATGTGATTAGAAAACGTTTACCCGGGAACTGAAATTTAGTGATTGCCCACGCAGCCGCCACGCCGAAGACTAAGTTCATCGGTACCGACACGACAGCGATGAGCAACGTCAGTTTGATCGCCGACCAGGCATCTGGATCAACCAGCGCCGCCAAGTAAGCATCCCAACCTTTACGGAGCGCTTCGACAAAAACAGCACCCAATGGCAGCAACAAAAAAAGCAAGAAATAGCACAGACCCACCCCGATCAACAGCCGGCGAACCCATGAGGACTCCTGCGTAGCATCGCTCACTTTCTGGCTACCTTTAACCGACTTGGCCTCAAAGGCCGCAGAGACACCGCCTGCCATCAGAGCTCCCTCCCGGTGTGTTTGGCCGTCCATGCCTGTAGCGTATTGACCAGCAGCAAAAGAATGAACGAGAAAAACAACATCACCACCGCGATAGCCGTTGCACCAGCGTAGTCATACTGTTCAAGCTTGGTAATGATCATAAGCGGGGCAATCTCCGATACCATGGGCAAATTACCGGCAATGAAGATGACCGAGCCGTATTCACCGACCGCACGCGCAAAAGCCAGCGCGAAACCGGTCAGTAGCGCCGGCAGGATAATTGGCAGCACCACTTTAAATATGGTTTGCGCACGATTGGCACCCAGACTTGCCGCAGCTTCTTCGATTTCCTTGTCCAGATCCTCAAGAACGGGTTGAACGGTACGCACAACAAACGGCAAACCAATAAAAATGAGCGCAATCATGATGCCTAACGGGGTGAAGGCGACCTTGATGCCCAAGGGTTCAAGATACTGACCTAACCAGCCGTTCTTGGCATAAATTGCCGTCAACGCAATACCGGCAACCGCCGTAGGCAATGCAAAAGGAAGATCAACAAGCGTGTCGACAATCTTTTTTCCGGAAAAGCGATACCGAACCAGCACCCAGGCCAGAATCAATCCAAAGAAGGCATTCACAGCAGCTGCGATTAGCGATGCGCCAAAACTCAGCTGCAACGAGGCGACAATGCGTGGCTCGGTAACCGTCGCCCAAAACTGGGCCAGGGTCAGATCCGTTGTCTTCCAGACGACCGCCGACAGCGGAATCAGAACGATCAGCCCCAGGTAAGCCAGCGTAAAACCCAGGGTGACACCAAACCCCGGGATGACGCTTTGCTTGAACATCTTTGGCGTCACCGTTTCACCATGATCTGGTCATAGATACCGCCATCCGCGAACTGTTCCTTCATGACCTTGTCCCAGGGACCAAGCAACTTTTCAACCGAGAACGTATTGACGGCCGGAAAGGTCTTGGCGTACTTCTTCATCACCGCAGCATTACGAGGCCGCAGATAGTGCTTGGCAATAATCTCCTGCCCTTCCGGACTCCACAGGTATTCGAGGTAAGCGGTAGATACTTTACGTGTGCCACGCTTATCAACCACCTTGTCGACCACCGTTACAGGGGCTGGCGCATCGACCGAAAGGCTTGGATAGACGATATCGAACTGATCGCCACCGACTTCCTTATCCAGCAAGATTGCTTCGTTTTCGAAGGTCACGAGCACATCGCCCATATTCCGTTGCGTAAACGTCGTGGTTGCACCACGGCCACCACCGTCGAGTACCGGCACATTGGCAAAAAGCGCTTTCACGAAGTCGCGCGCTTTTTCTTCAGTTTTGTAGTTCTTGATGGCAAAACCCCAGGCCGCGAGATAGGTATAACGGCCATTGCCTGTCACTTTTGGGTTCGGGACGATCACCTGAGTTCCCGGCTTGATCAGATCTGGCCAATCCTTGATACCCTTCGGGTTGCCTTTACGCACGACAAACACGGTCGTTGTCGTGTAAGGGGCCGCATCGTTCGGCAATCGCTTCTGCCAATCGGCATTGACCAGGCCCGCTTTAACGAGTTGCTGGATATCCGGCACCTGGTTCATGGTGACGACATCGGCTTCCAGGCCTGCGATCACGGCACCGACCTGCTTGCTCGAACCGCCATGCGACTGATTAATCGTCACCGGGGGATTGCCCTTGGCCTGCCAGTAGGTAGCAAAGGCGGGATTCATGTCTTTGTAGAGTTCACGAGCAACGTCATAAGACACATTCAGAATCGAGGTTTGCGCGGACGCCACACCGGAGGCCGCAACAGCCGCTGCAGCCAGCGCCGTACCAATCAACGAACGGAAATTGAGGGTTTTCATAGGGATCCTCCTAGTTGGGGAACGCTCAGTCTAGGTGATTCTTTATGGCGTTTATAGATGATTTTTGGCATTGCTTATAACTTTTTTGATATAAACAATGCCTGACCTAAAACGTTACTTACGCGTAATGATCTGGTCGAAGATTCCACCGTCGGCGAAGTAAATCTTCTGGGCTTTTTCCCACCCGCCAAAAACCTGATCGATCGTAAATAGTTTGACCTTGGCAAACTGGTTTGCATAGCGCGCCGCAATCTCCTTATTGCGCGGACGGTAATAATGACGCGCAGCAACTTCCTGGCCAATCGGGGTATAGAGATATTCAAGATACGCTTGAGAAACTTTGCGCGTACCTCGTTTGTCGACAACCTTATCCACGACAGCGACCGACGGTTCGGCCAGAATCGAAATCGACGGGGTCACAATGTCGAACTTATCCGGGCCAAGTTCCTTCACCGACAGATAGGCCTCGTTCTCCCAGGCAATCAGCACATCGCCGATACCCCGTTCGACAAAGGTCGTTGTGGAACCACGCGCCCCGGAGTCAAGTACCTTCGCATTTTTATAGATGTTGGTCACCAACTCACGCGCCTTCTGATCATTACCACCAGGTTGTTTGAGCGCGTAGCCCCACGCCGCCAGAAAATTCCAGCGCGCACCGCCAGAGGTTTTAGGATTAGGCGTAATGACGTCGATACCGGGCTTGGCCAGATCATTCCAATCCTTGATGTTCTTCGGATTACCTTTACGCACGAGGAAGACAATGGTCGACGTGTAAGGAGCGGAGTTGTCCGGCAAACGCTTGATCCAATCCGGTGCAATCAACCCCCTCTGGGCGATGGCGTCGACATCATACGCAAGCGCCAAGGTCACCACATCAGCTTGGAGGCCATCAATGACTGCACGAGCCTGTTTACCCGAGCCGCCATGGGAGGCCTTAATATTCAGCGTCTCGCCAGTCTGCTTTTTCCAGTGGTTGGCAAAAACCGCATTGAAGTCTTTATAAAGTTCGCGGGTCGGATCATATGAGACGTTCAGGAAATCAGTATCGGCTTTAACGCCAAAGCTACTAATCGCGACTGCAAAGCCGAGAAAGGCCAAGCCCAGCGATTTACGTGCAGATGCCATGATGCGTTCTCCATCAGAAGTTGTTGTGATGGAGCCATGTTGCGGCACAACAGCTTCTGCTGTGAACGAAATAAATCTTCTTAGCTTATAAGGTCATCGGACACAAACAAATCAGGCCTGTCACGGCATGACTTTCGGCCACTCGACCCAGGGATAGTCGGGCAGGCCTGCAGACCAGGGCAAACTGATTTCACCAGCGATCAACGGTCTCAGATAGGTTAAGGCCTCCGGGCGAATCGTATAACCTTCGGTGTCTATCCAGTCCAGAGGCAATCGGCGCTCTCGGTTAGCGATACTCGTCAGCGCCACAGCATCGCAGTGCCAACGATAGGGACTATCCGAGTCGCGCACGATATTGACCATGAGGCCGGTTTGACCGCGCTGCGCAAGTGAGACGCCATGGCGCGCCACCGCTTCAGCCTGAGCGATATCCGTGGCACTGGCCAAATGCCGGGCCGCGCGTTGCATATAGTCAGGAATCGCGACATGCACCTTGACCCCCAACTCGGCGCGCAAGAGCGCCGCTACCGCCAACCCCGCCCCACCCAACTGCTCATGACCGTATTTGGCAGCCGGATTCTGCTGCGCGTAGAACGCGCCGTCTGCGGTGCGGATCCCCTCAGACACGACGCAGACCACCGCATTATGGCGTTGAGCCCGCGCTCGAACTGTGGCGATAAAGTGCGCCGGATTAAAAACGACTTCCGGGAACAAAATCAACGGTGACGCCATCGCTACGGGTAACCGGGCCACGGCGCCGCAGGTCGCCAACCAGCCAGTATGCCGACCCATGGCTTCAAGAATGAAAACACTCGGCTTGGTGGCCATCGCGCAGTGATCGCGCGCCGCTTCCATAAGTGACACTGAGAGATATTTGAGCGCAGAGCCGAAACCGGGTGATGCATCGGTTCCTTCGAGATCGTTATCAATCGTCTTGGGCAAACCGATGACCTTCAGGTCAAGGGAAAATCGATCGCTCAATTCGACCAGCTTGGCAGCCGTATCCATCGAACCATTGCCGCCGTTCACATAGATCGTACCAATCTCATGCGCCAGGAGTACATCGCGAACACGCTGCCACGGCAGCGGATTCTGTTCGTAGGGCTCTAGCAGGGTTCTGCCCGATCCAAGGCCGCCACCGGGCAGGTGACTGAGTGCCTGACGCATGGGTTCGGCCAGCGCCGATGCGTCAACCAGCTGTCCATTTATCAGACCGGACAAGCCATGTTCTGCAGCAAAAAGCCGACCCGGACTCACCTGCCGATGCGCCTCAATGAGTGCTGCAGCAGTTGCGCCAATCACCGCGGTGACACCACCCGACTGGAAGTACAGTGCGTTATTCATACCGCATTAAAACAGATCGGGCGCCAGATTGGCAGAGCCAACCGGGCGCCCGATTCCGAATGACAGGCTGTAATTAGTTCAGCGCACCGAACACACGTGCCGTGATCTCGTCGACGCCACCAACGCCTGCCACTTTCTTGACTTTTGGCGCCTTGGCATCACCGGCGTTTTGCCAGTTGGTATAAAAGGTCACCAGCGGTTTGGTCTGGCTGTGGTAGATATCGAGACGCTTGCGAACGGTTTCTTCCTTGTCATCGTCGCGTTGGATCAGATCTTCACCGGTCTCATCATCCTTGCCGGCCACTTTGGGCGGGTTGTACTGGATGTGATAGGTACGGCCTGAAGCCAGGTGCACGCGACGACCGGCCATACGGTCAATGATGTCCTGATCCGGCACGTCGATTTCGAGCACAAAATCCAGCGGCACACCAGCATCCTTCATGGCTTCGGCTTGCGGAATGGTGCGCGGAAAACCATCAAAGAGATAGCCATTCTTACAATCCGCTTCCTTCAGACGCTCCTTGACCATACCGATGATGACCGCATCAGGTACCAGACCACCCGAATCCATATGCTTCTTCGCCTCCAGACCCAGCGGGGTCCCGGCCTTGACCTGGGCACGCAACATGTCACCGGTGGAAATCTGGGGGATACCGAACTTTTCACAGATGTATTTCGCTTGGGTGCCTTTACCAGCGCCCGGGGCGCCCAACAGAATCAGTTTCATCGGTATCCTCGATTAATAATGGGTTAAACATGCCATGTAGATAGTGTGAAACATCCACCTTGCAAAAAACTTACGGTAATTACAGCGGCGGGTCAATGCGCAATGCAGCGAAATCATCGGCAAAGACCTGTTGCGCCCGAACGGCATCTTCCGGCGTATCAACCCCCGCCGGCGGTAGCGTTTCAGTAACGGCAACGCTGATCCGGTAGCCGTGCCAGAGCGCCCGCAGCTGCTCTAGCGCTTCGACCGATTCCAATGGGCTGGCCGTCAGACCGGCGTAATCGCGCAAAAAACGGCGACGGTAGGCATAGAGCCCAATATGCCGATAGCAACTAAAACCGGTCGTCGGTAGCGATTTCGGGAAACCGCCCTGCTGCCATGCCGGCGAAAAGTCGTCCCGCGCAAAAGGAATCGGTGCCCGGGAAAAATACAGGGCATCGGCATTGGCCTTCATCACAACCTTACAGACGTTGGGATTAAACAGTTCGACCGGGTCATGAATCGCGTGCGCCAGCGTGGCCATATCGGCACCCGAATCGACCAGTTGATGCGCCGCCTGATCAATCAATGATGGCGGCAGAAACGGCTCGTCACCCTGGACGTTAACGACGACCGTTTCGTCAGCCCAGCCAAAATGATCGCAAACTTCGGCAATCCGGTCAGTACCGCTCGGATGATCTTCCCGGGTCATGCAAACATCGAAGCCAGCCGCCCTGACGGCGTCACGCACATCGCGGCTATCCGTCGCGACCACAATGGTATCGGCCCCTGAGCGTTGCGCACGTTCGCACACACGTACCACCATGGGCTTGCCACCCAGATCGAGCAGGGGCTTATTCGGTAGCCGCGTGGACTTCAGCCGGGCCGGGATCACTACGCGAAAAGTGACGTAACTCACGGCCATGTCCTATGGGTTCGTTAGGCCTGCTTGCCCGACAGCGGGCGTGCTTCGTCTTGCATCATGATGGGGATGCCATCACGTACCGGATAAGCCAGTTGGCACGGCTTACAGATGAGCTCCTGAGCGGCCTTGTCGAATTCAAGCTTGCCTTTACACACGGGGCAAACCAGGATTTCCAGTAAACGCGGATCCATCAGCAATTCTCCATCATTGGTGCGTCGAAGGCTTCAGCCATGATTCCAGCGGCAACGCCGGCTCGACGACTGCAGCAACCGGTACGACAAACCAGTTATCGCGACCGGCCGCAAACTCACGACATTTTACTGCATCCTTCTCGGTCATCAGTACTGGCCAATCCGATACGGGAATATCGCCTGGGCCGAACTGGTGGTGATCCGGAAACGACTTCCCTTCCACACGCAAGCCATGATCACGCAGCATCTGGAAAAACCGTTCCGGATTGCCAATACCGGCAACCGCCATCACCGGTTGCCCGGCAAAGGCAGAGAGCGATTGCTGGCGTCCACGATCATTCACGGCATAAACCGAACCGGGCACCAGCCTCATGGCAAAAGAGGGGTAGGAATCGATCGTGGCGTTGGATAAGGACGGCGAGCCGCCTTGCCACACCAGCCCTTTCACCTTCGTATCCCTGAGGCGATCCAGCCCTTCACGTAATGGACCGGCGGGCAGCAATTGGCCGTTACCGATACCGCGGTTGTCGAACACGACAAGTTCGATGTCACGATCAAGTGCATAGTGTTGCAAACCGTCATCGGCAATCAGGATATCGACCGACGGGTTGGCGGCAAGTAACGCCTGCGCTGCTGCGACCCGCTTTTCTCCCACATAAACTGGCAGTCCATCCTCGGCATACAGCAAGGGCTCGTCGCCGACATGACGCGGGTTGTCGCCCTGTCCGACGGCACGAACCCCCGGTATTTCACGCCCATAACCTCGGCTGATGATGCCGGGTCGCCAGCCGGCATCGCACAAGGCTTGAGCTAGGTGCCGGGTCAAAGGGGTCTTACCCGCGCCGCCAACAATAAGATTGCCCACCACAATAACGGGAACTGACAAGCGTGTCCGCTGCAAAAAACCATGATCGTATAACGCCCTGCGCAATCGGGTCGCGCCGGCATAAAACCAAGATAAAAGTATCAGCAAACCACGTTGAAGAAACCCTAGCCGCTTCCGGCCATACCAATTGGCCTCAACGTCTTGTGGGCTCGGGATCATGAACCGCTGCGCGTCGCGAAAGAAATCTGCGACAGATCTGCCTGATGCGCTGCCTGCATCACATCAATCACACTCTGATGAGTCGCCTTGGCATCCGCGTTGATCGAGACTACGGGTGCTTTACCGGTGCCTTTACGCTGTGATGCCTGCTTCAGCGCGGCCGCAACGGTATCAATACCAGGTCGCGTCATACTCTGACCATCAACCACCACAACCCCTGATGCCGACACCGTCACGACAATCTCTTCCGGCGGCGTCTGGGTGCTCACTGCTGCGGTCGGTAAATCAATCTCGATCCCCGAAATTTTGCTATAGGTCGTCGTCATCATGAGAAAAATGATGATCACAAGAAGCACATCGATGAACGGAATCAGATTGATTTCGGGTTCATCGCGCCCTGTACCCCGACGAAAATTCATGGTGTTGGCACCCGACTCAGCTGCGTTCGCCGTGAATCACTTCGACCAGCTTGACGGCCTGCTGTTCCATATCCACCACATAACCGTCCACCAGCGCCCGAAAATGGCGCCAGAAGATCAACGCGGGTATCGCGATGAGCAGACCAAATGAGGTGTTATAAAGCGCAATCGAAATACCGTGCGCCAACTGCTGCGGATTACCCGTGGTTGGTGATTGCGAACCGAAGATATCGATCATCCCCACCAAGGTACCCAATAGACCCAGCAGCGGGGCAATCGAGGCAATAGTCCCGAGGGTGGTCAGATAACGCTCTAGTTGATGGGTCACCATGCGACCCGACTCTTCAATCGATTCGCGCATGATTTCTCGACTGCTATTCTGATTACGAATGCCGGCGGCAAGCACACGACCTAATGGCGAACTCTCTTCCAGATGCTGCAGGCGAGGCATATCGTACCCCCCCTGGCGCAAGGTCGATAAAACAGACTGCAATAGCCCCGGCGGCAGGATTCGCGTCGCACGCAGGCTATAAAGACGTTCGATAATGAGTGCCAGAGCGATCACGGAAGCGATCAACAGAGGCCAGATCGGCCAACCGGCCGCTTGAATAATGGCAAACACGTGTGTTCCAACCGCGAAAAAGTGCAAAATAGCAGTTTAGCCACCCCCCCGGTTTTGAGCAAGCAAACCACAGATCAAGGACTTAGCAGACCTCTTCGCTTATCCACAAAAATCGTGGATAACTTTGTGGATAGACTGTCATAAAAGTGTCTAACTCGTGCTGCAACGGGAATTTCTCTTACAGCGCTCAAAAAAGGGGCTATTCTAATAATTCGTTAAATAACAATAGGTTAACGATATTCTACCGTCTTGGAGCCGTGCTGCAATGCGTCAAGCCAGGCCCAGCAAGGCTTCAATGTCTTCGGTGGAGAAAATCTCATGCTGTCAATAGATTTTTAAATTTTTTTTGAGCCCCCCAACCGATTTGTGGCGCAACGATCTGCCCCAATCCAAAATCCCGCGTTAAAGTAGTGTCCATGCCGAATAATGCGTTCCCAAACCCGAGTGAACAAAGCGAAATCGACACGCCGATCCTGTCGGTTTCCGACCTGAACGCGGCGGTACGCCATCAGCTAGAAAGTCGTTTTTCACCGCTATGGGTCGAAGGGGAGATTGCCCAGCTCACCCTGGCCAGCTCAGGGCATATGTACTTCACCCTCAAGGATGCTGGCGCCCAGGTGCGCTGCGCCTTGTTTCGGACGCGTGCCGCACGATTGGCCTGGCAACCCCGCCAGGGAGACAAAGTCCGCGCCCGCGCCCAGGTCACGCTTTATGAGGCACGCGGCGAATTCCAGCTAACCGTCGACACCCTGGTCAAAGGCGGCCTGGGTACGCTGTATGAACGTTTTCTGCAGCTCAAATCCGAACTGGAGGCTGCCGGACTCTTTGATCCTGACCGGAAAAGGCCCCTGCCCGGCTTTCCGCAGACGATCGGCATCATCACGAGCCCCCAGGCTGCGGCGCTCCATGATGTGATCACCACCCTCCGTCGTCGAGCACCGTATGTCCAATTGATTCTGTATCCCACAATGGTTCAGGGCGCAGACGCCACCGGTCAGATTGTTCAGGCGATTGAAGCCGCCAACCATCACGCTGTGGCCGATGTGCTGTTGCTTTGTCGCGGCGGAGGCTCGCTCGAAGATCTCTGGTGCTTTAACGAAGCCGCCGTCGTCCGCGCCATCGCCGCCAGCACACTCCCTCTGATTTGTGGCGTCGGCCATGAAACCGACACCACGCTGGCCGATCTCGCCGCCGACGTACGGGCACCCACACCCACCGCAGCGGCTGAACTGATTGCCCCGGATCGAACCCGCCTGCTGTCTTTACTGGGGATGCAGCAAGCCAGATTACGCCAGCGGGTTACCCGTCAGCTCGACGAGGCAGCGATGCGACTGGATGGCTATAGCGCCCGATTGCGCAGCCCGATGGCATTGCTCGAACGTCAACAGGATCGTTTGAACCAATGCCGGACCCGGATGACCCACTGGGTCGAGCGGTCGCTAGATCGACACAAGCGCGGCCTGAGCGAGTTTGGCCTGCGTCTGCAGGCGCTTGACCCCAATCAACCGCTGCAGCGAGGTTACGCGCTGATTACCGATGCTCATGGACACCTGATCGACAGTATTCAAAAAGCACCCCTGCAGAGCGCCGTAGCGCTGCGGCTGGCGGATGGCCGACTGCAGGCACGCATCGAATCCATACTCGCCGACGGGTCTTAGAGTCCACCGGCTCAAACAATGCTTGCAGGGCTCACCAGCTCTGTCTAGAATCAGTAATTTGCAGCACCCCAAACACGGAGAAAACATCATGGCTTTTGAATTGCCCGCTCTGCCGTTCGCCAAGAACGCCCTCGCTCCCCATATGTCGGAAGAAACCTTCGACTATCACTATGCCAAGCACCACCAGGCCTATGTGACCAACCTCAACAATCTGATCCCGGGCACGGAATACGAAAAGCTGAGCCTCGAAGAGATCGTCAAAAAGGCACCCGCCGGCGGTATCTATAACAATGCCGCCCAGGTGTGGAACCATACCTTCTTCTGGAACTGCCTGTCACCTAACGGCGGTGGCGCGCCGAGCGGCGCCCTGGCGGATGCCATCAACAAGAAGTGGGGCTCGTTTGACGAATTCAAGAAGGCCTTCCAGACTTCGGCCGTCGGCAACTTCGGTTCGGGCTGGACCTGGTTGGTCAAGAAGGCCGATGGCAGCGTTGACATCGTCAACATGGGCGCCGCCGGCACCCCACTGACGACCGGCGACAAGGCGCTTCTGACCGTCGACGTGTGGGAACACGCCTACTACATCGACTACCGTAACCTGCGTCCCAAGTTCGTCGAAACCTTCCTCGACAAACTGGCCAACTGGAAATTTGCCGAAGCCAACTTCGCCTAATCAAACCAAGAGCGCCTGCACAGAAAGCCCGGCAATGCCGGGTTTTTTCATTAGGGTGCGGGCATACAGAAGACTTCGGTCACCTGTACGGACTGGGCCGGAAAACGGGACATACTGAACACCGCCCGCCGCGCCCAGAGTCTTGCCGGGGCATCATCAGCCTCTTGTGTTTTGGTGAGCCGGTAGAGGGGATGACGCGCATCCAGAAAAGCCCACTCACGTTGCCGCCGCACAAAGCCGCGCCGCGTGAACAACAGCGTGCCCAATGCCTGTCGCCCCAGCCGTTTGAACATCACGGACAACGGACCGCGCGGCACGGCGGGTAAGACCGAGTGCGCGACCACCAGCGGAATCTGATCGTCGGCCGACAGAACAACCGCCCTGACGATTGCCAACGGAAAACGGCCATTGCCTTCGTCGTTATAAGGCTGGCCTAAGGCCTGATGCAAAACGTGCACATTGACGCGACCGAAGTGGCGCTGTAATCGCGTGGTCAGCGAGTGGGGTTCGAGCAACCACGGGCGCAGGTGACTGGGCGGCTTGAGCGCCATGCCGAGCGGGTGCCAATGACTCCCCCGGCTGCGTCCCTCGAGCCGGCGGGATCGCGTCCGGTTCTCGCGTATCCCCATCGCTCAGTAGTCGCCCCGGGGCGCTTTTTCAAGGCCTAACACTTGTGTTCCCGGAACCACACCATGTTTGGCGAACCAACCCTGATTTGCTTCAAGCGCATACCTCGCATTGCGTTGTGTGCAATGATTGGTTTCACTGTGCGGCGTCATATCGGCGATATTGATCACCTGTCCTTGCGCGTCAATAAACGCGACGGATAACGGAATCAGCGTGTTTTTCATCCACATGCAGAAATAGGCTGGTGCCGGATAGACAAAGAGCATACCTCGTGACTCGGGCATGGTCGACCGATTCATCAAGCCCTGGCCTCGCTGATGCTTGGTGGCGGCCACCTCCACATCCAGCGTGCCGGAACCCAGCGATAACTGCAGCAAGGGCGATGCCGCCTGCAGCATGAATGACGGTGCCAACAATAAGCTGGCAATCACCAGACGAAAAATCAGCTTGGATGGTTTCATAGCACCTGATTCAGCGTAGCAACGGGAACGGAAATGGATTGCCCCAAGGATAATCCAACTCCCTGATTCAACTCAAACAAGCTAACACCACCGATCGACACACGCACCAGACGCAACACCGGGAGACCAACCGCCGCGCACATGCGCTTCACCTGCCGGTTACGCCCTTCGGTGAGCGTGATCGCCAACCAGGCTGTGGGCACACTTTTGCGAAAACGGATCGGCGGATCGCGTGGCCAGAGAAGACGGGCCTTAACGTCTTCGGGCAGCACTTCAACTTGACAGGAACGGGTCGGGCCATCGTTAAGCACCGGACCCGCGCTTAAGTGACGCAGCGCATCCTCATACGGCAACCCTTCAACCTGGGCCCAGTAGCATTTTGGAAGCTTATGACGTGGATCGGCAATCTTTGCCTGCAGCCGGCCATCATCGGTCAGCAGCAACAACCCCTCGCTATCAGCGTCCAGACGCCCAGCTACACGGTATTCCGGAAGTCGCAGATAATCGGACAAGCCCTGCCAACGGCCTTCCGGCGTGAACTGTGAAACCACACCATAAGGTTTGTTGAATGCAATGAGGGGCATCGGCTCAGACGTACTTGGAAACAAAAAGCCCTGCGTGGTCAGCGCAGGGCCTGGCGATCAGCGCAAAAGGCTCAGATAGCCGCGTCGTCGGTTTCGCCCGTGCGGATACGGACTACCTGATCAACCGGCAGCACGAAAATCTTGCCGTCACCAATCTTGCCGGTGCGTGCCGACTTGATGATGGACTCCAGCACTTCGTCCACACGGCTATCCTGAACCACGACCTCAAGGCGTACCTTCGGCAGAAAATCGACGACGTACTCGGCACCGCGATAGAGCTCGGTATGGCCCTTCTGGCGACCAAAACCACGAACTTCGGTCACCGTGAGGCCAGTGATACCGATTTCCGACAGGCCTTCGCGGACTTCATCGAGCTTGAACGGTTTGATGATGGCAACGATCTGCTTCATGATGACTCCATGGGGTCAAAAACGATTATCTTGATGGCCTCAATGTTACCACTCATCGGCATACCGGTTGGTAATCGGATAGCGCCAATCCTTACCGAAACCACGGCGCGTTAAACGGATACCGACTGGCGACTGGCGGCGTTTATACTCGGAAATACGCAGCAGGCGCACCACCCGTTTCACATCATCCTCGCGATAACCCAGCGCCATGATTTCGCGCGGGCTTAGATCCTGCTCCATATAGGCGGCGACGATGGCGTCCAGTACTTCGTAAGGGGGCAAAGAATCCTGATCCGTCTGCTCGGGGCGTAACTCGGCCGATGGTGGCCGTTCGATGATCCGCCAGGGAATGATCTCTTTATCGCGATTGATCCAGCGTGAGACATCATAGACCTTGGTTTTGAACAGATCCTTGAGCACAGCGAAGCCGCCGGCCATATCGCCATAGAGCGTGCAGTAACCGACCGCCATTTCCGATTTGTTGCCGGTCGTCAGCACCAGCCAGCCACTCTTATTAGAGAGTGCCATGAGCAGATTGCCACGGATACGCGCCTGCAGGTTTTCTTCTGTCGTATCAGCCGGCAAACCGGCAAAGTACGGAGCAAGCATCGATTCATAGGTTTGCATCGCCGGCTGGATGTCGACGATCTCGGAATGAACACCGAGATTGGCGCTCAGCGCCAGAGAATCATCGATGCTCATCTGCGCCGTATAAGGCGACGGCAAGATGATAGGCCGCACACGATCCGCTCCCAAAGCGTCGACAGCAACACACAATGTCAATGCAGAGTCGATACCCCCTGAAAGACCAAGATACGCTCCGGCAAATCCGTTCTTGGCGAAATAGTCGCGCACGCCCAGTACCATTGCCTTATAAATCTGTGCATCCAGCGCCATTGGCGCTGCACTCTGCGCAGGGGTTATCCATCGGCCACCAACATAGTCAGCCGCGACTATAGACTCCTCAAACTGTGGCATCTGAACCGGCGTTTTGGCTTCATCGGTCATGAAACAGGAGGCACCATCAAATACCAGCTCGTCCTGACCACCCACCAGATTGCAGTACACAATCGACAGACCCGTTTCAAGAACGCGCTGTTGCAACACCGTCTGACGGTCGACAGCCTTATCCAGATGGTACGGCGACGCGTTTAGCACCAGCAGGACATCGGCGCCGGCTGCCTTGGCATTGAGCGCCGGACCGGTGTACCAGACGTCTTCGCAAATCGCCAATCCGAAGCGCACCCCCGCGTGTTTAAAGACAACGGTGTCACGGCCGGGCGTGAAATAACGACACTCATCAAAGACTTCGTACTGGGGTAGATGTTGTTTACGATACGTACACAGACGCTGACCACGGACAAAGACGCTCGCCGCGTTGTAACGCTTACCTTCATCAATACAGGGATGACCAACGATGATCGCCAGATCTAAGCCCCGTGTCGCTTCAGCCAACGCCGAAAGCGCCTCATCATTCAACCGGTAAAAATCCGGGCGAAGGAGCAAATCTTCCGGTGGGTAACCACACAGACTCAGCTCGGGGGTAAGCAATAAATCTGCACCCACCGCAACAGCTTCTTCAGCAGCTTTGGTGATGCGGCATACGTTACCCGGTAAATCGCCGAGCACCACATTCATCTGAGCAATCGCTACCCGCACCCGACCCTCCTGTTACCCATTTTTGGACAAACCACAAAAAAATGGCCCTGACTCAAGTCAGGGCCATTGTACGGCCTTTGATCCGTGCCAGCCTTGAATTACTTGCCGGCCTTAGCGCGCGCAACGCCCGAGGTAATCTCGGCCTTGGCAGCGGCAGCATCCTTCCAGCCCTTGACCTTGACCCATTTGCCGGCTTCCAGATCCTTGTAGTGCTCGAAGAAGTGGGTAATCTGCTTGATCAGAATTTCCGGCAGATCTTCAATCGTGTTGACTTTGTCGTAGTTCGACGTCAGCTTTTGTACCGGTACGGCGACCAGCTTGGCATCTTCGCCGGCTTCGTCTTCCATGGCCAGCATGCCAACGGCACGGCAGCGAATGACCACGCCCGGCGGCAGTGGATACGGCGTGACAACCAGCACGTCCACCGGGTCGCCATCTTCCGACAGGGTCGATGGAATAAAACCGTAGTTACAGGGATAGTGCATCGGCGTAGCGATAAAGCGGTCGACGAAAACAGCACCGGAGTCCTTATCCAGCTCGTATTTGATACCCGGTGCGTTAGCCGAGATCTCGATGACGACGTTGAAATCGTTTGGGACGTCCTTGCCAATGGAAATGTTATCGATGTTCATGTCTGCTCCCTATTTTTTTGCAATGTTGTTGGTGCTGGTCTTAATGTCGTTGGATCAACGCATCGTGGATTGCGGTCGAACCCGAAAATTATAGCCGCTGATCAGGATTTTTCATGCGTCTGCAAGGATCGACGGCGCAATAAGAGCGAATTTCCCACCACCGAAATCGACGAGCAGGCCATGGCCGCACCGGCCACTATTGGGCTCAGCGCACCGGCCACCGCCAGCGGGATCGCCAACACATTGTAAATAAACGCCAAAAACAGATTCTGCCGGATTTTCGACAGGGTACGTCGGGCGAGACGGATGGCTTCGGGAACGCCCGTCAAGCGGTTATGCATGAGGACAATACCGGCGCTCTCCATGGCGATATCCATGCCGCTACCCATGGCGAACCCGACCGAGGCAGCCGCCAACGCCGGGGCATCATTGATGCCATCGCCGACCATGATCACGCCAGCCGGTAACGCGGTCATCAATTTGCTGACCTGCCCGGCTTTGCCCGCCGGCATGACCCCCGCGTGCACCTCGCTAATGCCCAGCTGAGCCGCGATGACCTGGGCAGCTTCAGGCTGATCACCGGTCAGCATGACCGGTTTGAGCCCCAGAGCCTGCAGCATCCGGACGGCCGCCATCGCATCCGACCGCAAAGTATCCGCAAAAGCCAGCAATGCCAGCGGCTGCCCGGCCTTACTCAGTACCGAGACACTCTTGGCCTCTGCCATGAGTCGGCCAGCGGCTTGTGACCAGAACCCCTCGTCCACAGTAGCGAATCGGTCAGACCAACGCTCAACACCATAATGCTGCCCTGCAATCACCCCAAACACCCCGACGCCCGGTTCCGTGCGGAAATTGCTCACAGTCGGTATGTCAGACCCTTGCACTTCATCGCCTGTCGCCATACGAATCGCGTAAGCGATGGGATGTGACGATCCGCTTTCCAGCGCAGCTACCAGGGCCAAGACGGCTGGCCGCGCCAATGCGTCGTCATCACGCATGAACAGATCCGTCAAACGAAGCTGCCCCTGGGTCAGCGTCCCGGTCTTATCGAAGACTACGGCAGCGGCACTCGCTGCCCGTTGCAAGGCATCGGCATCGCGCACCAGGATGCCCTGTCGGGCGCCCTCACCGATACCGACCATGATCGCTGTGGGCGTGGCCAGACCCAGCGCGCATGGGCAGGAAATCACCAGTACGGCGACCGCGCGAACCAGGCCAGTCTGCCAGCTATCCAGCACAAGGCCGCCATAAATGAGCGTCAGTGAAGCAATCAGCACAACCACCGGGACGAACCAGGCGGAAACGCGATCGACAAGCGCTTGCACCGGTGCCCGAGACCCTTGTGCCTGCGCAACCAGGCGAGCGATACCGGCCAATACGGTGGTTCGGCCGACGCCGCTGACACGACAGATCAGCACACCGTCACCGTTCAGCGTACCGGCATAGACCTTGTCATCACGTCGCTTTTCGACGGGCACGGGTTCGCCCGTCAGCATGGCTTCACTCACGGCCGATTGGCCATCCATCACCAAACCGTCGACTGGCACCGATGCGCCGCTCATAATCCTGACCTCGTCCCCGGGACGAATATCCGAGAGCGGCACCATCACAAAACCCCCCGCGTCATTTTTCTTCCACGCCGTTTTGGGGGCGAGATGCAGCAAACGCGTGATGGCCGAGGCGCTGGACTGCTTTGCGCGATGTTCCAGATATTTACCGGCCATCACTAACGTGATCACGACAACCGAAGCCTCAAAATAAACGTCGCCCGGCAGCCCCCACCACCAGATCACTATGGAATAGCCATAGGCGGCAAGAGTGCCAAGACTGACCAACACGTCCATATTAGAGGTCCGCAGTTTGAGGGCATGCCATGCACCCCGGTAGAACGGCCAGGCGACCCAGAGTTGTACGGGCGTCGCCAACACGAACTGCCAGGTATGGGATAAATGTTCATGCATTCCAAGCATTGCCAGCGGCATCTGCAGGATCAGCGGTAACGCACAGACAGCGGCAATCCAGAAGCGAAGGTGGGCCGTTGTATCAACAACGGGTTCTACTTCTTCGAACGCATCATCGATTTCCGATGCGCTATAGCCCGCAGCCTCGACAGCATGAATCAGTGTCTCTATTCGCACAGCGCTTGGGACTTGCACAATGGCTTCTTCGGTTGCGAAATTGACCTCAGCACTGACACCGGCGACTTGCTCCAGTGCCTTGCGAACCGTATTTGCGCAGTTGGCACACCGCAATCCGGAGAGCTTCAAGAGGTGTTCTGTGGAATCAGCCATAACGTATCAGTCCATCAACCACCACCGGACAAGTCCGTAAATACCCCACCCCGCAACCAAGAGCCCACCAAGCCAACGCCATGAGGAGTTTCTGAGTTGCTGCAAGGTCTGGGCACCGACCCACCCAGCCATCAAGAGATTCGGCAGGGTTCCCAGCGCAAAGGCACCCATCCAGAGCGAACCCTGACCGGCGCTACTCAGCGCAAACGCCGTAGCCAATGCGCTATAGACCAGGCCACACGGCAGAAAGCCCCAGAGCAATCCGACACCGAAGGCTCTGGGCAACGTGTTGACCGGAAACAGCGACCGGCTTAAAGGTTCAATGTAGCGCCACAGGTGCTGGCCGCCCTGTTCCAAGGGACGGACAAGCCAGGGCAGACCCAAGAGATAGAGCCCCATACCAATGAGCAAGATATTGGCGATTGTGTAGAGCAGCACCGGCGCGATCGACAGACGCGCTATTCCGATGGCTCCCAATGTGCCCGCGCAGGCACCCAGTGCGATGTAGGTCAGGCAACGCCCAAGGTTATAAGCCAACAATATCCCGTTGCGCCCTGCCTGCGGTGCCGACAGTGCCAATGCGCTGACGATTCCGCCACACATGCCCAGACAATGTACGCCGCCAAGCCAGCCGATCAATACAGCCGAGATCAGCGTCAGTTCAGGCACGGGATTCTCCTGGTCACCGGCGGCACTCAGATCACGCGCGAGTAGCGCTGACGTCCTTCCGGCGCCCTTTGTCGATCAGCCTGCAGATGCCGGTCGAAAGCCATGGCAATGATACGAACGAGCAAACGTCCCTTGGGCATCACTGCGATATGCTGCGAATCCATCTGAAGCAGTCCAGCATCGGCGAGTGGCTGGAGCTCTGCCAACGCGGCCGCAAAATAGTCTTGGAAATCGATATGCCAGGCCTGAGACACCGCGTCAAAATCCACAACGAAATGGCACATCAACTCCTGAATCACCGAGCGGCGCAGTTCGTCGTCCGCATCCATCCGATAGCCTCGCCGCACGGGTAGATGACCTGCATCGATATCGTTGTAGTACTCATCAAGGGATTTGGCATTCTGCGCGTAAACCGGACCCACTTTGGCAATCGCCGACACACCGAAAGCAAGCAGATCCAACTCGGCATGCGTGGAGTACCCCTGAAAATTACGGTGGAGCTTACCCGCCTTTTGCGCCCGCGCAAGTTCATCGTCCGGACGCGCAAAGTGATCCATACCAATAAACACATAACCGGCATCCACCAGCCTCTCGACCGCCATAGCCATCAGCGACAGTTTATCCTCCGGCTTGGGCAATTCTGTGTCGTGAATACGCCGTTGCGGCATAAAAATCTTCGGTAGATGGGCGTAACTGTACAAGGCGATTCGGTCGGGTGCCAGGCTCAGGGTCTTTTCCAGCGTGGTGCGAAAACCCGCCAAGGTCTGTCGCGGCAGTCCATAAATTAGATCCACCGATACCGATTTGAAACCGGCGTCACGGGCGGCGCGCAGGACATCGCGCGTCTGCTCGAAGCTCTGGATCCGGTTGACCGCCATCTGCACCAGTGGATCAAAGTCCTGGATCCCCAGGCTCATACGATTGAAGCCGAGCTCGGCCAGCTTGTGAGCCCGCTGCGGGTCGACGGAACGCGGGTCGATTTCGATGGAATACTCGCCTTCCGGGAGAAACTCGAAACGGCTGCGCAGAATACGCGTCAGCCGCGCCATTTCATCGTCGTTCAGGAAGGTTGGCGTGCCCCCCCCCCAATGTAGCTGAGCCACCTGGCGCGAACCATTCAGCGCGGCAATCTGCATATCGATCTCGCGCTCCAGGTAGTCGAGATAGTGCGACGATTTACTGTGATCCTTGGTGATGACTTTGTTGCAGCCGCAGTAATAGCAGACCGTACTGCAGAATGGCAGATGGACATATAATGAAAGCGGTTGTTCGGGTGCTGGGCGATGACCTAATGCATTCACCAGTATCCCGGCACCCGGATCGGCTTGAAACCTGTCCGCAGTCGGATATGATGTGTAGCGGGGTCCGCTGACGTCGAATCGGCGGCAAAGATCCCGGTCGACCAAACCCGTTTGAGCCATCGTTGTACTGTTCATAGACGAATTATATGTCCAGCAAGACCGAAGTTCAGGATTTCAAAGGCAAGGATTCGTGTACGCACAAATCCCGCGGGATCGATGTCGCGGAACTTAAGGCGCAGTGCCTACATTGCGACATGAACGCCGTCTGTCACCCGCCCTCACTCAACGTCCAGGAACTGGAATCCCTGGATCAATGGTTCCCGACCCGCCGCCGCCTGCAGCGCGGAGAAACCCTGTTTGAACTGGGCGAGCCGTTCAATGCGATTTATGCAGTGCGAAGCGGTTTTTTCAAGACACTCGTTCCGAGCGAATCACAGCGTGACCAGATCACCGGTTTTCTGATGACTGGAGAGATCCTCGGCATGGATGGCATCGGAGGCGGCCATCATGCTTGTCGCGCCGTGGCGCTCGAAGTCAGCGAGGTTTGCCTGATGCCCTACGGCAATGTTGATGAAATCGCGACGTCCTTCCCCACGCTGCACGCCCACTTGAACCGCCTGATGAGCCAGCGCATCGTTCAAGATCAGGCAGCCTTTCAGATCTTGGCCAATATGCGCTCCGAGGCACGCCTGGCCGCGTTCATTCTGGATCTCGGCAAACGGTTTTCACGACTGGGGTATTCCCCGAACACTTTCGTGCTGCGCATGACTCGCGAGGAAATAGGCAGTTACCTCGGGCTATCGCTGGAAACGGTATCTCGTCTATTCTCACGCTTTCAGGAAGATGGTCTGGTCGATGTTCAGACCCGTCATCTGCAAATCACCAACCCGGAGGGCCTGGCGGAAATTGCCAGTGGTCGGCCGGCTCATTGAAAGGCAAGCATGTTTAAACATATCCTGCTCCCCATTGACGGGTCAGAACTCTCTCTGTTGGCAACCCGAAAGGCCGCGGAGTTCGCCAGCGAAACCAAGGCTACCATCACCATTCTGTTCGTTAAACCGGAGTTCCCGATTAGCTACTATGGTGACGGCGCCATGATCGATCCGACGCCGCCTGACGAATTCGCCAAACTAACAACGTCCATCGCTCATCGCAACCTAAAAGCAGCCGAAGAAATCTGCGTGGCAGCCGGTGTGACAACGACCTCAGTCACGGAAACCAGCGATGTTCCGTATGAGGTCATCGTTCAAACTGCGCAGGACAAATCCTGTGATCTGATCTTCATGGCCTCGCATGGTCGTCGCGGCATTAGTGGCTTGCTGCTTGGGAGCGAAACCCAGAAAGTACTGACGCACTCCAAGGTACCGGTGCTGGTGTATCGCTGATTGCTTCGTTAATCGCAGCAAAAAGCCCGGCTGTGTTTCCACTAGCCGGGCTTTTTTTCGGAACGCGAGGCAGATTGATTACTGTTGATCCGGTTTTTCGTTCATTTTCTTATTGAACATGCGACCAAAATAGACCGACATGCCAATGACAAAAACAATAACGCCCAGGCTCGCCAGTCCGACATCGGTTGTAAAGAGTTCTTTCCAGGCCATGATGGTACTCCTTTCTATCAAATGAAAGCTTATTGGGATTTCGCTGCAAAGGTGACACGGCGGTTGGTACGCAAATCCCAGACAGTATCCATACGCCAACCGGCAACCGGATCTTCAAGAATCACATGCCAGCGGCCAGCGCTCGGCGGGTTCTGCAATTTGCCAGAAAACTGTTTTCCGGTGCGGTGCAAGACGACGATCTGATCTTCACCCTTGCGGGTTGGATGCACCAGCTTGAGCCGAATATCATCAGGCAATGCCGCAACCTGCAGTCCGGTTAGTACCAACTGCACTTCGTCATCGGCGTCGACGTAGGACAAATCCGCCCTCAGCCCCAACTGCGCTGCGAGATGCTTCTGCTGAAGCTGCTGGTTCACAGCCAGGCCAACCTTGTAGTAGTTGTCCTCGACCAGACCATCATAACTTTTGATTGCCAACCAGGCCGTGACGAATCCGGCCACAATCACAACAGCCGGACCGGCCATCAGGATCCAAGGCCAACGATGTCGGTACCATGGCGCAGGTGGTCTCTGACCTAATTCACTCATGACGTTTAGTTCGGCTGAAAAAATGTGGATTTTTCATCTCGGCGGACGTCCGGATTTTCCGTATCGACAATCACGAAACCGATCGGATTAGCGCCAGGCTTACCCTCGCCGGCAGGCACGCGAACATTAATGGGTTCCGTAACATTCTGCAGCGGCGGTACGGTAAACGAACTACGACCATCCATGCGTATACCCTCAAGACCCTCGGGCGTTACGGTAAAGGTGCGCGCGGTGTCTTGCATATTCATGATATGCAACAGGTAGACGTTCTCGGTCAGACCATCAGCAACCTCGCGAGACATGACGCCACGATCACGCAGGACATCGACGCGTAGGGGAATACGCGTGCCCAAAGAGTAAACGAAGGCCGCGAAAATCAGCAGCAGAATCCCAGTGTAGAGGAGAATCCGCGGACGGAAGACATGGCGCAGGGTCTCGCTCGTCGTGTATTGCTTCGCCACAGAGTTCTCGGTGGCATAACGGATCAGACCCGGCGGATAGTCCATCTTCGCCATGATCTCGTTGCAAGCATCGATACAAAGTCCACAACCGATGCATTCATATTGCAGGCCATTGCGGATATCGATCCCCGTCGGGCAGACCTGCACGCAGACTTTGCAATCGACGCAATCGCCAAGGCCCTTGGCCTTGAGATCATCTGTTTTGCGGCGTGCGCCGCGCGGCTCGCCGCGGGCTTCGTCATAGGTCACAATCAGCGTATCCGGGTCAAACATCACCCCCTGGAATCGGGCATAGGGACACATATATTTGCAGACCTGTTCGCGCATAAAGCCGGCCTGCAGAAAGCAGAACGCACTGTAAAAGAAGACCCAGAAAGCTGACCAACCACTAATGGTTAAGGTCATCAACTCCTGCATCAGATCCTTCATGGGCATAAAGAAGCCAACAAAGGTAATCCCGGTCCACAACGACAGAACGCCCCACAAGAAAAACTTCGTGGCTTTAATGCGGAATTTGTGCCCGGACATCGGCGACTGATCGAGCTTGATACGGGCGTTACGATCGCCCTCCAAGCGGTTTTCGATCCACATGAAGATTTCGGTATACACCGTTTGTGGACAGGCATAACCACAGAACAAGCGGCCAGCCATCGCCGTGAACAGAAAAAGCCCGAACGCCGACAAAAGCAGGATGATCGACAGATAAATAACGTCCTGAGGCCAGAGCACCAGCCCAAAGAGATAGAACTTACGCTCGGCCAGATCAAACAACAGCGCCTGGCGACCATTCCACTGTAACCAGGGCCCGAAATAGAAAATGGCCTGCGTCAGAAAGACAAAGAACCAGCGCAGCGAATTAAACTTACCCGGTGTTTCACGCGCGTAAACCTTCTTGTGCTTGGCGTAAAGCGACTGCTCGACGGGCGCATTATCTGTAGGCTGTTTGGAGGACTTCTCTTGCTGGCTCATGAATGACTTCCATAGGCGTATATCAACGGGAACATTCTACGCTCTTATATATCGTTTGGATCGTTCAAAATAAAAACGCCCCACCGGAAACCAGCGGGGCGTTGTCCACCATGACCAATTACTTGGCGGCGGGTTTCTGTGACAGGCTATAAACGTAGGCCGACAACAGCTTCAACTTGCCCTCGTTTAGACGGTCGGCAAAGGCCGGCATCATATTCTGACGTCCATTGACGATCGTTTCAGTGATGGTCTTTTCCGAGCTGCCATACAACCAGACGTTATCGGTTAGATTTGGCGCACCGATCGCCTGGTTGCCCTTGGCGTCCGCACCGTGACAACCGGCACAACCCGACGAGGCAAACAACTCCTTGCCTTTGGCTGCGGCCAGTGAGTCATTAGCCAGGCCTGACAGCGAACGGACGTAGTTGGCGAGATCCTTGATGGCCTCAGCACCCAGATGGGCATGCGGCGGCATCATCCCGTTACGGCCATTGGTAATGGTCTGCAGAATCACTTCCGGCGAACCACCATACAACCAGTCGTTATCGGTCAGGTTCGGGAAACCCTTCGCGCCACGGGCATCCGAGCCGTGACACTGGTAGCAGTAAGTCAGATAGAGACGCTTACCGACTTCTACCGCCTGCGGATCCTGCGCCAGATCGGCGATCGGCGTTTGCGCATATTTGGCGAACAACGGACCGTATTGCTCGTCAGCCTTGTTCACTTCCTTCTGCCATTGACCGGCCGAAGACCAATCCAGGAGGCCTTTGTTGTTACCCAGACCCGGATAGAGGAACACATAGGCGAGCGAGAAGACGACCGTGATCCAGAACAGACCCATCCACCATTTCGGCAGCGGATTGTTGTATTCCTCAAGGCCATCCCACTCGTGACCGGTGGTCTCGACCTTGCCCTTGGGCAATTTAACCCGGCTCTGGTTCCAGAGAATGAAACCACAACCGAGGATGCTGCCCAGCACCACGATGGTGACGATAATCGAAGCAACACTAGTTAGCATGATGATTCTTCCGTAAGTTCGTGACGGGTTTGGATGACTTCAGAGACGATTCGCGGGCCTCGTCCTGCTTGGCTTGCTCAAGGGTTTCGAAGGGAATACGCGAGGCCACATCAAACGAGGGCTTCGATTTCCGGCTAAACGCCCAGAACAAAATCGCGACAAAGGCGATGAAAGACACCACCGTGACAGCGATACGAAAATCGTTCTGATCCATCGTGATTACTGAGCCGCAGGTGCCGCCGGAGCCACAGCTGCAGTCGCAGCGGCGGTATTCGGTAGCAACGTACCCAGACCCTGCAGGTAGGCCACCAGAACATCCATCTCGGTCTTGTCGCCAATCGCCTCCTTGGCACCCGCAATATCCTCATCGGTATAAGGAACACCGACACGGCGTAGGGCAACCATCTTGGCATCCACGTCCGAGCCTACCGTAGCGGCAGCCTTGGTGGTCATGAGGTGCGGATAAGCCGGCATATTCGACTCAGGCACCACGTCACGCGGATTATTCAAGTGAACCATGTGCCAGGTGTCCGAATAACGGCCACCGACTCGAGCGAGATCCGGACCCGTACGCTTCGAGCCCCACTGGAATGGGTGGTCGTAAACCGACTCACCGCCAACCGAGTAGTGACCATAACGTTCAGTTTCTGCACGGAACGGACGAATCATCTGCGAGTGGCAGTTGTAGCAGCCTTCGCGGATGTAGACGTCACGACCGACCAGACGAACCGCATCGTAAGGCTTGAGACCTTCAATCGGGGTCGTCGTCGACTTCTGCCAGAACAGCGGAATAATCTCAATCGCGCCGCCGACCAGAACAGTCAGGAAGGTCAGCACGATCAGTAGACCTACTTTGCGCTCAACGAGTTCTTGCGTAATTTTCATCGTCATTCTCCGATTCTGTTGAGCTTAGTGGTGCGCCGGTGCCGGGACAGCCGCGTCATCAACCATACGCGCACCCTGCATGGTCTTCACCACGTTGTAGAGCATCAGCAGCATGCCAACCAGGTACATCAGGCCGCCCAGAACGCGAATCGCCCAGAACGGATAGCTGGCCTTCACGGCTTCGATGAAGCTGTAGGTCAGTGTGCCGTCGGCGTTAACTGCACGCCACATCAGGCCTTGCATGACACCCGAGATCCACATCGAAGCGATGTACAACACCACGCCAACGGTGGCGATCCAGAAGTGCGTCGTTACCAGCTTGGTACTCCACATCTCCTGCTTGCCAACCAGCTTCGGAATCAGGAAATAGATCGAACCGATGGACACCATGGCCACCCAACCCAGGGCGCCCGAGTGCACGTGACCCACCGTCCAGTCGGTGTAGTGCGACAGGGCATTCACCGTCTTGATCGCCATCATCGGACCTTCGAAGGTCGACATACCGTAGAACGACAGCGAGGTGATGAGAAACTTCAGGATCGGATCATCACGCAGCTTATGCCAGGCACCCGACAGCGTCATGATGCCGTTGATCATGCCGCCCCACGACGGTGCCAGCAGAATCAGCGAGAAGACCATCCCCAGCGACTGGGTCCAGTCCGGCAGCGCGGTGTAATGCAGATGGTGCGGACCCGCCCACATGTAGGTGAAGATCAGCGCCCAGAAGTGAACCACCGACAGACGATACGAGTAAACCGGACGGCCTGCTTGTTTTGGCACGAAGTAGTACATCATGCCCAGGAAGCCGGCTGTCAGGAAGAAACCGACGGCGTTATGACCATACCACCACTGCACCATTGCATCCTGTGCGCCATAGTAAGCCGAGTACGACTTCATACCGAACAGACTGACCGGCATTTCGGCACTATTAACAATATGCAGCAGAGCAACGGCGATGATGAAAGCACCGTAGAACCAGTTGGCGACATAGATATGAGCGACCTTGCGCTTGGCGATCGTGCCGAAGAACACGATGGCATAAGCAACCCACACCACGGCAATCAGAATGTCGATTGGCCATTCGAGTTCGGCATATTCCTTACCCGACGTCATGCCCAGCGGCAGCGTGATAGCGGCCAGCACGATGATCAGCTGCCAACCCCAGAAGGTAAATGCCGCGAGTTTGTCGCAGAAAATACGTGTGTAGCAGGTGCGCTGAACAACGTAATACGACGTCGCGAACAGCGCACAGCCACCGAACGCAAAAATCACGGCATTGGTATGCAGCGGACGCAGACGACCAAAAGTCAGCCAGGGAGCGAAGTTGAGTTCAGGCCAGACGAGCTGGGCGGCAACAATCACCCCCACCAGCATGCCGACAATCCCCCAGATCACCGTCATTACGGCAAATTGCCGAACAATCTTGTAGTTGTATACAGATTGCGTATCCGACATTACAGACATTAGACGCACCTCTTTGATTGAACAAACATCATGATTTTGCACGAAAACCATTCCTTAACGTAACCTTAATTCTAACTGAATTCGCATTGTTTGATCTACGTCAAAGTTCGAGTCTACCTCCACAGTTTTTGCGGGTGGAGACACCGGCGCACGGGCAAAAAAAAGGTGCACTGCCTAGACAGCGCACCCCAACCCCAACAGAGAAGCAGAGTGAGGACCGAGTCCTGTAACTCTGCAGCCCGAAGTATCCTCAGATCAGATGTCTGATACAAGACTTCAAACTCACAAACCCCTTACTACATGACATTTTATTGACAACGATCAATATTTGCTGCGGCGCAGCGTCAATTAGGCGGGCGATCATCCTCTTTTTTGAGTTCAGGCGGCCGCTTTTCGCCATCCATCAGAATCCGGTGCGCCGGACCCTCCAAATCATCAAACTGACCTGAACGCACAGACCACCAGAACAATCCGGCAATCACAAAAACCAACACGACCGATACGGGAATAAGCAGGTAAAGCGATTCCACAGGAACTCCGGAAATATCAGGTGCCAGTGACAACCTTGCGCTCTAGACGCAAGGAATTCAAGACCACCCAGAGCGAGCTAAGCGACATGCCGATCCCGGCCATCCAAGGAGTCAAAAAGCCACCCATGGCCACGGGCAATGCCACGGCATTGTAAATCACTGCCCACCAGAGGTTTTCACGGATTGTCCGGCGTGTTGCCCGAGCTAGGGCAAGCCCGTCTACCAGAACAGACAGATGCCGACCAAGCAACACACAGTCCCCTTGGGTGCGTGCCAACTCGGTCCCCTCGCCCATGGCCACGGATACTTGCGCTTGGGCCAGGACAGGGGCATCGTTGACACCATCACCCAGCATACACACCACCCGACCTTCGGCCTGCCAGGCAGTGACCCGGTCCAGTTTGGATTGCGGCGTTTCACGCCCGTAGACCAGAGGAATACCAAGTTTTGAGGCAAGTTCGGTCACCACCGCCGGATCATCGCCCGACAGCAATGCTAGCCGGTAGCCCATCGACTGCAGGCTACGGATGGTTTCATGGGCATCGCCCCGGATTTCATCGGCAATTTCAAAACGCGCCAACCAGGCTGCCGGCTCACCCAGGTAAAGCGTTGTGACAGCACTGGCGTTTTCAGCGGTCGCAGTTGGGGACAGATCGTGTCCAACCAGTTGACGCACGTAGCCTGCATGCCCGATCCGCAACCGCCGGCCCGCAATGGTCGCCTCGATACCGCCGCCTGTTTCATGCTGTTCATCCTCTACACCCGGCAGCGACAACTGCTCGGCTGCCCGCAACAGGGCACGTCCGAGCGGATGCAACGAACGTTGCTCCAACGCTGCTGCCCAGGCCAGGCAGTCTCGCGCATCAAGCCCGGCGAGCGTTTCAACATGCACCAGTTCCATGACGCCCGTGGTCAATGTTCCCGTCTTGTCGAAGACGACGTCGGTCACCTGAGCCAACGCTTCGATCGCATGACCGCGCGTGACCAGCAAACCCTCTCGCGCCAATCGACCTGTCGCAATCGTTAGTGCGACGGGAGTGGCCAAGGACAAAGCACAAGGACAACTTACGACCAGGACAGCCACCGTGATCGGCAGGGCCCGCGAAGGATCTATCAGCCACCAGGTCAGCGCCGTCAGCGCTGACAAAGCTAACAATCCCCAGAGAAACAAGGAGGCCACACGATCCGCCATGGTGACAGCGACCGGCTTTTCCAGCGCACCGCGCTCCATCAATCGTAAAATCGCTGCCAGACGCGTCCTCTCGCCGACCTGAGACACACGCACCGTGAGGGGACTGTCGATATTCATCGACCCGCCGGTGACGCCGGAACCAATCGCCTTGCTGACCGGATGGCTTTCGCCGGTGAGTAATGATTCATCGACGCTAGACGCACCATCGGTGACAACACCATCTGCCGGTATCTGCGTGCCGGGCTTCACCAGCACGACATCGTCAACGTTCAGCGCCGATACCAGCACCCGCTCTACCTTGAATTCACCTTGCTGCCCGATCAAACGATCGGCAAATGCCGGCGCCAAACGGCCAAGCTCTTCAGTTGCCCGCAACGCCTTCTGACGGGCGAGCAATTCCAGATAGCGCCCTCCCAGGAGAAAGAACACGAACATATTGATGGAGTCGTAATAGACGTGACCTTGTCCGATCAGCGTTGCCCAGACGCTCGCCACAAATGCTGCACCGATACCGAGCGCTACCGGCGTATCCATCCCCACACGCCGTAGTTTGATATCACGCCAGGCGTTTCTGAAAAACGGGCCACAGGCATACAGAATCACCGGCAGCGTCAGCAACAGACTGGACCAACGCAGCAATGTCTCGACATCTGGCGTCAGCTCCCCTTCATTCGCGACATAGGTCGGATAGGCATACATCATCACCTGCATCATGCCGAGACCCGAGACGGCCAGACGCCACAGCATGGCGCGGCGCTCTTTCTGGGCGACCGCTTCCTGACGCGCCGGATCGAAGGGGTGAGCACGATAACCAATATCTGCGATTGCCTTCAGAATCTGTGACAAGGCAATAAGACGGTCGTCCCAACGAATACGCGCCCGACGCGTCGTGTAATTGACCTCGACGGCAAGAACACCCGGCAACCGTGCCACATGCTGTTCATTCAACCAGACACAGGCAGCACAGGTAATACCCTCGAGGACGAGCGCCGCTTCCTGTTCATGCTCGCCAAGCGCTCGCACGAAAGTTTTCTGGAACTCAACCTGGTCGTAGAGAGATAATGAATCGAGAACATCGGGTTTGGCTTCTCGCGGCGACTCCGGCAGCGAATCCCGATTGCGGTAATAGGCTTCCAGTCCATTGGCGACGATGGCTTCGGCAACGGCGCGACAACCTTCGCAACACATGTCGCGACTTTGACCGTTGATCGACACTTTCAGGTCAACACCATCAGGAATCTCCAGCCCGCAGTGGTAACAGGCGTGGTGGTCTGGTGCAGCCATTTCAGGCATAGCGCCCTCCTGCTTCCTGTTGCTTACGCGCTCCGATCAACGCAGCCCGCTCGGCAACGGAAACTTCACGTCTTCGACAACGCCATCGAGGCTTTGTACAGAACCGGCACCGAGTTCATGGAGCCGCGTAATGACTTCGTCGACCAGCACTTCAGGCGCGGATGCCCCGGCTGTCACACCGATACGCGGCGACCCTTCCAACCAGGCCGGGTTAATATTCTCGGCACCATCAATCAGATAAGCCTGCCGACCAAGCAATGCGGCCAACTCACGCAAGCGGTTGGAGTTGGAGCTTGACACCGAGCCGACCACCAGCACCAGATCGCACTTTTGAGCCAGTGCACGCACGGCGTCCTGTCGATTCTGGGTGGCATAACAGATGTCGTCCTTTTTCGGCCCAACGATCTCCGGAAATTTTGCGCGCAAGGCATTCACGATGGTGGCGGCATCATCCACCGACAGCGTCGTTTGCGTGACATAGGCCAGCAGCGACGGGTTAGGTACCTGAAGCTTTGCGACATCTTCTACAGTCTCGACGAGATACATGCCACCTACGGATTGCCCCATGGTTCCTTCGACCTCGGGGTGGCCCTTGTGGCCGATCATGATGATCTCACGCCCCTCGGCACGCATCCTCGATACTTCCACATGCACCTTGGTCACCAGCGGACAGGTTGCATCAAAAATACGCAAACCTCGTTCGGCCGCTTCATCGCGCACGGATTTGGGTACGCCATGGGCGCTGAATATGAGCGTCGATCCCTGCGGTACATCGGCCAGAGCTTCAATAAAGACGGCGCCGCGGGCGCGCAGACCTTCGACCACGAATTTGTTATGCACGACTTCATGTCGTACGTAGATCGGCGCGCCAAACTCTTCCAGCGCGCGCTCGACGATCGCAATGGCCCGCTCAACGCCGGCACAGAAACCGCGCGGGTTAGCCAGGATGATCGGCATGGTTTTGGATTCAGTCGTGCTCATAGCAATCCGATAATCTGCACTTCAAAACGCAGGCTCTTGCCCGCCAGCGGATGATTGAAATCCATCAGCGCGTGCGTGTCGCCCAGCTCGCGCACGAACCCGGCAAACCCGGCACCCTCCGGCGACGTAAATTCAATCAGGCTATTTTCCTTGAGATCCTGCCCCACCGGCAAGGCGCTGATGGCGATTCGCTGCACCAGACCGGGGTTGTGCTGGCCAAATCCGGCTTCAGCAGGCACGTCGAAGACGGCATGTTCACCCGGCACCAGTCCGACCAGACAGGCCTCGAGGTTTTCGTTCAACTCGCCATTACCCATCTGGATCGTCGCCGGTCCTAGATCGAAAGTGCTAACAACCTCCTCACCGTCCTGTGTCGTCAGACGGTAATGCAGGGTCAGAAAACTATCTGGCTGAATACGTGACTCGTACTGCTGTTGTTGCTGACTCATACCTTTGCTTCCTCAAGATCGTTATGACGCGACTGACACAGCACATAGAGTACGGCACCGACACAGACGGCGCTATCGGCCACATTGAAAGCCGGCCAGTGCCATCCTGCGGCATGTAAATCAATGAAATCAACGACCATGCCCAACCAGAGTCGATCGATCAGGTTGCCCAACGCACCCCCCATAATCAAGGCTAGCCCCAAGCTGTAGAGTGTCCTTGGACGCAACGAACGGAGCTGCCAGACAATCCAGCCGCTAATGACCAGCGCAATTAGCGTAAAGAACCAGCGTTGCCAGCCCGCATGATCGGCCAGAAAGCTGAAAGCAGCCCCCGGGTTGAAAACCAGCACCATGTTCAAAAACGGCATCACCTCAATCGATTCACCGGGCACGAACGCGTTCAGTACCCAGAGCTTGGTAAGTTGATCGAATAAAATGACCGCGGCCGCCACCCAGAGGCCAAAACCGAGGGCACCGCCTGACTTTATCCACTGATCAGGCACAGACACGCACCTCACCGGCACCATCCACATTGGCAACACAGCGATCACACCAAGCCGGATGCGCAGCATCCTGACCGACGCTGGCGCGCTGATGCCAGCAGCGTTCGCACTTCGGTTGCTGACTTGGCGTCACGCGGATCTCCAGTTCATCACCGTCCACCACATTGGCAGCGGAACTGATGAACACGAACTTCAAATCGTCGCCCAGACTGCGCAGCGCGGCTGCATCAGCTGCTGGCGCCTTAACGCTGACTTCGGCTTGCAGCGAAGAACCAATCGCGCCTTCGCCACGCACGGTTTCCATGGCGCGGGCGACCTCGGCGCGAATCGTGCGGATACGCGCCCACTTCTCCGAAAGCGCCGCCGCGCCGGCGACCTCGGGCAAGGCTTCGGCATCGCTGAGCATGATCGACTCCGGCGCGCCGTCCATTTTCTGAGATAGCAGCGCCCAGGCTTCCTCCGTTGTAAACGCCAGAATCGGCGCCATCAGACGCAGCATGGTCTTTGTGATCAACCACAGCACGGTTTGCGCTGAGCGACGCGCGAGCGAATCCGGCGCGGTCGTGTACAGGCGATCCTTGAGCACATCCAGATAAAAAGCACCAAGCTCTTCCGAGCAGAAATTCTGCAGCGACTGCACGATGTGGTGGAAATCATAACGATCGTAATCGGCCTGTACCGAGGTTTGCAGCGCACGCACCATCTCGATGGCATAACGATCGATCTCAAGCATCTGGTCGACTGATACAGTGTCGTTTAATGGATTGAAGTCATCGGTATTGGCCAGCAGGAAGCGCAAGGTGTTACGGATACGGCGATAGCCTTCGACCACGCGTTTCAGAATTTCGTCGGAGATCGTCAGCTCACCGGAGTAATCGGTATTGGCGACCCACAGGCGCAGAATTTCGGCGCCCATCTTGTCGGCCACTTCCTGAGGATAGATCACGTTGCCGACTGACTTCGACATCTTGCGGCCCTTGCCATCGACAACAAAACCATGGGTCAGCAGCGCCTTGTACGGCGCGCGGCCATCCAGTGCACAGCCGGTCAGCAAGGAGGACTGGAACCAGCCACGGTGCTGATCCGAGCCTTCCAGATACAGGTCGGCCGGAAAGGCGTGCTCACTGGCATGCGAGCCACGCATCACGTGCCAGTGCGTCGTACCGGAATCGAACCACACGTCTAGCGTATCGGACAGCTTACGGTAATTTTTTGCGTCGTCGCCGAGCAGCTCGTTCGGATCCAGCTGGAACCAGGCCTCGATGCCCGACTGCTCGACACGCTTGGCGACCTCTTCGATCAGTTCCGGGGTGCGCGGGTGCAGTTCGTTGGTTTCCTTATTCAGGAAGAAAGGAATGGGCACACCCCAGTTGCGTTGGCGCGAGACACACCAGTCCGGTCGGTTCCGGATCATGGCTTCGAGACGGGCGCGACCCCAGGCCGGATAAAAGTTGGTATCGCCGACGGCCACTTCAGCCAGATGGCGCAGCGTTGACGCGCCTGGTTTTGGCGGCGTATCCATACCAACGAACCACTGGGTGGTCGCCCTAAAAATGATCGGTGTCTTATGCCGCCAGCAGTGCGGGTAGCTGTGCTGCAGCTTCACCTCGGCCAGCAGGCGCTGGTTGTCTCGCAAGGTTTCAAGCACCTTGGGGTTTGCTTGCCAAACACTGAGGCCGGCCAGCGAACCAGTCGGCAGTGCGGGGGTCTTCTGCAGGAAGCAACCATCGTCACCGACCGGGTTCTCAACCGGCAGACCATACTTCTTACCGATATTAAAGTCGTCGACGCCATGCGCCGGCGCCGTGTGTACGAGGCCGGTACCGGCATCCGTTGTCACGTGTTCGCCGCAAATGACGGGCACGTCCTTGTCGTAGAACGGGTGACGCAGCAGTACATGTTCCAGCGCGGCACCGGCGCATTTGCCTTGCACCTGACCTGCCAGGCCATAGCGTTGCAATGCGCTTTCCATCAGATCAGCGCCGAGAATCAAGTTGCCTTTCTCTGTGCCGACTAATACATATTCCACCGATGGGTGCACACTGACCGCCTCATTGGCCGGGAGCGTCCACGGCGTGGTCGTCCAGATCACGGCAAAGGCCGGGCCATCCAGATGATCCAGGCCAAAGGCTTTGGCTACGTTAGCCGCATGATTTGAATGTACTTGAAAGGCGACGTCGATCGCTGGCGAATGCTTGTCTTCGTATTCAACCTCGGCTTCGGCCAATGCCGAGCGACAGTCTAGACACCAGTTCACAGGCTTGAGACCCTGATAGAGATAGCCATCGGCCAGCATTTTGCCCAACGCCCGAATTTCATTGGCTTCGGCGCTAAAATTCATGGTCAGGTACGGGTTATCCCAATCGCCCAACACGCCCAGGCGGATGAAATCCTTCTTCTGGCGCGTCACCTGTTCGACGGCATACGTGCGGCAAAGCTTACGCACTTCATCCGCTGGCAGATTGCGGCCGTGCTGCTTTTCAATCTGATGTTCGATTGGCAAACCGTGGCAATCCCACCCTGGCACATACTGCGCGTCGAAACCGGCCAATACTTTCGAACGGACGATGATGTCCTTGAGAATCTTGTTGACTGCATGACCGATGTGAATATCACCGTTGGCATAGGGCGGGCCGTCGTGTAACACGAAGCGCGGACGCCCTTTCGTATGCGCCCGAATCTTCTGGTACAGACCGAGCTTCTGCCAGTCGGCAATCCAGCCCGGTTCGCGCTTGGGCAAATCGCCGCGCATCGGAAATGCGGTATCGGCCAGATTCAGCGTCGCTCGCGCTTCTTTGGCCTGATCGTTTTGCGGAGCATTTTTGTTGTTTTCGGACATGGGATGACTACACAGACTATTTAGGAAGAAATCGGAAACTGCTCAAAGAACGAACGCGCCTGCGTCAGATCCTGCTGGATCTGGGTCGTCAGTGCGCCAAAATCGGCAAAGGTCATTTCATCGCGCAGCTTGGCAAGAAAACGCACATCGAGGTGTGCGCCATAAAGATCACCCTCGAAATCGAAAAGGTGCACTTCCAGCAGCGGACGCGTATCACCACCCAGCGTGGGGCGATAGCCCAGATTGGCCACACCGGCATAACGGCGAGTCGCGACTGGGACAGCCGCGCACGTTTCATCCAGCGCCACATCAACCACAAACACGCCGCGCAGTGGCAACGGATCATGACGGATTTGCACGTTGGCCGTTGGTACGCCAATCGTTCGGCCGAGCTGACGGCCCTGCACAACGCGACCTTCCATCGCGTACGGATAACCAAGTAGCGCTTCGGCTCGCCCCAGATCCCCAGCAGCCAAGGCGTCACGCACCTGCGAGCTGGAAACGCGCTCGCCTTCCAGACACTGAGAGTCCAGCGACGAGACACTAAATCCGTGTTGTTTGCCCAGCGATTTGAGCCGGGCGAAGTCACCGGCACGTCGTGCGCCAAAACGGAAATCGTCACCAATCATCACGTGCCTGGCCCGCATTGCAACCACCAGAACGACTTGCACGAACTCTTCTGGGCTCAGACTGGCAAACGCCTCATCAAACCGGCAAATGCGGGTGTCATCGACGCCGCTTACCGCCAACGCCTCTAACTTTTCACGCAGCGTATGCAGCCGAGCCGGAACCACGGCATCCACCCCACCCCGCCGCTTGGCGAAAAATTCACGCGGGTGCGGCGCAAACGTCAGCACCGACGATTTTAGGCCGCGCGATTGCGCCTCAGCCCGAAGCTGACGCAACAACGCCTGATGTCCCAGGTGCATGCCATCAAAATTACCAATGGTGATGACTGCATCCGCATCGGCGGCAGGATGAAGACCGCGGAATACGCGCATGAATTTAAACGGGGCAAAAACCGGTAAAGCCTTGCATTATAAAGGCTTGCCGCCAGATTCCGGGGGTTGACCGCTTTAGGCCTTATTGAAGGCGGGGTTTTTCGCCAGATACTGCCGAATGCCCCGCATGATCGCCTCCGCGAGCTTTTCCTGATACTCCTCGTCGTTGAGGCGCTTTTCTTCTTCGGGATTGGAAATAAAAGCGGTTTCAATGAGGATGGACGGAATATCCGGTGCTTTCAACACGGCAAAACCGGCTTGTTCAACCGAGGCCTTGTGCAAGGCGTTCACACTCCCGAGATTGGTCAGCACCGACTTGCCTAGCTTCATACTGTCATTCTGTGTGGCTGTCTGCGTCAGATCCATCAGCGTGCGCGCCAGATGTGGGTCGGCCACCGTAAAATTGACGCCGCCCACTTTGTCGGCCTCGTTTTCCTTTTGCGCCAGGTAACGCGCTGCAGCGCTCGACGCCCCCTTCTCCGAGAGTACAAAGACCGAGGAACCCCGCGCCTCAGGCTTGATCCAGGCATCGGCGTGGATCGACACGAAAAGATCGGCTTTGGCCCGACGGGCCTTCTGCACGCGCGTCTGCAACGGCACAAAGAAATCGCCGTCACGCGTCAGGACCGCGTTCATTACCGGATCGTTCTCGATCCGTTCTCGTAAACGTCGGGCGATTGAAAGGGTGACATTTTTTTCCATCGAACCACGCGCACCCACTGCACCAGGGTCTTCCCCGCCATGGCCCGGATCCAGCATGATCGTCAGCGCCTTGGCCGATTTCCTGGCACTCCGCGACGACATCGCCTCAGCCTGTTTCGGCGGGGCCTCGGTCTCGACCGGCAACTTGGATGGTTCCGGCTTAACAATCTCACTCTTGGTTTTCTGTTCGGGTGACTGCTTACTGTTGACCAGCTGCATCAATGGATCCTGCGGTACAACCGGATAAATATCCATCACCAACCGGCTTTCATAGTTACCCACCGGCGGTAGATTGAACACCTGAGGCGCCACTTCGCCTTTCAGATCCATCACGAGACGTACCACTCCGGGCTTGTAATTGGCCGCACGCAATTGGCGAATGTAAGGGTCATTCGGGCCGACTTTGTCACCCAAACTCTTCAAGACCCCATTCAGTTCAATACCTTCAATGTCCACCACCAGCCGCTCCGGATTGTGAACGACGCTTTGTGTGAACTTCACCGGCCCTTTATGCTCGATGGTGACGCGGGTGTAATCCTCGGCGGGCCACACGCGCACCGCCACAATCGATGATGCCGCAGCCGCTAGCGCACCCACCGGCGTTACTGACAGCAGACAGAGCGAGCCGACCGACTTCAGAAAAGTCCGGCGAGCTGCCTGAGGCCATTGGGGCAAAAGACAAACCCGTGATTTCATAGCGTCAATTGCGCCAACAAGGCGGCGGCAGCCGGATTGAGTGCCTCAGCCGATATCAAACGACCGCCCTGTGGGGCATCGGTCAACGTTAGTCGCCAATCAGCCTCTGGTAAATGACGTCCGGCTTGCGCTGGCCACTCCACAAACCGGACGCCAGGTCCAACAAAGCTTTCATCAAAGCCTGCTTCGATAAACGCCTCCGGCGTTTCCAGACGATACAGATCGAAGTGCGCCAGATTTAGATCGCCCACCCGATAGCTTTCCAGCAAGGGATAGGTTGGACTTTTCACGCGCCCAGTGTAGCCGAGGCCACGCAGCATACCACGCACCAGGGTTGTTTTACCCGCGCCCAGATCGCCGATCAGATCCACGTGTAGCTGCAAAGTCGGCGATGGTTGTGTGCCCAATAGGCGTCCGATAGCCTCACCTGCCGCCAGCGTGGCCGCCTCGTCAGGAAGATTGCGGAAAATCGTCTGCATAGGGTAAGGCTCAGTCAAACCGAAATCGTTCTGCAAAGCCCGAATGTTGCCGTAAGTTGCCCAAATATGCCATTGATCTGTCTTCAACATCGCGGATAATTCATTCACGTCATTTAAAAGTGCATTCTTTATGCCTCTTACCACCCGCATTGATCGCACCCTGCTCGATCAAACCTGCCAGGCAGCCGCCAACGCTGATCGGCAGCGCAAGAACGCCAACTTTCATCCATCGGATGATTTTCCGGCGCATCGGCTCATCAATGCCATGCAGCCCGGTTCCTACGTGCGCCCACACCGGCATCTGGATCCGAACAAAGACGAAAGCATCGTGGTGCTGCAAGGTCGCTTCGGCTACCTGAGCTTCGATGATCAGGGTGCCATCGTTGAAGCCCTGACGCTCAGTCCGCAAGGCCCCATCTTGGGCATCGACATCCCGCATGGCACCACCCATACCCTATTGGCGCTGGAACCCAATAGCGTGTTCTTCGAAGCCAAGGCGGGTCCGTTTGTGCCACTGAGCGCCAATGAAATTGCCCCGTGGTCTCCGGCTGAAGGCACGGCGGAAGCTGCAGGACTCTGGAAAACATGGCGCGCCCGTTTTGACTGAGCTCACTGACCTCAAAACGCGCATCATCCGCGAAGCCGAACGACTCGGCTTCAGCGGTGTCCGCATTGGCCCGGCTCGGGTACCGCAAGCCATACAGCAGCACCTGGACGACTGGTTGCACGATGGCTGTCACGGCACCATGGATTACATGGCGCGTCACGCGGAATTACGCAAACACCCGGAACTGCTGGTACCGGGGGCACACACGGTGATTAGCGTACGGCTGCCCTACTGGCCAGCCGAAGCTAAGCCAGCGGCAGCACAGCTCGCCGACCGCGATGCCGCTTATGTATCCCGCTACGCGCTGGGACGTGATTATCATAAGGTCATCCGTAATCGTTTGCAGACGCTGGCAGAACACCTGAGCGCTACCGTTGGTCCATTCACCTACCGGGCTTTTACCGATTCCGCACCCGTCCCAGAAGTCGCGCTTGCCACCCAGTCGGGACTGGGTTGGGAAGGCAAACATACCTTGTCACTCGATCGCCAAGGATCATGGTTTTTTCTCGGCGAGATCCTCTGTGATCTCCCCCTCACGCATGACAAGGCGATCGCCCCACATTGTGGCGACTGTACACAATGCATCGACCATTGCCCCACCGGTGCCATCACCGCACCGTACCGCGTCGACGCCCGGCGCTGCATCAGCTACCTGACCATCGAACATCAGGGCAGCATCCCCGTTGAATTTCGCACAGCGATGGGCAACCGTATTTACGGTTGCGATGATTGCCAACTGGTCTGCCCCTGGAACCGCTTCACGCCCCCCGGCGATGCCGAGTTCGCACCACGACATCAACTGGACGCCGCCACCCTGCTCGAACTTTTTCACTGGACCGAGGACGAATTTCTCAGTCGATTCGAGGGCAGCCCAATCCGCCGCATCGGTTACGAACGCTGGCAACGCAATCTGGCGGTTGCGCTCGGAAACGCCACCCCAACCGCAGAACACATCAGCGCACTCAACGAAAAAAGCGCCCAGCCCGATACGACCCCCTTGGTCCGGGAGCATATCGACTGGGCGCTGCGGCAGTTCGGTAGCTAACCCTTCATACTGAAGCAGCGCCCACCTCCCACCGGGCGACTTACTTGCTGTCAGCTTTGCAGCTGGAACCTGTCTTGCAACCGAAGATACTGTAAGCCGGGCAATAACGGAACGTACCCGTCAGCAGCGGCACAATGCCGATATAACCCCAGGCACCCACGGTACCGCTGTAGGCAAGACCAATCAGCACTAGGCCGACCACGATACGCAGGACACGGTCCAAACCACCAACGTTCTGAGTCATTTCGTTCTCCTTAATGATTAATACACCCTTTATACACCACAAGCTGATATTATATGTTTTTGTATAACCTAACAACCCTAGTAGGAGATCATGATGACCCAGAAATCCTTCAAAGCCGTGACGCAAGAACTCAGCAAAGGTCTCGCCCAGTTCCGCGCCCAGGTGCCCGATGTCCAGGCTGGCTTTAGCGCCCTGCACCAAGCCTCCATGAAGGATGGCGCCCTGGATGCCAAGACCAAAGAACTCATTGCACTAGGCATTGGCGTCGCCGCCCGCTGCGATGGCTGCATTGGCTTTCACACCCAGGCGCTGATCAAACTGGGCGTTACTAAAGCAGAACTGGCCGAAATGCTCGGCGTCGCCGTCATGATGGGCGGCGGCCCCTCGCTCATGTACGCGGGCGAGGCCATGCGTGCTTATGAAGAGTTCGGCGGTCAGTAATCTATAGCGTTGCAGTCAAAGCCTAGAGGTTGATTGATTTAAAGCAACCTCTAGGAGGGTGGCCTTTTAATTGAGCCAACTCTCTGTGCAATTTATCAAGCGCTTGATGATCTTGGGTCTCATCCCACCAATCATCTGGTTTAGAAACTTCGCCCTTGCGGGCAAAGCAACCCACTGCGGAATTTACTCCTAGTGCATACATCCCTGCACGAATGGCAACAATTGCGTCAAATATGCTATCCAATTCGCATTGGGTGGGGTTCCTTGCCTCATCTTTGATCTGGTCAATTAGTGCTTGAACCACATGCTCGGCGATCGCCTTCTTTTCGAATGGATCAAAAACAGAATGCGGCCACCTATCGGGAACAAGAGACGTAAGTTTAGAAATATCCATGGCGCACCAACCTAAAACAACTTTTTTTCAACCCGTTTGCATTCAAACCTACCATCGACTGTATCTTTGGGGTTTTTCTTGGATACTTTATGTGTCTTCAAGATGCCATTCAGTCGAGACATGGTTACAACTGAAAAGCTAAATATATCTCCACCTGAACAGGTACATGACAACTCCGTATCTGTAGCCTTGCACGATGACTTAAGATTACTATTCTTCGATATGTTTATACATCCACTAATACCCTGAGGCATTATGATGTTGGGATCAGTAACGTCTGCCGTCAGATTAAATTCAGCTGGACTATCGGCTATGAGGGGTCCTTTTGCCACACCCTTGCAGTAAAAGTTAATTTCTTCAGCATTGGCAATCTCAACAAAGAACGCGCCCAGCGCTAGGCACAACAACCCCTTACATAGTTTAGTTATCATCATTCTATGCTCCTATAGGAATCCGGCGTGTAACGCGATGGTCTGTTAGGTGCATAGGGAGAATCTGTGTACCCCTGACTCTGAGGTTGCGGTATTTGCTGCTGCTGTTGGAATTGGGGCGGCGTCGTAGGCTGTCCACCAATAGCTGAACCTATCGGTCTGCCTTGCCCATCCGTATAGAACGTCACATTACCCTGCTGAATGGCTGCGCCCACGGGCCGACCATATTGATCAGTGTAATTGGTTATTTGAGCATAACCCGCGCTCGAAACTATTGATAGCGCGAAAAACAATGATGTTTTCATATTCATTCGCCTCCTTAACCCCACCTGAAATCCGAAAAAAATTGAGACCAGTCCGAAGCGACTACTCCATATCAATGTATGAAGACTGCTGCTCAACTTTAGCCAACAACCAGTAACCAAAGAGCCTAAGGCCGTACGTAATCGACACCATTACTAAGATATTCCAGACTATTGCCCATTCTGCATTGAACATCGCTGCGAGGAATGATGTGAAAACTATCCCAATGCCAAATAGAAACAATCCAACGGCTACACCAGTCGCACCCCAAAACTCATACGTAATGATGAACGAACCCACACACAAGAGCGCACCATAAACATAGGAAGCCACAACAAACCCAATGGCTGAAAATTGACGAGTTTTCTTAAAAATCGCAGAGGGCAGTATCAGCACAAGGCATATCAGTGTTGTCCACGAAAAAATAATTGGAAGCCACGGCATAACCATCAAAGAGAACCAAGCCATCCCTTTGATCAATACAGCCAGCAGAGTCAAGATACCCAAGAAAAAAGCGATTCCAACCAATCCGCCTACAGCATTGGTCAACTTATCTTTGTAACTCATTCCTTCCTCCCGAGATTTACCGAAACTAACGAGCCCATCAAGGGTTCATTAAGGTTCTTGACAGCTTTGGCTGTAATAGCCAACGTCCTTGTGACTGCCACGCACCAATCCTTGTCTAGTGCCAGCGCCAAATCCCAAGCGTCATCGATATAGTGCACTTCTTTAAGGCAGTGGGTACAGAACCTAACGTTTTGCTGCCCTTCTAGCGCCTGCAGATCATTCCACTTCTTGTTGCATTCGAACTTCAATTGACAGTTTCGGATGCCTTTTACCCCTTCATCCCACGATTTCTCGAAGTCGATTTCCACTCCAAAGCGATTTAGCATCTCCGGTCTCCGTAAAAGTCCCTTTTAATACCTTTACTAAATTTTCGACCCCAAAATCAAGCCCACCCAAAAATATTTTTGGGTCTAGGTTAAGCTATTCGATGAATACCTGACTACGTAGGTCGGCTTTCACCTGGTTCAACATGTAGGTCAGTTCTTTGGTTCGAGCCGGGCTAGGTTGGCATACATCGGTGTGAACCTGCGTCACCATTTCCCGTGTAGCGTATAGCTTGTTACCCGCCAGCTTGTAGGTACTGCGGTATGACTGGTCGTTTGTTCGTGCAACAATCCCCTGCGGAATCCGGGTTACGCGCACATTTTCTGGAAAACTTATCTCGATCTGCTCTACATTCCTGTCAGAACCGCACGAGAAAGGGTATCGGCGACCGGTATAGGGCTTGATAGCGGCGGCAGACTTGATGAACCCAGGCGCAAGCCCTGTAGGAACTGCAAAGGCACTCGGCCCTGGCAGATTGATCACGGGATCTAACTTGAAGCTGCTGGTTACCCGCCATTTGCTGGACAAGTCATTGGGGTCGCCATGGATCAACTCGCCAGTGCCCGTTTCCTGAAACCGTTTGAGAATGGAATCCACCACGGATTGGGTATCCCGATTCTCGTAGGAGAACTGCGTAGAGCGAGACATGGTTGTGTAATATCCACGCGGTTCGAATTTTGAGGTGCCGACGATAGAGCCATCTGGCATAAGCCGCAGTTTGGTTTGGGTAACGGTGTAGTCGTACTTGGGGTCTGAATTCGGGGTGGCGCCTATGGTGCCGGTTTGGGTGATTAGCGTGGGTTTGCCCATATCTGCAGGCGGTAAAGTGCCAAATTCTGCAAATTGAGCCGTTGAGTCCAGGTACAGGTCGAATTCCGGCACGTAGGTAATGACATGATCAAAGTAATACTTCCCGGCCAAGTGCGGCACCACGTAGCTTTCTGCGGTTTTAATCAGGACAGGGCTGCTGGGAATACCGACAGCCATCAGCAAAGCCTCTAGCAAGGTTGCGTGATCCTTGCAGTCGCCATAGCCGTGCTCCAGTATTTCATCAGCGAAATGCGGCTCAAACCCGCTGGCACCAACATCGATACCCACGTACCGGATATTCTTACTAACCCAGTCGTAGAGCCTTTGCGCTTTCTGACGAGGTGTTTTTGCACCTTGAGTCAGTTCGTCGGCTAGTCTCTGAACATTAGGCGTGACTTGGGTCTTTGGCTGGAATAACGCCTGAGTAACCCTAGCTAAATCAGCGTAGTCCTTGTAGTTGCTGAACTGGACAACGGGTGCAAAATCTTCGTATTCAACCTGCCCGGGTTCAAGTGGATACACTGCGTCTTCTTTGTATTGATAGACATACTGGATTCGCCCGTCTGGAAGCTCTCGCTTGACACCTTCTAGCCCGCGCGCGTATGCCTGTATCGGCATGCCTGCCGGGTGGGTCAGCTGAATAGTCGCGTTGTCATATCGGCGATGCGGGGTAAATGCAATCAGACTGCCAAACCGACCTGTGATGATCGGATCGTTCTGTTCTAGCACCGCTTTGTAATAAAGCTGGCTCCCGACTTCGACCTGAGGAAAGACAATGGTCGCCACCATCTGATCCGTGAAGTAAGGAGCAACATCATCGGTGCTGGCACTGATTCTTTTGATTCGGTCTGGCGTCACCAAAACCTTGGACCCATCGGGTTTGATCGTGTACGCCTCAAAAATGCTGAGTTTGTCCCTTTTGCCATCGTAAAAGATCCGACTTTGACCATAAAAATCAATGCCCTGCGGCGTTTCAATGCGGATTTTTCGTTCGCGTGTCTGGGTATAACCACTATTGGCCTTTACCTCAAAGCCCTGAAAGTCAGCCATGATCGTATAGGCCGGCACGAAGCCCGCCCACGCAATCGCAGGTACAAACGCAAAGAGGCAGAGCAGTCGTTTAAGCATGTTCAACCCAAATGGAGGACTGCTTAAACTTATAGCGACTTAAAGCCGCAAAAGTCAAACGGCTACAAATTAAATTTTCTTACGCCAGACGGCCGCAAAGAAGCCGTCGGTGTTGTGCCGGTGCGGCAGTAGCTGTAATCCCGGCAGCCCATCAGCAGTACGCGTAACGGCATCGACCGGCAGGTCGATGCCTACTGCGGCCAGTTGTTGTACCGGATCGACCACTTCAAACTCCGGGTGCTGTGCGCTGAAAGCATCTTGGATTGCGCCGTTTTCCTGATTGAGCAAGCTGCAGGTCGCATAGACCAGCACCCCACCCGGGCGCACCAGCGGTGCCGCGGCTTCCAGAATCTTGGTCTGCATGGCGGTCAGCTCTTCAATCTGCTCGGCCTTCTGGCGCCATTTCAAATCCGGGTTACGGCGTAACGTCCCCGTCCCCGAACACGGCGCATCCACCAGGACGCGATCAAACTTGCCGGCCAGGCGCAGGATACGATCATCTCGCTCATGGGCGAGACGGATCGCCTGCACATTGGACAGTCCGGCACGCGCCACGCGCGGTCCCAGTTTAGCGAGACGCTTCTCAGACACATCGGTCGCATACAACCGACCGGTATTCTTCATCAACGCGCCCATCAGCAGGGTCTTTCCCCCCGCGCCGGCGCAGAAATCGAGCACCATCTCGCCACGTTTAGGCGCCAGCAGCGCCACAAGTAATTGGCTGCCTTCGTCCTGCACTTCCATGTCGCCCTTTTCGAATGCCGGGTGACGTTGAATCGCCGGTTTGCCTTCGACACGCATGCCCCAGGGCGAATACGGCGTTTCAGCAGCAACGATCCCATACTTTTCCAGCTGCGCCAGAATCTCCGGGCGCTTGGCGCGAAGCGGATTAATGCGTAGGTCGAGCGGTGCCGGTTGCAGCAGTGATCGCGCCAGTTCGTCGCGCTCGGCTTTGGGCATGGCCGACAGCGCTGCTTCCAGCCATTCCGGCCATTCATGGCGCACGGCCGGTGTTGCGGTTTCAGAAAGCTGTTGACCCGCCGCTTTCAGACGACCAAACCAGTCGGTCTCGTCGCCTTTAAGCAAATGTTCGATTTCACGCAGGTTACGACTTTGCAGACGCACCAGTGCGGCCAGAACCAGATACCGCGCTTCGTGTCCTTCCGGCGGCTCGGAAAGAGACACCACCAGACGCAACGTGCCCAGGTGGCGTAGCACGGCATAAATGAGTTCGGCCAGGCGGCCTCGATCGGTGTGACCGAGCTCACGATGGGTTTTGAAATACTGCGACAGCACCCCATCGGCCGGGCGCTCAAAGCGCAGGACTTCGGCCAACAAACTGATGGCCTGACCGATAAACGGACGCGGCAATGCCACTTCAGCCGCACTCTTAGGGGGTGGCGTTTTATCCGCTGTGGATTTGCGGGTCGGCTTGCTGTCCGAACGGCGCTGGGTCGGCTTACGGCCGTTGGTGTTCTCTGTTTTCTTAATCATCGGTTTATTCCAGTACCGGCGCGATCAGCGATGCCGTATTACCCACCATGCCATCGACCCGCACGCGCGCGCCATCAATCTGTAAACGTCCTTCGGCAAACCAGCGCACCGCCAACGGGTATAGCTGGTGCTCAAGGGCCAAAACACGCGCCGCCAGCGTACGTGCGTTATCGTCCTCAAGAACAGGCACGGCCGCCTGGACAATGATCGGTCCATGATCTAGCTCGGCCGTCACGAAATGCACCGTGCACCCATGCAGGCGCACACCCGCGTCGAGTGCGCGCTGATGTGTCTGCAAACCGGTAAATGATGGCAACAGCGATGGATGAATGTTGATCATCCGGTTTTGATAATGCGTCACGAATCCCGGCGTCAGAATCCGCATGAACCCGGCCAGAATGACCAGATCCGGTTGATAAGCATCCACAGCGACCTGTAGCGCCTGATCGTAACTGGCGCGGTCAGCGTAATCGTCATTAGGCACCACCGATACCGAGATACCGGCATCACGGGCCAGCTGTAACCCAGGTGCTTCGGCCTTATTGGAAACGACCCCAACGATGGTCGCCGGATAATCCGTCGACTGCGTTGCCTTCAGAATCGCAGAGAGATTACTGCCACGCCCGGAGATGAGCACGACACAGCGGGTTTTAACACCGGTCATGGCTCAGTTGCCGGCCTTTCCCGAGGCACGTGCACGGAGATAGGCAATGATGCCCGGCAGAATCGACAGGAAGATGATCAGCAGAATCACCGCCGTCAGGTTGTTCTTGACCAGCGGAATATTGCCGAAGAGGTAACCGGCCACGGTGAGTGAAACTACCCAGAGAATGCCACCGGTGACGTTATACGTCAGGAAGCGCTTGGCATGCATGCCGCTGAAGCCGGCGACGAAGGGCGCCATGGTACGGACGATGGGCAGAAAACGTGCGATCACGATCGTCTTCGGGCCATGCTTCTCGAAAAAGTCCTGCGTATATTTGATTTTCTCCGGGCTAATCAGTCGGGTGCGCTTCATCAGGGCCTCACCGAACCAGCGACCCACCGAATAATTCACCGCATCCCCCAGAATGGCGGCGACGATCAGCAGCACCATCAACACGGGCAGACTCATGCCTTCGGTCACGCACAGCGCGCCGGCAACGAAGAGCAGCGAATCGCCCGGCAGAAATGGGGCGATCACGACGCCGGTTTCGGTAAAAATAATGACAAACAGGAGCGCGTAGACCCAGTCACCATACTGCTGCACAAAAAACACCAGGTGTTTGTCCAGGTGCAATACCAGATCAGCAAACGAGGCCAGCCATTCCATAAGGATCTTTCACGTCCGGCAGAGAAATAGCCGGTAGATTCACAAAGGCGCTATTTTAGCCGATCCCACTATAATTCCAGAGATGAATACCTCTGTCCTGCCCGACCAGCAACCCGCGGTTTCACAACCCACGATTCGCGCCCTGCCCGATCACCTGATCAGCCAGATCGCCGCCGGCGAAGTGGTTGAGCGGCCGTCATCGGTCCTCAAGGAGCTGCTGGAAAACGCCATCGACGCCGGTAGCACCCACATCCGCATCGATCTGGAAGAAGGCGGTATGCGGCTGATTCGCATCACCGATAACGGCTGCGGCATCGCGCAGGGACAGCTTGCCCTGGCGCTCACCCGCCACGCCACTTCCAAGATCCGGTCACTGGATGACCTCGAGCGGGTCGCTACCATGGGCTTTCGCGGCGAGGCACTGGCCGCCATCGCCAGCGTCTCGCGCCTCACGTTGACCAGCGCCGCCCGCAACAGCGACCACGCCTGGCGCATCAACGCTGATGGCGAACTGACGCCCGACGCGCTGCCCACGGGCACCATGGTTGAAATGCGCGACCTGTATTTCAATACGCCCGCCCGCCGAAAATTCCTCAAGAGCGCCGCGACTGAGCAAGCGCACTGCATGGACGCCATTCGCCGCCAGGCGCTGGCCCACCCCGAAATCGGTTTCATCATCAGTCGAGACGGCAAACAGTCGCACGTCTGGTCGGCCCAGACTAGCGAAGGCCGCATCCGCCAGGTGCTCGGCGACGACTTCCTTAAAGCCTGCCGCCCGGTCGAGGTGGGCAACGACCTGTTGCAACTACGCGGCTGGGTCATGATCCCCACCGCCATTCTCTCCGAACGTGAAGCGCAACATACCTTCGTCAACGGCCGCTATGTGCGTGACAAGGTCATCCAGCACGCCATCCGCGAAGCCTATCGCGATCAACTCCATGGCAGCCGACAGCCTGGCTGCTGCCTGTTTCTGAGCATCGACCCCACGCTGGTCGATGTCAACGTCCACCCTGCCAAAACCGAAGTCCGCTTCCGGGACAGTCGCGCGGTGCACCAGTTCATCTACCACGCGCTCAAACAGGTGCTGGCCGTCAGCACCGAGGCGGCACCGCCGATCAGCCTCGACCGTGTCGCCGCTTCGGCGCCCGTCGCAACGTATCAGCAGCAAGATTTGGGGTTGGCACGTCACTTCGCCGAGGAACGCTCGCCCTATCAAATCCACAACACTACACTCGCCAGCGTTGACGCCGCGCTGGCCTGGCAGGCACCCGTGCAGACTGTGCCGGCACAGGCCGACAATGAGGTTCCACCGCTAGGATTCGCCATCGGTCAGCTGCACGACCGCTACATCGTTGCGCAAAACGCGCAGGGCATGATCCTCGTCGATCAGCATGCGGCGCATGAGCGGGTACTCTACGAGAAACTCAAAACCAGTTGCGGCCTGCAATCCCCCGCCCGTCAGCCGCTGCTGATTCCGGTATCCGTCAACGTCAGTGATCTGGACATGGCCGCCTGGCAAGAACAACCCTCGGCACTTACCGACCTGGGGTTCGAAGTTTCCGAAGCGGGCCCCAACACGCTGGTCGTGCGTCAGGTCCCCGCCGGACTCGGCCGCATCGACGCCGCCACGCTCATCAAAGAACTGCTGCATGCGCTGCAGGAATCACCAGCGCAGGCCAACCTCGTCGCCCGCCGGGAAAGACTGCTCGGCACCTGTGCCTGCCATGCCGCCATACGCGGCCAGCACAGCCTGAGTCTGACCGAAATGAACGCCCTGCTGCGCGAGATGGAAGCCACAGAGCGCGCTGATCAGTGCAACCACGGCCGACCCACGTGGATCCTCGTCGAACTGCCAGCGATTGACGCGCTTTTCCTGCATGGCCGCTGAGCCAAAAACCGGCGCGCTGCCGCCCGCCATATTGCTGCTTGGCCCCACCGCCAGCGGCAAAACCGATCTGGCCCTGCATCTGGCGGATCACTACCCCGTCGACCTCATCAGCGTCGATTCGGCGCTTGTCTTCAAAGACATGAATATTGGTACGGCCAAGCCCGATGCCGAGACGCTCAAGCGCTATCCGCACGCACTCGTCGACATCATTACCCCGGAAGAAAGTTACTCCGCCGCCCGGTTTCGCGAAGATGCCCTCGCCGCCATGAACGACAGCACCGCGCGAGGCAGAATCCCGCTACTCGTCGGCGGCACCATGCTCTACATCAAGGCACTGCTCGAAGGCCTCTCGGACCTGCCACAAGCCAACCCGGAGATTCGCGCCGACATCGACGCGCGTGCACGCCAATTCGGCTGGCCTGCGCTACACCAAGAGCTCGCAAAGCTCGACCCGGTCACGGCCGCGCGACTCGCCCCCAATGATTCTCAACGCATTCAGCGTGCGCTCGAAATCTGCCTGCTCAGCGGCCAACCGGCATCAACGCTTTACGCTGAACAAGAGCATCAGGCAGCCCCCCCCTACCGCTTCCTCTCCATCGCCCTCCTGCCGAGTGATCGCGCCTGGCTACACGAACGCATCGCCTTGCGCTTCAAACGCATGCTGCAACAGGGCTTCGTTGAGGAAGTCGAATCGTTACGCGCCAGCTATTCACTCAACGCCAATCTACCCTCAATGCGCTGTGTGGGCTATCGCCAGACCTGGGAGATGCTCGAAGGGATGTTACCGGCCAACGAACTCGAACAACGCGGCATCTTCGCCACGCGCCAACTGGCCAAGCGCCAGATCACCTGGCTGACGAATTCAATCGCCTGCGAACGTTTTGACTGCCTCCAAAACAACAACGCCGACCTCATCGGTCGGCGCGTTGCGGCGTTTCTCGCAGACTGATCAAACCACAATGGTCGGCGCTTCACCCGGCTGGCTGGCGCGGATCACGCCGATGCGATTAACCTGCTCGCCATGATCGGCCAGCACCTTGCTCACCGCGTCGGCATTCTCCGGGGCGACCACAATCACCATGCCGATACCGCAGTTAAAGACCCGGTGCATTTCGTCATCGGCCACGCCACCGGCTTCTTGCAGCCAGTTGAACAGGGCCGGACGTTGCCAGCTGTTGCGTTGAATCTCGGCGGTCAAACCCGCCTGCAGAATGCGCGGCACGTTTTCGGTAATGCCGCCACCGGTGATGTGCGCCAGACCCTTGATGGTGCCCGGCAGTGCGGCGAAGGCCGCCAACACCGGTTTCACGTAAATACGCGTCGGCGCCATCACTCGATCACCCAGCGTGACATCATCGAGTAGATCGGTGGGCTTGGCGCCGCTGCGCTCGATGATCTTGCGGATCAGCGAGTAACCGTTTGAGTGGGCACCGCTCGAGGCCAGGCCCAGGACGACGTCGCCGGCCTTGATATTCTTGCCGTCGATAATTTGCGACTTCTCGACCGCACCAACCGCAAAGCCCGCCAAGTCATATTCACCCGCCGGGTACATATCCGGCATTTCGGCGGTTTCACCACCGATCAGCGCCGCACCGGCCAGCTCACAGCCCTTGGCGATGCCGCCGACCACGGCCGCGGCGGTATCGACATCCAGCTTGCCGCAGGCAAAGTAATCCAGGAAGAACAGCGGTTCGGCACCCTGCACCAGAATATCGTTGACGCTCATGGCGACCAGATCCTGGCCGATCGTGTCATGACGATTCCACGCGAAGGCCAGACGCAGCTTGGTACCCACGCCGTCGGTCCCGGAGACCAGGACCGGCTCTTTGTATTTTTTCGAGACTTCGAACATGGCGCCAAAGCCGCCAATACCCGCCATCACACCTTCGCGCATCGTGCGCTTGGCCATCGGTTTGATGCGTTCCACCAGCGCGTCACCAGCTTCCATGTCCACACCGGCATCGCGGTACGACAACCCCCCTCCGGCCTTGGCATCGTGAGCAGCACAGGGGTGGCCAATGAGTTGACGGGTAGGCATCAGCGGGCAAAACATGAGCATTCCTCGGGCAAAGTTAGGCGCAATGCCGTGTAAAATGGCGGCTTGCGGCCGTAAGGCCTGAATTGTACCCGATTGAGACCCTCTCTTGACCCTCCTGCCCCCTGTGCAGGTGCCCATGCAACAACTGCTGCTCAACCTTCTTCCCGACCCCACGCCGTCACTGCGCCACTTTGTGCCCGGTGACAATGTGGAGCTGCTTGAAGCGTTGCGGCGCTGGCTGGACGCACCCCAGACTTATCCGGGCAATCTCTTCGTCGTCTGGGGCGCAGAAGGTGTCGGTAAATCCTTTCTCACCCGCTGCCTGATCGAAACCGGTTTTGCTGCGTTGCCACTGGATCAGCAACAGTTGCCACCAGCCAGAACCGGTTGGTTGATCGATGACGTCCAAAATCTCAATGCCGATAGACAACAGGATTTGTTTCGCCATCTGATCCGCCTGACGCAGACCAATGAACGCCTCTTCATCACCATGGACGCATCTCCCGATATGCAATCCATGTTACGTGAAGACGTCCGCACCCGCTTGGGCGCTGGACACATCTATCGCCTCAGTCCGCTGAACGAAAACCAGCAGCGCGCCCTGCTGGCGCAACGCGCCGCGCAGCGCGGCTGGCAACTCACCGACGATGTACTCGACACGCTATACCAGCGCGCACCCCGCGACCTGTCGAACCTGACGCGACTCATCGAACGACTCGATCAGTTATCGTTGGAACAAAAGCGGCGGATTACACTACCGCTGCTGCGCACGGCGCTTACTGAAACGAACACCCCCATTTAGTGACCATCATGACCACGCCATCGCAACTTGCGCTCTTCGATCTGGACAACACCCTGCTCAACGGGGATTCCGATTTCGAATGGGCACAATTTCTGATTAAAAAAGGTGTGGTCGATCCGGAAGTCCAGGCCGCCAAGAACGCCGAGTTCTATGCCGACTACAAAGCCGGCACCCTCGACATTCATGCCTTCCTCGATTTTCAGCTGGCGCCACTGGCCCGTCATCCGCGCGCACAACTGGACGCCTGGCATCGCGAGTTCATAACGGATCATATTCAGCCAATCATGCTCGATAACGCCCGCGCTCTAGTGACACGCCATCTCGATCTTGGTCATCTATGTGCGATAGTCACGGCGACCAATGCCTTTGTCACCGGCGACATCGCTCGCGACTTTGGTATCCCGCATCTGATTGCCACGATTCCGGGCTGCAAGGACGGCCAGTTCACCGGCAAACCGGTGGGTACGCCATCTTTTCAACGTGGCAAAATCGAACGCGTCGAAGCCTGGCTAGAATCACTGGGCTTATGGCAAGGCAGCTTTACCGAACGCTGGTTCTATAGCGATTCGCACAATGATCTACCGTTGCTCGAGTGGTCAACACGCCCCGTGGCCGTTGACGCCGATGATACGCTGAGAGCCGAAGCACAACGTGCCGGTTGGCCACTGATTTCCCTGCGTGACGACACACCGGCCGCAGACATTTTCAAGAAGATCGGACTCGCCGGATGATTGGTCGTTTCGTTAAAAAGATATTTCAGAAGCCCGGACGGCGGGCGGCGAAACATCGCACCGAACCGGAAATCATCCCGGTCAAAAAGCATGGCATCACACGCGATATGTTGAGCCGCGGCGCCGAGCGCGTTTGCGATGATCTGGAGCGTGCCGGCTATCAAGCCTTCGTGGTTGGCGGCGCTGTTCGCGATCTCCTGCTTGGCCGCGATCCCAAAGACTTCGATATCGCAACCAATGCCACGCCCGAACAGGTAAAACGTGTCTGTCGCCGCTCGCGCATCATCGGTCGTCGCTTCCAGATCGTGCACGTAATGGTTGGGCCAGAACTTATTGAAGTCACCACATTCCGCGCCCTGCACGACGATGACACCGCCACCGATGCGCATGGTCGCGTTCTACGCGACAATACCTTTGGTTCGCAGGCCGATGATGCCGCGCGTCGGGACTTCACCGTCAACGCCCTGTACTACGACCCATACGACGAGACGATTCACGACTATCACCATGGCTACGCCGATCTCAAGGCTGGGAAACTGCGCATGATCGGTGACCCCGATGTCCGGTACCGCGAAGACCCCGTACGCATGTTGCGAGCGGTGCGCCTCGGTGCCAAACTCGGCCTGGAGATTGATCCCGCAACGCGTAAACCGATTCGCAGCATGGCGGCGCTACTCGACCATGTGCCACCGGCACGGCTGTTCGACGAAATGCTCAAGCTGCTCACCTGCGGTGATGCACTGACCTGTCTCCGGCGTTTGCGTGCCGAGGGTTTACATCATGGCGTACTGCCGCTACTCGATGTCATTCTGGAGCAACCGCTGGGCGAGCGCTTTGTCGAACAGGCACTCAGCAATACCGATCAGCGTATTCGCGAAGACAAATCCATTTCGCCGGGCTTCCTGTTCGCTGCATTGCTCTGGCATGAAGTACTGGGCAACTGGAATCAACGCAAAGCCGCCGGCGAAATCAGCATCCCGGCCCTGTTTGCCGCCATGGGCGACGTACTAGACCGGCAAGCGGAAAAACTCGCCATTACCAAACGACTAGTTGGTGACATCAAAGAAATCTGGTCGCTGCAGCCCCGTTTCGAACAACGGAGCGGCAAACGCCCTTATGCGTTACTCAGCCATCCCCGCTTCCGCGCCGGTTATGACTTCATGTTGCTCCGCGCGCAAACGGGTGAAATTAACAGCGACATTGCCAACTGGTGGACCGCCTTTATCGAAGGCGACCACAACACCCAGGAAACCCTGATCGCCAGCGCACCGCGCGAGGCGGCGCCGGCCAAGAAGCGCCGCCGAGGCAGCAATCGCCGTCGTCGTTCAGGTGGAGCTGATGGCAGCGAGCGTTCAGGCACCCCCATCGACATTAGTGCAGAATGACATCCGCTCTACCGCATCTGCCCATTCTCGCGGTCTTGGGTCTGGGCGCTAATCTGGGCGACCCCATCACCACCCTAGGCAAAGCCATCGCGACACTACAAAGCAACCCGCGGACGGCTGACTGGAAGATTTCGCCCTTTTATCGCACCGCACCCATCGGCGCCGCCGAGGCACAACCCGATTACGTGAACGCCGTCGCCGTCTGCCGTACCGATCTAGAACCCGAGGCGCTGATGCAATGGCTACTAGACATCGAACGGCTTTTTGGCCGCGACCGGAATCAGGACATTGCGCGCAACGCCCCGCGGACGCTTGACCTGGATTTGCTCATGGCGGACCAAATCACCCTGCAGTCCACCCTCCTGACGCTACCCCATCCCCGTCTGCACGAACGCGCCTTTGTGCTGCGCCCCCTACTCGATCTGCTACCCGACGCCAGTCTGCCAGTGCTGGGGCGCCTCGATCAGTATCTTCCTATGGTCTCAGACCAGGCCATTACCCGTATCCCGGATTAATCGACGGGGCTTGCCCTAAATAATCAGCTGTGTATCCTAGGCAACCTCACGGACTCTTTAGAGAAGCTAAACCCGCATGTCTGCCCAAACTGTACAGCGACGCCTGACACCCCTGGACCTTGCCCGCCAACGTGAACGCGGCGAGAAGATTGTCATGCTCACCTGCTATGACGCCAGCTTTGCCCGCGTATCGGAAGCCTGTGGCGTCGATGCGTTGCTGGTCGGTGATTCGCTTGGCATGGTGTTGCAGGGACATGATTCGACGCTGCCGGTATCCCAGGCCGACATGGTCTACCACGTGGCTTGCGTTGCCCGCGGCTGCGACCGGCCATTGATCATTGCCGACATGCCCTTCGGCACCTACCAGGAAAGCCCGGAACTAGCCTTTCGCAATGCCGCGCAGCTCATGGCTGCCGGCGCCCAGATGGTCAAAATCGAGGGCGGACGAGAGATGGCCGCCACCACGGCGTTCCTCACCAATCGTGGGATTCCGGTGTGCGGTCATATCGGCCTCACACCCCAGTCTGTCTTTCAACTGGGTGGATACCGTGTCCAGGGGCGTTCCGACGGTGACCGCGAACGCCTCCTGACCGATGCCATGGCGCTCGAAGAGGCCGGCGCTAGCCTACTCGTGCTAGAAGCCATGCCGGCCAAAGTGGCCGACTTCATTACCGATCATCTGCAAATCCCCACCATTGGTATTGGTGCGAGCGCCCACTGCTCGGGGCAGGTGCTGGTGTTGCATGACATGCTCGACATCGCGCCGGGCAAGAAACCGCGTTTCGTCAAGAATTTCATGGCCGGCAAAGATTCCGTAGGCGCCGCAATTAGCGCCTATGTCGATGAAGTCCGCGCCGGCACCTTTCCGGGCCCCGATCAGCAATATCCGGAATAACGCGATGGAAATTCACGCATCCGTCGATGCCTTGCGTGCGACGCTCACTCAGCTGCGCCGTGCCGGCAAGACAATTGCTTTTGTGCCGACCATGGGTAATCTGCACGCCGGCCACATCAGTCTGATGCGGCAAGCGCGCGAACAAGCCGACATCGTCGTCGCCAGTATCTTCGTAAATCGATTGCAATTCGGTCCGAACGAAGATTTCGACAAATACCCACGCACCTTCGAAGCCGACTGCACCCAGTTGCGTGAAGCCGGCGTTGAAGTCCTCTTCGCCCCGACAGAAGCTGATCTGTACCCGGAACCGCAGACCTACACCGTCGAACCACCGGACATCCAATTCATGCTCGAAGGCGAATGCCGTCCGGGGCATTTCCGCGGCGTTGCCACCGTTGTCATGAAGCTATTCCAGATCGTGCAACCCGATATCGCCGTGTTCGGTAAAAAAGACTACCAGCAGCTCATGGTGCTACGAAATATGAGCCGTCAATTCATGCTGCCCATCAAAATTATCGGTGGCGAGACGGTCCGTGCCGACGATGGGCTGGCCCTTTCCTCACGCAACGGCTACCTGAGTCCGGCGGAGCGCGCCGAGGCGCCCCGCCTGCAACGATGCCTGCAAGACATCCGTCAGGCGGTGCTGAACGGCGAAAAAGACTATGCCGCAGTCTGCCAGAGAGCCTGCGCAGAGCTCGACAGGCATGGCTGGCGCACCGATTACATCAGCATCAGGCGGCAGCAAGATCTGATGCCCGCCGGCCCGGAAGACCGCGATCTGGTCATTGTCGCCGCCTCGCGGCTGGGCACCCCCCGCCTCCTTGACAATCTTGAGATCTAGAACCTACTGATTTATATAGGTTTTTAGCCTTATACGAAAATTGGAAAAAGGTTATTGACAGGCTCAAAATGACGCGACACAATGCGTTTCCTTTTGCCGATTAGGGTTAAGAATCCATGCAAAGAACCATGCTCAAGTCGAAGCTGCACCGCGTGACCACCACGCATGCGGAGTTGCACTATGAGGGCTCTTGCGCCATTGACGAAGATCTCCTCGACGCCGCGAATATTCGCGAATACGAGCAGATCGACATCTGGAACATCAACAATGGCGAACGCTTCACGACCTATGCGATCCGTGCTGCCCGTGGCTCGGGCATCATCTCGGTCAATGGATCGGCCGCCCGTCGTGCTGCACCCGGCGATCTACTGATCATCGCCACCTTCGCCGTCTACAACGAAGTCGAACTGGGCAACTATGCGCCGCAGCTGGTGTACGCCGACGCGAACAACCGGATCGCCCGCATCGGCAACGGTATTCCCGCCCAAGCTGCCTAAACAGGCAATCAGCCCGGACGATAGAGCCGGACGACCTCACCCACAATCAATAACGCTGGAGGCTTCAAACCGCCGGCGTTAATCTTTTGGGCGAGGGTTTCGAGCGTTGCAATCACGACTTTCTGATCCGGTCGCGTGCCGTGATAAATGACCGCCACCGGCGTCTGCGCCGGGCAGCCGTGCGCGATTAGGGCATCAGCGATCCCACCTGCCGCGCTCAGGCCCATATAAAAGACCACCGTCTGTTGTGGCCGTGACAATCCGACCCAGTCCAGATCGCCAAGCCCCGAACCGGTCTGGCCGCTCTTCAAATGGCCGGTGACAAAGGTCACGGACTGCGCCCAATCCCGATGTGTTAACGGAATCCCGGCAAACGCGGCACAGCCCGTTGCCGCAGTAATTCCCGGCACGATTTCCACAGGAACACCGGCGGCCAGCAGGGTTTCCATTTCTTCACCGCCACGGCCAAAAATAAACGGGTCGCCGCCCTTGAGCCGCACCACCCGCTTGCCTTCCTGCGCTAGGCGCACCAGCCACGCATTCACCGCGTCCTGCGGCAGCGCATGTTGCGCGGCCTTTTTGCCGACGTAGTGCTGCTCTGCCGTGGGCGGTATCAAGGCCAGAATCGCCGGGCCGACCAAGTTGTCATAGAGCACCACCTCGGCCGTCAAGATGCGGTGCATCGCCCTCAAAGTCAGCAAACCCGGATCCCCCGGGCCTGCACCGACCAAGCTCACGTGGCCACCCGCCGGTGCCCCATCGAGCTGGCACAACAGGGGCTCAAGTCGTTCAATAAAAGCGCGGGGATTCATAGGGGGAGCCGGAAACGGGTATGTCAGAAATCATCGTGTTGCGAAGCCTCTTGCCAGAAGCGGTGAGGCAGCATATCTTACTACTCTTGGGTCATAAATGATGGCCGTAAAACGGGTTCAATCCCGGTTCAAAAAAAACACAGGAGACAGGCATGCCGCTCACCGTACGCCAATTGCTCGATCGTAAATCGTCCGGCATTTACTCGCTTCGCCCTGACGCGTCAGTTTTAGAGGCACTGGAACTCATGGCGCGCGAAGACATCAGCTCGGTACTGGTTATCGAGGGAGAAGAACTCAAGGGGATCTTCACCGAACGTGACTACGCCCGTAAAGTGATTCTGCGCGGCCGCAATTCGCGCGACACCGTTATTCGGGAACTGATGACAAGCCAGCTGATCACCATCACACCACAGCAGAATATTGACGACTGTATGAGCATCATGACCGAACGTCATATTCGTCACCTGCCTGTCATGGAGGGAGGCAAGTTAGTTGGTCTTATTTCCATTGGCGATGTCGTGAAATCGATCATTTCGGATCAGGAAGCGACCATACAGCAGTTGGCCGGCTACATTGCTGGCGATCTGAAAACCTGACTGGCGAAAAACTGAAACCGACAACCCGCCGGTAGACTTACCAGCGGGTTTTTTAATGCCATGGCTACTGAAACCGAACTCAAACTCGGTATCGACCCCGAATCGGTCGATACCCTGCTGCGTCACCCAATCTTGCAGAGCAAACCGAAGCAGCAGCATCTGTATAACACTTATTTCGACACGAACGATCTGGCGCTCACCCGGCAGAAAGTAGCCGTACGGGAACGACGTACCGATCAACAAACCCTGCTCACCATCAAAACCGCCGGCCAAAGCCGCAACGGGCTCAGCCAGCGTCTGGAATGGGAAGGCCCCACCACGCCGGGTGCGTTCGACTTTAAGGCACTGGTTGATGATGTGGCGCTCGCCGAAAGCCTGAGCCGCAACGCCTCTCAACTGGTACCTATCTTTAGCACCGACTTCGAGCGTCTCGCCTGGCGCGTTACCGTAGAAGACAGTCTGGTGGAAGTAGCGCTTGATCGTGGCAGCATCCGCGTCAGGCGCCGTGGTCGCCAGGCCACCATGCCGATCTGCGAATTAGAGCTTGAGCTCAAATCGGGCGACCCAGCCGCGCTATCATTGCTGGCAAACCAATTACAAACTCAGGTGGCGCTCAAGCCCCTGGACAAAAGCAAAGCCGCCCGCGGCTATGCCCTGTTTCACGACCTGGCGGCATAATTAAAAAAGCCGTGGGCGAGTTCGCCCACGGCTTTAGCTTTAGCGCAACCGGCTTATTTGCCCGTACAACCGGACGGTAGATACTTCTGTTCGAGTAACGAGGTGCACGTCCAGGCCGAAATCGTCGAATTGGCGACAGCGCCCGTGTAGACAATGGTCTTACCGTCCACATTTTTATCGATACCCTTCATTGTCACAGTCACGGTCGCATTACCAGCATCACCCCCCGAAACCACGCTCTCAACATACTGCGTGCTGCCTGAACAGAGGTTGGCCGGAATGGTCGTATTGCCACTCTGCACGGCCTCGGTCACCGACACCTTACAAGCCGATGCGGCCAGCAGCCCTTCAGATACCTTGGCGCGAATCGTATAGTTCTGATACGCCGGCAGCGCCACGGCAGCCAGAATACCGACAATGGCAATCACCACCATCAACTCAATCAGTGTAAAACCAGCTTGCATCGACTTACGCATGTGCTTCTCCAAATAAAACCATAAACTTTTCAGGGCATATTACCCCATGGGTTCAATGCTTGCAAAACCATCGCTTCAGCCGGTCGACTCGTCATCAACTAGCGAATCCCGCGCGGGCGGATACAGTCGTTTAAGTACCCAGTGCGATGGCAAAAAGACGAGGAAGACCAGCATCAACTGCAACACGACAAACCATACCGCTTCCGGCATCCAGGTCTGCGAACCCTGATCGCTAAAACCATACACATAATTAATATTTACCGGTAACGCCGGATTGTTGGCCGGTGCCGGTGGTGCAGGCATAAAGAAATAGCAGATATAGAGCGAGCTAAATGCCAAAGCAATCCATAAAGGCAAGCCGCGATGGTCGTACCCCGTCTTGCCCAACAGCCAGATCAACAAAAAGGGCAACCAGAAATGAAAGAACGATAGAATGCGCACATGCAAGGGGATCGAATCCTGGAACATATAGTCCGTCATCCCGGTGTTCGGCAATCCGATCAAGGTAGATAGAAAATCCAAGGCCCAGAGCAGTTGCGGCAACAATATGCCCACTGCGGCTGCAGAAACCAGCAACGCACTGCCTCGCCACATGGCCACCAGCGTGAGAAGCAACGCCATGTCACAAAAAAACAAAAAGTTGGTCGGGCCATAGGTTGCCAGGTAAATCGGGACCAACACCGCAACATAAAGGGTTAGAAAGAGCTTCGTGAGCATCGGAATCGATGTCGTCTTCATTGTCATGCGCGTGACTGTTTGCCTCAAGTTCATTCTTTACCCGTCAGCAGAGCCAGCGCCTCTGCGTCTTCAATCTGCCGGAAATCCCGGTAAAACTGCCCCACGCCACCAAAGTCGGTCGCCTCATGGAGACAGACCAGCGCATCACACAACGGGCGGACGTGTGCAACGGCATCGGCCGACCCCACCGGGACGGCGCAGACCAGTTTGTCGGGTTTACGGGCGCGGACATCATGGAGCGCCGCCGCCATAGTGGCGCCCGTCGCCAGGCCGTCATCGACCACAATCACTGTTCGTCCTGCAGGGCTGATCGGCGTATGAACCCGATCAATCATCGCCCGGCGCCGACGAATCGTCTCAAGCTGGTGAGCCGCCTCCTCTGCAATGTATCGGCTATCGACGCCCGCGCGCTCTGCGTATTCAGCGACGATCACATGACCAGACTCGCCTACCGAACCAATGGCAAATTCGGGGTTATTAGGCGCACCCAGTTTTCGCACCAATACCACATCCAGGCTACCGGATAGCGCATCGGCAACGATACGGCCTATCGGTAACGCGCCTCTCGGAATCGCCAGAACCAGGGGGTTGGAACTGCGGTAGGTGTCTAATGCCCTTGCCAACTGGCGGCCGGCATCGGCACGATCGTCAAACAGCATGATCCAGTCTGAGAAGTTCGATCTGGAATTTCGTCTCATAAGGCGGCACGTGACACTCGACAACATCACCCGGTGCCACCTGCAGGTGCACGCCCACCACATCCGCCTTGATCGGCAATTGCGCCACGTGCCGATCTGCCAGCACCGCCGTATAAATCGCCTGTGGCGATTTGGCCTTCAGCCATTCGACAACCCGTAATAACGAACTACCGGTATACAGCACGTCATCTACCACCAGCAGCGTATAACCCTCTAGGTCCAACTCGGCCTGACCTGCCGTCTCGGTTAACTGCGTTTCTGGATGCAGCAGCGTGAGATCATCGGCGTAACGTTTCACCTTGAGATCCAGCCTCAATGGTTGGACGATCTTGAATTGCCTGGCCAGAGATTGTGTCAATTGATCCGCGAGCGGCGCCCCACGACGCAGTATGCCGATCACAGCCACCTTATGCCGACCCAGCAGCAGCGGCGCAGCTCGGCGCGCCATAGCATCCATCACCGCCTGCATCTGCTCGGGCGCATAGGCCAGAAAGCGGGTGCCGGGTGGATGATCTGCAAGATCAACCTGATCCGTCATGCTTTACCTCAACACAGATGAATAAAGCGCTGAGATTACACCGTTTCGAGCACTCACGCTTCTTGCAGTGCAGCCAGCTCCGCGTCGGTATATAACCTGGAGCGCGTTAGAAAACGTAAGCCTGTTGGGCGTTCCAGAGAAAACATCCCGCCACTGCCAGGTATGGCATCAATGATTAGGTGTGTATGTTCCCAATAGGCGAACTGCGATTCACTCATGTAAAACGGCACGCCACCAATTTCGTCAAGCTTCACATCGACGTCACCGAGGATGAATTCATTGGCTGGAAAGCACATGGGTGCACTACCGTCGCAACAGCCACCGGACTGATGAAATAACAGCCCGCCATGCTGCGCTTTGAGCTGCTCGATCAACGCCAGCGCTGCAGGCGTCGCGCTTACGCGCGACACCTTGGGCGATGCTGGCGTCTTATCTTGAGGCATCAGAAAAAGCCAAGCGGTGACTCGCTGTAGCTTACCAACAGGTTCTTGGTCTGCTGATAATGGTCGAGCATCATTTTGTGATTTTCACGGCCGATGCCCGACTGCTTGTAACCGCCAAAGGCGGCATGCGCCGGATAGGCGTGATAACAGTTCGTCCACACGCGACCCGCCTGAATGGCACGACCAACCCGGAAGGCGCGGTTACCATTGCGTGTCCACACACCAGCGCCTAGTCCATACAGCGTATCGTTGGCGATCTCGATGGCTTCCGCCTCGTCCTTAAAGGTCGTGACAGATACCACGGGCCCGAAGATCTCTTCTTGGAAGATACGCATCTTGTTATGCCCTTTAAACACCGTCGGCTGGATGTAATAGCCACCAGCCAGATCGCCTTCAAGCTTGGCCTGAGACCCGCCGATGAGGCAGTGGGCACCCTCTTCCTTACCCAACTTGAGATAGGAATTGATTTTTTCCAGTTGCTCATTCGATGCCTGCGCACCAATCATGGTGTTCGGATCCAGCGGGTTACCTTGCTTAATTGCGGCCACACGCTTGAGAATGCGTTCCATGAGCTTCTCGTAAATAGACTCCTGGATCAGAGCGCGTGACGGACAAGTACAGACCTCTCCCTGATTCAGGGCGAAGAGCGTGAATCCCTCCAGTACCTTATCCAAGTAACTGTCATCAGCTGACATGACATCATCAAAGAAGATATTCGGACTCTTGCCCCCCAACTCCAGCGTCACCGGGATGAGGTTTTGACTGGCGTACTGCATGATCAGGCGACCCGTCGTCGTTTCACCGGTAAAGGCAATCTTGGCAATACGCGGGCTTGAGGCTAGGGGCTTACCTGCTTCCAGACCGAAGCCATTCACAATGTTCAGCACACCCGGCGGCAGTAGATCACCGATCAATTCAACCAGAACCAGAATCGAGGCTGGCGTCTGTTCAGCTGGTTTAAGCACCACGCAGTTACCGGCACCCAGGGCGGGGGCAAGCTTCCATACCGCCATCAGAATCGGAAAATTCCAAGGAATAATCTGACCGACCACGCCCAAAGGCTCCTTGTAGTGATACGCGTAGGTATCGTGATCGATCTCGCTGATACCGCCCTCTTCGGCACGCACGCAGCCCGCAAAGTAACGGAAGTGGTCAATCGCCAGCGGAATATCCGCCGCCATCGTTTCGCGAATCGGCTTACCGTTATCCAGCGTTTCTGCAGTAGCGATGAGTTTCAGATTCGCTTCCATACGATCAGCGATCTTGTTCAGATTGTTGGCGCGATCGGCCTGCGAGGTTTTTCCCCAAGCTGCCTTGGCCGCATGTGCGGCATCCAGCGCTAGGTTGATGTCTTTATCATTGGAACGCGGTACCTCACACAGGACCTTGCCGGTAATCGGCGTGACGTTCTCAAAATACTGGCCATCAACCGGTGCCACCCATTGCCCATTAATGTAATTGGCATAGCGCTGCTTGAACGGATTATCGACGGTGATGTTATTGATGGTGATGCTCATGCTGTTCTCCTGTCGGGTCAAATGAACTTGATGACT
>JBDLTT010000045.1:0-29457 GCA_039805725.1 Pseudomonadota bacterium | reverse complement strand
CTGCGCGGCCAAGACAGCCCGGCCGCTTCCGATCGTTGGGGGTGCCCGCTCTTCGGGCTGAGAGAGACCCTTGGCACCTGATCCGGTTCGTACCGGCGTAGGGAAACGAATGATTCTTGATCTGATGACCGCTATTGCTACACCCGACCCGCGCCAGTCTGGCAAAGACAGCGAAGGTACGGGCAAGGTACGTCGTTTATTCAATGGCGCACCACCCAAGGTACTGTCGATCGCCGGCGTGGATCCGAGTGGCGGCGCCGGCCTGCTCGCCGACATCAAAACCTTTACCGCCCTCGGCGCTTACGGCTGTGGCGTGGTTGCCGGCCTCACTGCACAAAGCACGCAGGGTGTCTCCGCCGTGCAGTTGCCATCCGCCGAGTTCGTCGGCGCACAACTCGATACCCTGCTGACCGATGTTGAGATCCACGCCGTCAAGACAGGCATGCTTGGCCAGGCGGCCAACGTGCAGGTTGTCGCTGAAAAGCTCACCAAACATCAGCAAGACCATCTGGTACTCGACCCGGTCATGATCGCCAAGAGCGGCGATACACTCCTCAACAAAGAGGCGACGGGTCTGCTGCGCGACGCACTGATTCCGCTAGCACGCGTGCTCACACCAAACCTCCCGGAAGCCGGTGCGCTGCTAGACGAGCGTGGCCCGGAAACACCCAAGGAAATGACGCGTACCTGCGAACGCCTGCACCGGTTGTTACGCCAAGAGAATAATCGCTGGATTCTGCTCAAAGGGGGTCACTTGCCCGGCGGCGAACTCATTGACCTGCTCTACGATGGTGACCGCATGATTGAATTGCGCACCGAACGCTTTGACACCCGCCATACGCACGGCACCGGCTGTGCCTTGTCGGCGGCAATCACGGCGTTAATCCCGCAAAGCGCCGACATCCCGGCCGCCGTTGCCCAGGCACACACCTGGCTGCAGCAAGCGATTAGTCGCGCCGATGAATTACAAATCAGCCGTACGCCGCAAACCGGGCACGGTCCCGTTCACCATACGCACGCTTTGTGCATCGCTCAATAACAAACCAACAGAGAACACCCGAGGAAATCCCATGAACGCCAAACAACCCTTTGTTGCCAAACAGGCACACGTTGACGAAGCTGCGATTGCGCCGCTGCCGAATTCCCGCAAGGTCTATATCGAAGGCTCTCGCCCGGACATCCGGGTGCCGATGCGGGAAATCTCGCAGTCGGACACACCGACTGGCATGGGTGGCGAGAAGAATCCGCCAATCTACGTCTACGACTGTTCAGGCCCTTATACCGACCCAACCGCCAAGATTGATATCCGCGCTGGCCTACCAGCGCTCCGCCAAAAATGGATCGAGGAACGCGGTGACACTGAGGTACTAAACGATCTGACGTCCGACTTCGGCCGCGAACGCGCCGCCGACAAAGCACTGGATGAACTGCGCTTTCCGGGGCTGCACCGCAAGCCGCGTCGCGCCAAGGCCGGTGCCAATGTCACGCAGATGCACTACGCGCGTCAGGGCATCATCACGCCTGAGATGGAATACATCGCCATCCGCGAAAATCTGCAACGCGAACAGTATCTGGCGAGTCTGAAGAACAGCGGCCCGCAAGGCGAACGTCTGGCGAAGCTGCTGGGGCGTCAGCATCCGGGACAGAATTTCGGGGCTTCGATTCCGCAGGTCATCACACCGGAATTCGTGCGCGACGAAGTCGCCCGCGGCCGCGCCATCATCCCGAACAACATCAACCACCCGGAAAGCGAACCGATGATCATTGGCCGCAATTTCCTCGTGAAGATCAACGCCAACATCGGCAACTCGGCACTGGGCTCGTCAATCAGCGAAGAAGTCGACAAGATGACCTGGTCGATCCGTTGGGGTGGCGACACGGTCATGGATCTGTCGACCGGCAAGAACATTCACGAAACGCGCGAGTGGATCATCCGCAATTCCCCCGTACCCATTGGCACGGTGCCGATCTATCAGGCACTGGAAAAGGTCGACGGTAAAGCGGAAGAACTGACCTGGGAACTGTTCCGCGACACGCTGATCGAACAGGCCGAGCAAGGCGTCGACTACTTCACCATCCACGCCGGCGTACTACTGCGCTATATCCCGATGACGGCCAACCGTATGACCGGCATCGTCTCGCGTGGCGGCTCGATCATGGCCAAGTGGTGTCTGGCACACCACAAGGAAAGCTTCCTCTACACGCACTTCGAAGAGATCTGCGAAATCATGAAGGCCTACGATGTCGCTTTTTCGCTCGGCGATGGTCTGCGCCCCGGCTCAATCTACGACGCTAACGATGACGCACAACTGGGCGAACTCAAAACGCTGGGCGAACTCACTCAGATCGCCTGGAAGCACGACGTGCAGGTCATGATCGAAGGCCCCGGTCACGTGCCGATGCAGCTGATCAAAGAAAACATGGATCTGCAGCTGGAGTGGTGCGACGAAGCGCCGTTCTACACGCTGGGCCCGCTGACCACCGACATCGCGCCGGGCTACGACCACATCACCAGTGGCATCGGCGCTGCCATGATCGGCTGGTACGGTACGGCGATGCTTTGCTACGTCACGCCGAAGGAGCACCTGGGCCTGCCCGATAAGGACGACGTCAAGGAAGGCATCATCACCTACAAGCTCGCGGCTCACGCGGCCGACTTGGCCAAGGGACACCCCGGCGCGCAGATTCGCGACAACGCCCTATCGAAAGCGCGTTATGAGTTCCGCTGGGACGATCAGTTCAATCTGGGGCTCGACCCGGACAAGGCGCGCGAGTTCCATGACGAGACCCTGCCCAAGGAATCAGCCAAGGTCGCTCACTTCTGCTCGATGTGTGGCCCGCACTTCTGCTCGATGAAGATCACGCAGGACGTGCGTGACTTTGCGGCTCAGCAGGGCATCGGTGAAGCCGAGGCTCTGAAAAAGGGCATGGAGGCCAAGGCCATCGAGTTTGTGAAGACCGGCGCCGAGGTCTACCGAAAGGTCTGACACCGTCCATAAGGCCTCCTTCATCGGCTCCCGTATAATTCGCAAATCTCTTTACGGATCATCATCTTGCGCTGGCTCAACAAAGTTCTGGTTACCCTGGCTCTGCTCACCGTCATTGGCTTCAGCCTCGGCGGTGTGTTGGTGGCGTTTGCTTACCCGCAACTGCCATCACTGGATGTCCTGACCGATTACAAACCCAAGGTGCCACTGCGGGTTTATACCGCGGATGGCGCATTGATCGGCGAGTTCGGCGAAGAACGGCGTCAGGTCGTCAAGATCAATCAGGTGCCCGAGGTGCTGAAACAGGCCATTCTGGCTGCTGAAGACGACCGCTTCTACGAGCACTCGGGCGTCGATCTCTTCGGCTTTGCCCGCGCCGCAGCGGCCAACCTGGTGTCCGGCGGCAAGAAACAGGGGGCCTCCACGATCACCATGCAGGTGGCCCGCAATTTCTTCTTGTCGTCTGAAAAAACTGTCACCCGCAAACTCTACGAAGTGCTGCTGGCGCTCAAGATCGAAAAGAACCTGAGCAAGGATCAGATTCTTGAGCTCTATATCAACCAGATCTATCTGGGGCAGCGCGCTTACGGTTTTGCGTCGGCGGCACAGATTTACTACGGCAAATCGCTGGATCAGCTCACGCCGGCCGAAGCCGCCATGCTGGCCGGTCTACCCAAAGCGCCCTCAGCCTACAACCCAGTCGTGAACCCGAAACGCGCCAAGATTCGTCAACAGTACGTCCTACGCCGGATGCACGATCTGAAATACCTGAACGATGCGCAGTATGAAGCCGCGTTGAATGAACAACTGGTTGTCAAACGCCATGCCAACGAGTTTGCCGTACACGCAGACTACGTTGCGGAAATGGCACGTCAGATGACGAACGAGCTATTTCCGCAAGACATCTACACGCGTGGCCTGACCGTCATCACCACGCTCAAGAAAGCCGATCAGGAAGCCGCTTACCGTGCCATGCGCAACGCCGTACAGGCCTATGACAAACGTCACGGCTATCGTGGCGCCGAGGGCTTTGTTGATCTGTCCAAGTTGAAGAACGAGGACGATGACGTCGATGATCTGCTCTCGAGCTATCCTGATTCGGATCTGCTGAAGCCGGCCGTGATTCTGGCGATTGACCCGCAGAAGATCCGTGTCGCTGTTCGCGGCGGTGACCCGATGATTCTGACTGGTGATCAGATCAAGATCGCGCAGCCGATGATGGGCGAGAAGGCGCCCGCCAACAAGCGCCTTCGTCCGGGGGCCGTTGTGCGCGTCATCAAAGACGACAAGGGCATCTGGCAATTAAGCCAGCTGCCGGAAGTGCAGGCCGGTTTTGTGGCGATGGCACCGAAGGATGGCGCTGTTCTGGCACTGGTCGGCGGCTTTGACTACACCCTGAACAAGTACAATCACATTACGCAGGCGTGGCGCCAGCCTGGTTCGTCGTTTAAACCCTTCATCTATTCGGCGGCGCTGGAAAAAGGCTTTACGCCCGCCAGCATTGTCGAAGATAGCCCAATCAGCATCGGCGCTTCGGAAACCGGTTCTACGGCCTGGTCGCCCAAAAACTACGATGGTAAATACGAAGGTCCGATGCGTCTTCGAACCGCTCTGGCCAAGTCCAAGAACATGGTGTCTATCCGTATTCTCCAGGCTTCGGGCGTGAAGTATGTCCAGGAATACGTGACGCGCTTCGGCTTCGAGGCCGAAAAGCATCCGCCGTATCTGACCATGGCGCTCGGCGCCGGTTCTGTGACGCCTTGGCAAATGGCGCGTGCCTACACCGTGTTCGCTAATGGTGGCTATTTGGTCAACCCATATATCGTCCAGGAAATCCGCGACGAGAAAGGCACGGTTCTGGCGCAGGCACAACCGGTCGTTGCCGGCGAGACCGCCCCACGCGTGATCGAAGCGCGCAATGCGTTCGTCATGGACAGCATGCTGCGTGATGTCACGATTTACGGTACTGCCGCCAAGGCCTCGGCACAACTAAAACGTAGCGACCTGGCCGGCAAGACTGGGACCACCAACGAACACGTCGACGCCTGGTTCTGCGGTTACCAACTCACCATCGCAGGCTGTGCCTGGATGGGTTTCGACCAGCCGCGTAATCTGGGTAATGGCGAAACGGGCGGTCAAGCTGCCCTGCCCATCTGGATCGGCACAATGGAGACCGCGCTGCAGGGTGTCCCGCAAGGCACACAGCCGCCACCAGAAGACGTGGTTGCAGTGGATGTCTCCAGCAACCGCAAGGGCGGCACCGCGAAGGAGTACTTCTTCCGTGGCCAGGTACCTAGCAGCGTTGAGCCCGAACCGCCCGACTCCGGCGGCAAAGCCGTCGACTAAATCGTCGACCACTACATGACATCAGGCCAGGTTCAGCTGAGATCTAAAGCGACCTGGCCTTGTTGTCTGAGAATCTCGACCAAGCGCGCCCGGAGCGCATCACCTGAACGCGTATCAACCCACGCGCCCGCTGCCGCATCGTAACGGAAGTGGAAGCCCCCCGATTTAGCCGCTACCCAGATCTCTTTGGCAATCGCGTGCGGGCTCACGATCACCTTGCTGCCGTCGGCACATTCCACTTCGAGAATGCCGCCCTGCGTTTCAAAATCGATATCCGCGGCATTATCGGCAACGGCCTCGATAGCAGCCTCAATCACCGCCAGCTCCTGCTGGCAGCGTTCGGCAAATTCTTTGTCATCCATGCTGGGGCTCTGCAATCTGATTAAGATGACCGAATTCTAGCCTGAGCTGGCCTTGCTGGCATGGCCCGCGTGATAACATCAGCGCATGTTGATTGCAGTCCATGCTCGTCTTATGCATCGTCGTCTGTTGCCCCTGGCCGCAGCCTTGCTCTTGTCCAGCTGTGGCATCAAGGGTGGCCTCTATTTGGCACCAAACCAGTTACCGAATGCCAAGCCACCGGCCGGCTCGGAAGACGCCAAAGCGCAAGCTGCCGCTAGGCAACAAACGGAGCCCAGCATTCCGGCGGCGGTTCTCCGCAACCCCGCCACAGACTCCCCCGCCGAAATGATTCTCGACGGCTCGCAGTATTAATTTCACATTCAATCGCCATGTCTGCCCGCCAATTTTCGCATAGCCGTCACCTCAAAGATCAGAATCAGCATCTGCATTTTGAAGAAGTGAACTTGCAAGCCATCGCCGATACGTACGGCACACCGACTTACGTTTACTCGAGAGCCGCGCTCACCGATGCCTATCAGGCATTCGCCGAAACACTGGCCGCCCATCCTGCGGGCAAGGACTCGCTGGTTTGCTTTGCGGTCAAAGCGAACAGCAACCTTGGCGTGCTCAGCTTGTTTGCGCAACTTGGATCAGGCTTCGATATCGTGTCAGGTGGTGAACTGGCACGTGTTCTGGCTGCCGGAGGCGACCCGCAAAAGATCGTTTTCTCGGGCGTCGGCAAGACCGAAGAAGAAATGATTGCCGCGCTCAATGCCGGCATACTCTGCTTCAACGTTGAATCTGCGAGCGAGCTGGATCGCCTGGCCGCAGTAGCCGCCCGACTCGGAAAACGTGCACCGATTAGCCTGCGCGTTAACCCGGACGTTGACGCCAAAACCCACCCGTACATTTCGACTGGCCTCAAGGAAAATAAATTTGGCGTTCCCATTGCTGACGCCCTGGCACTCTATCGCTACGCAGCCTCATTACCATCTATCGAGGTCAGCGGTATTGATTGTCATATCGGATCACAACTGCTCGATCCATCGCCCTTTGTCGAAGCCCTAGAGCGTATCCTGCCACTGGTCGATACACTCACAGCTGAAGGTATTCACCTGCACCACATTGATCTTGGTGGCGGCCTCGGCATCTATTACCACGAAGGTCAGACCGAGCCCGTTGTTGCGGATTACCTGCGACCGCTGCTTGACCGTTTAACCGGTCGCGGACTGCGTGTGCTACTCGAGCCGGGTCGCCGACTTGTCGGTAATGCTGGCGTACTAATCACTAAAGTTGAATATCTGAAGCACGGCGATGACAAGCACTTTGCCATTGTTGATGCCGCCATGAACGATCTGGCACGCCCGGCACTCTATGAAGCCTGGCATGACATCGTGGCGGTTGCGCCTCACGCTGGCGAAACACGGATTTATGACATCGTGGGTCCGGTCTGTGAAACCGGTGATTTTCTGGGCCAGGCACGTTCACTAACGCTAGACCAAGGGGATTTGCTTGCCGTATTATCCGCCGGTGCTTACGGCATGGTGATGAGCTCTAACTACAACACACGTCCGCGTGCTGCCGAAGTACTGGTTGATGGTACAAAAACATACATCGTTCGCCCGCGCGAAACCGTCGAATCGCTGTATGCCAGCGAAAAGACCATTCGGTTTTAACTTGGTAGCACGATCAGTAGCGCCAGGGGAATGAACACTAAACCAGCAATATTACCGATCATCACGATCGATGCTACCTTTTGCGGTTCCTGGTTATAACGTTCGGCAAACATATAGTTCATCACCGCCGGCGGCAAGGACCCGAACAAAATCAACTCGGCCGTCTGTAACGGTGGCAGATTCATTACCCAGGCAAGAAACGCCGCCGTCGCAATACCCGACACGGGGCGAACCACGGCCGTAACGATGCTCGTCGTCGTTTCCGAGAAGTGTACATCACACAAACGGACGCCTAGCGCGAAGAGCATCAGTGGTACCGAAATCTCGCCTAGCGTACGGATTGCGAACATCAACGGCGCCCAAATGTGGAACTCCAGGAGATTGCAGGCAAGACCTAATGCTGCTGCAATCAGCATCGGCGTTTTCCAGACCGCCGATACCCGCGCATTGTGATCCAGAACCCACGGGCCAATCGTGAAGTGAAAGATATTCGATACGAGAAACAGCACAACCGCAGCGGCCATACCTTCTTTGCCAAACGCCAGCAGCGCCAATGGGATGCCAAGATTGCCGCTGTTGTTGATCATGATCGGCAAAGCCACCGTTTTCGGGTCTTCATTCAACAAACGTGCGGTAGCATATCCGAACATACCGGTTGCCAACATAGAAATTGCCGCAGCCAGCGCGAGCCAGGCAAACTGACGGATCTGGAAGTCGCCGTTGGCCAACACCGTAAACACCAACGCCGGCGTAAAGTAATCCATATTCAAGCGGTTGGCTACGCCCATTTCAGGTTGATGCAAGCGACCTGCCCAAACACCAACGCCCACGATCACGATGACCGGGAAAATCACTTCAACGATGCGGATAAACAAATCCATAACTGGATGAATTTCAAATTGATAGACTGTGAAGGGTCAAACCGTTGGCAGCAAAAAAGCCGGTCTCAGAATCGACCGGCTTTCCGCTGGACAATCCAGTAGACAACCGAAGATGTGATCTAGGCCTTTTTCACGTAAGCCGAGCACCAACCTGCGGCCGCAACCTGCTTGCCAGCAAAGATTGGACACGGACCCGATGATGCGCCAGCTTTGCCCTGATACAAAGAACAGTTTGCACAATTCTGACCGGCAGCAAACTTCGGGAACTTCGCTTTATCCGCTTTACTTGCATTGGCGACATAGCCCAACGACTTGGCCTGCGGATCCGACTCGCTGACCATCGGTGCGTCTGCCGCAGTTGCCGTACGCATCATCGCCATGGCAGAACCGGCAGCAACCGAACCCAGAATAAACTTACGACGACTTATGGACATTTCGCAACTCCTTGAATGAATTTGAAGTAACTGCCTTGCTAGTGTCATCCTGCCCTAGGGGCTTGTCAACTACTATCTCTTCCGGCTGTTAGGACATCCTGGGTCTGGCCTATGCCTGCAGCTGTCGCTCGCGTAACCAGCTAACAAAGGAGAGCAACAGCAAGCCCGAACCAATCAGCAGAATACCGGTCACCTCGAAGCGACTAAAGGCCTCATCGAGAATGATCCGAGAGGAGACGATGGCGATCACCGGGGTCCCCAATACGAGCAAACTCGCCTCCCAGGCCGGCACCCGATCAAGAATGGATGTCCATAACCACCAGCAAAAAGCCGTGCTGATCACCGTTAACACCAGTACGATGACCACAAAATGAGGCGTCCAATGAATCGGTGGTTCGTCTGCCAAGCTGACTATTAACGCCACAGGAACGCCCCCGATGAGATTCGACCAGGCGGTCAGGGACAACAGACTCACCTGTTGCTGACGGCGTAATGCCTTGACCAGGACTGTGCCCATCGCCCAGCACACGGCTGCGCCGATACCGCACGCATTACTCAACCAACTTGACTGAAGATCCCAGGGCTCAATAATTAAAAACAACCCGGTCAGCATGCCGCCGACTGCAACCCACTGGACGCCCCGAACTTTCTCGTTAAGGATTGGCCAAGCCAGCAGCAATGTCCAGATGGGCATGGTATAGACCAACACGGCTGTTTTGCCGGCAGCGCCAAACTTAAGGCTGAAGGTTTGTAGCAACATAAAGGCAGAGACCTGGCACAAACTAATAAAGAGCACGGCACGCGGCGCCTGTAATCTCAGTGGTTGCCGCAAAAGCTTCAGGGCAGCAAAGAGTGCCACGGCACCGCCGGCAATGCGTATCAAGGTTAGCGCCAGTGGTGGCGCGAAATTCAGCGCCTGCTTCGAAACCACCCAGGTGTATCCCCACAGCAGGGAGAGCAACACAATACCCGACGCTCCCCACCACCGTGATTTATAGGCAGAATCCGCACGTGTCATCATCAGGCAGTTTCAACCAGCAAGCCTTTGAGATACTCGCCCTCCGGCGCCCCCAACCCCACCGGATGGTCGCTGGAGGCCATCAGGCGGCGCAGAATCCGCGCATCACGCCCCGCATCGGCCGCCGCACTCGCTACGATCTTCTGGAAAAGCTCGACTCCCACACCGCCGGAACACGAATAGGTCATCAGCAGTCCGCCCGGGGCCAGCAATTTGAACCCGAATAAATTAATGTCTTTGTAGGCACGCGCTGCCTGATCAGCATACACAGCCGAGGGGGCAAACTTTGGCGGATCCAGCACGATCAGATCGAACTGCTCACCGGCCTTGTGATAGTCACGCAACGCCTGAAACACATCGGCGTCACGCCATGCGGCCCGCGATGCATCCAACTGCGGATTCATCGCCAGGTTGGCTTGGGCCTGTTCCAGCGCCGGCCCCGATGAATCGATCGACATCACCGAGGCTGCGCCACCGGCCAAGGCCTGCAACGAAAAACCACCGGTGTAGCAAAAACAGTTCAGTACGCGACGACCCTCTGCCAATGCACGCAACATCAAGCGGTTGTCGCGCTGATCCAGATAGAAACCCGTCTTGTGCCCACCAACCACATCGACGCCAAAGCGCACACCATGTTCGTCGATCTGCGGCAGTCCATTCGGGGGCGTTTCATCAAGCCCTTTGCCTGACAGCCAGCCCGTTACCAGCTCCAGGCCTTCCAGCTTACGCACGTCCGAATCCGACCGTTCATAGATGTGCTGGCAGCCGACAGCCTGTACCAGACCCGCCACGATGGCATCGCGCCAGGCGTCTGCGCCTGCGCTTGTCAGCTGTAGCACCACCATATGGCCATAACGATCGGCAATCACGCCGGGAAGCCCATCGGCTTCACCATGAATTAATCGTTCACCGGCTGGCTCGGCTTGTTCGCCGCGCAATGCACCCCAACCGGCACGTCTGGCGATGGCCTGCGCGATACGTCGTTTGAAAAAAGCGTGGTCAATGATTTCGTTGGGATCAAAAGTCCACATGCGCGCCCGGATCTTTGACGCTGGGCTCCAGGCAGCACGACCCATGGCTACGCCATGCTCGTCTTCAACGATGACCGTGTCGCCTGAACGGGCACGACCTTTGAGCGTAGCCACCGACCCGGCAAAGATCCAGGGATGGCGGCGACGTACAGAACCGGATTTTCCGGCATTCAGAATGAGCGTGGCGGTCATGAGGTTGGGTTGTTTTTGGAATCGGGCGTAAATTGTTCTGCGGCATCACGTACCGCCGCTTCTCTGGCGCGATGGGCACGCGGATGTGCCTGATCATAGACCTGCGCCAGATGTTGAAAATCGAGATGGGTATAAACCTGCGTCGAGGCGATACTCGCGTGACCCAGCAGCTCCTGTACCGCGCGCAGATCGCCGGAGCCCTGCAGCATATGGGTCGCAAAGGAATGTCGCAACTGATGTGGATGCACCCGTTGGGGCAACCCCTGGCGCTGGCCATGCTGCTGTAAGCGCAATTGAATCATGCGGGGTGAAATGCGTTTGCCTTGCGGGCCGACGAAGAGCGCTGTTTCGTCTGGCTTGGCGATCTGCCCGCGAACAGCGAGCCAAGCTTCGATCGCATTGAGCGCCGCCTTGCCCACCGGTACCACGCGCGTTTTGTTGCGTTTACCGAGCACGCGCACTTCACCCTGGCGTAGATCTGGCAAACAGTCGAGATTCAAACCGACGAGCTCCGATAACCGTACCCCCGAGGAATAAAACAATTCGTAGATGGCCTGGTCCCGAATTTGCAGATGGTGCTCACGGAGTGACGTCTTCGGGTTTTCACCATCCGTCGCTGTAGCCGCGACGGGATTCAACAAACGAAAGGCTTCATCGACCGACAGGGCGTCCGGCAAACGCTTTGGGTGCTTTGGCGCACGCAGCCCTTCGGCGACGTTCGCATCCAGCACGCCGCGCCGCGCCAACCAGCGCAACAAGCCGCGCCACGCCGACAGCGTGCGGGCAATGGAACGCCCCGACAAACCACCCGCATGCAAACGCCCCACAAAGCGGCGCAGATCCAGCGCCGTTAAATCGGCCGGTGCGGCGCCATTGGCCAAGCCTTGCAGCCGGCGCAAATCCCGTTCGTAATTACTCAGCGTATGCGGCGACACGCGCCGCTGATCGCGCAGTTCGGCCAGCCAGTCTTCGGCACCGGGCCAGAGCGTCTCAGGCGCCTCAGTTTTCCCGGCATCGGCCATATCCAAAAACCTTAGGCGCGTAGGACGCGTGACAGCGATGCAGCGATCACATCGCCGAGTCGTTCGATGTACAAGGTGCCCATACCCGCCACGAAGCGTTCGGCATCATCCGACCCCATCGCCAGTAAACCCAGCGTCTGGCCGTCAAAGCGCAGCGGTACCAGGGCCATCGAAGCAATGTTCTCACTATCGCCCTCGCTACCGAACCAGGCGGCGACTTCGCCAGTACGAACAGAACCCGTCACCGGGTGATTCATCCCCGAGGCTTCTTTAATCAGTTCAGCGCTGACCGGTGTGCACACTTCGTGGCTCAAGTTCGCAGCACCCTCGCCCCAGAGACGCAGCCGTGCCTGCGGCACGCCAAAATCTTCGGCCAATGACTTGAGAATCAGCGCCACCATCTGATCCAGACGATTGGCGCCGACCAGCGCAATCGTCAGCTGGTGCATACGCGCACCCAGCGCATCGTTCGATTCGCCCACGCCTAGCAGTTCGCCTAGGCGGTGTTCGAGCAATCGGTTCTTCTCACGGAGATTGATCATCTGGCGTTCGGCAAGCGAAATCGTCCGGCCGCTGTATGGATGCGAGATCTCAACCTGATGAAAAAACTCGGCTTGCTCCTCGAAGATTTCCGGGTGATTCTTGAGGTAGTCCAGCACTGCTTCGCGCGTCACGCTCATACGTCGATCTCTCCAGTAAAAACGGTTACGGCCGGCCCCGTCATGATGACTGATTGGCCCGGGCCATGCCAAGCAATGCTCAGGTCGCCACCACGCGTTTGTACGCGTACGGGTGAATCCATTAAGCCACGGCGAATCCCTGACACGACGGCGGCGCAAGCGCCTGTGCCGCACGCCAGTGTTTCACCCGCGCCGCGTTCGTAGACGCGCAAGCGTATGTTGTGGCGATCTTCAATCTGCATAAAGCCCGCGTTCACACGTTGCGGGAAGCGCTCGTGGCTTTCTATCTGCGGCCCTTGCACGGCCACCGGGGCGGTATCAACATCAGCTACGATCGTCACAGCGTGCGGATTGCCCATCGATACCGCACCAATGATCATTGTCGTGCCATCCGGCAGTTGTAGCGATTGCTCGGCCGCATCCGAGTCCGATTCAAAAGGAATCTCGGCGGGCGAAAAACGCGGCTGACCCATATCCACTGTGACAAGGCCATCGGCCTCCAGGCGCGGATGAATAATGCCACGCTTGGTCTCGACCACAATAGCGCACTTATCGGTCAATTTCTGGTCGTGCACGAAGCGTACGAAGCAACGCGCGCCATTGCCGCACTGTTCTACTTCGCCACCATCGGCATTGAAGATGCGATAACGAAAATCGGCGCCCGGCGCTCCGGGTGGCTCCACCAGCAGCAGCTGATCAAAACCGATGCCGGTATGACGATCGCCCAGAGCACGAATCTGCTCCGGTGTAAATTCAACGTACTGGCGCATGCCATCGATCACGACAAAATCGTTACCCAGGCCGTGCATCTTGGAAAATTTAATTTTCATGTTCCGGATTCTACCTGTGCCGACGCCGGGCGCTGCGCTTCTTCACCACCGCCACGCGGTGCTTTGTAGCGGTTGTAGCCCCACAAGTATTGCGTTGGGCAACGGCGGATCAATTGCATGAGATTGCCATTAATCGCCGCAGCGGTCGCTTCCAGATCATCCAACGGCAACGGCGCCTCCGGTGGTGTACAGGTCAGAATAAAGCCTTGACCCTTCGGCAATCGTTCAGCGTACGCAAAAATCACGCTGGCACCGGTCTGCGCCAGGCGTGCCGCTAATGTCATGGTGTAAGCCGGCTGGCCAAACCAGGGCAGCCAGGCACCCTGACCTGCCGGCGGCACCTGATCCGGCAACAAACCTACGGACTCACCCGCTTTTAACGCACGGATTAGGCGGCGCACTCCACTTAAGTCCGCTGGTGCAACTTCCATCCCCTGGCGCGTGCGGCCATAGCGCAAAATCGATTCCGCCCAGCGCTGGCGCGGCGGCCGGAACAACACGGTAATCGGCGATGCATCCGGGTGGCTGGCCGCATACTGCGCGGTGATTTCAAAGCAGCCCAGGTGCGGTGTCAGAAAAAGAATCCCTTTGCCTGCTGCGTGTGCGGTCTGCACATGCTGCCAACCCTCGACCCGGTGCAGGGTACTCAGAATCTCCGCACGCGGGTGCAACCAGAGCCAGGGTAACTCGAAAATCGCTTTACCGGCCTCGGCGCGAGCCACGGGGCCGATCTGCGCCACGGCTTCTGGCCCGAAGGCCTGCGCCAGGTTTGCGTCAAAATGGTGACGATAACCCCCCGAAACACGATAAACCACACGGCCGACAAGTCCGCCCATGGCCTGCAACAACGGCAACGGCAACTGTGCCAGCCAGCGAACAAGGCCTAAATAGCAACGATGCTTTAACGACAGGTTGGCAGGTGTTTGCATTTCAGACATAAGGCGAACAAGTGCAGATGGTTGACGCAAAAGGATTTTGCAGACACAATTATCTCAGACCGCCGAGTTAATACGACAACTTGCAGGGCGGGGCGCACCAGTCATGGTGACCGAATCTGCTAAAGCGTCCCTCGCTCGACCCGATCCCCGGAGCAGGACACGCCCCCCGGCAGTAGTAAGCCGGACCAAGTCCACCGGGGATTTGTTGTTTCTGGAGTAAACATAATGAGCGAGTATCTCTTCTCATCCGAATCGGTATCCGAAGGTCACCCCGACAAAGTCGCGGATCAGATCTCTGACGCCATCCTCGATGCCATCCTGGCCGAAGACCCGAAAGCGCGTGTCGCCTGCGAAACGCTGGTCTCGACCGGTCTTGTCGTGATCTCCGGTGAAATCACCACCTCGGCGCACATCAACTACCGTGAAATCGCCCAAGACACCGTGCGCCGTATCGGTTACGACAACTCGGACATCGGCTTCGACTACAAATCGTGCGCCATTCTCACCGCCATCAACCGTCAAAGCCCGGACATCGCCCAGGGCGTCAACGAAGGCGAAGGCATCGATCTGGATCAGGGCGCTGGTGACCAGGGTCTGATGTTCGGTTACGCGTGTACCGAAACGCCAACCTTGATGCCGTTCCCGATTTTCTACGCACACCGCATCATGCAGCGTCAGGCCGACCTACGCCGCGATGGCCGCCTTCCCTGGCTGCGTCCGGACGCCAAAAGCCAGTTGACCGTGCGTTATGTCGACGGTAAGCCGGTCGCCATCGATACCGTGGTGGTGTCGACCCAGCACGATGCCGACGTAACCCACAAACAGATCGAAGAAGCCGTCATTGAAGAAATCATCAAGCCAGTGCTACCGGCCGACATGATCAACGACAAGATTCGTTACCTGATCAACCCGACCGGTCGTTTCGTGGTCGGTGGCCCGCACGGTGACTGCGGCCTGACCGGCCGCAAGATCATCGTCGACACCTACGGTGGTGCCGCCCACCACGGTGGCGGTGCTTTCTCGGGCAAGGATCCGTCGAAGGTCGACCGCTCGGCCGCCTACGCTGGCCGTTACGTGGCCAAGAACATCGTCGCCGCCGGTCTGGCCGACAAGGCTGAAGTACAGGTCGCCTACGCCATCGGCGTCGCCAAGCCGGTATCGCTGATGGTCAACACCTTCGGCACGGGCAAGATTGCCGACGAGAAGATCGCTGCGCTGGTCGCCGAACACTTCGACCTACGTCCGAAGGGCATCGTGCAGTCGCTGGATCTGTTGCGTCCGATCTACTCGAAGACCGCCGCTTACGGTCACTTCGGCCGCGAAGAGCCGGAATTCACCTGGGAGTGGACCGATAAGGCCGAAGCCCTGCGCATCGCCGCCGGCCTGTAACTCGTTGTAACTCATTGATCCCGGACGCCTATTGGGGCGATCCGGGATTTTTTTGCGTCGTTTCTGGTAGAATGCATCCATTCCGAGGAGCGCTGCGACGCAGAATCTTCTGCTGCCAGGCTCGGATCTGATTAACTGCGCTCGCCTGACCAACCTGTGGGGTTGGTGAATCAGGTGAAGGCCGCAGAATGTGCAACACAGGTTCAACGGTTTCCTTTCTGATTCACACCCGCTTTGCTTTAGGGAAAAGGAAGCCGAAATGAACGCTGCTGACAAATTTAAAACCGACTACGTCATTGCTGATCTATCGCTGGCCGATTGGGGTCGTCGCGAAATCGCGATCGCCGAAACCGAAATGCCGGGCCTCATGGCCATCCGCGAAGAATTCGCCGCCACCCAACCGCTGCGTGGCGCCCGCATCACCGGTTCGCTGCACATGACCATTCAGACCGCGGTGTTAATCGAAACACTGCAAGCACTGGGTGCCGAAGTGCGCTGGGCCTCGTGCAACATCTTCTCGACCCAGGATCACGCGGCTGCCGCCATCGCCGCCAAAGGCACGCCGGTCTTCGCCGTCAAGGGTGAGTCGCTGGAAGACTACTGGGATTACACCCACCGTATTTTCGAGTGGGCCGATGGCGGTTTCTCGAACATGATTCTCGACGACGGCGGCGACGCCACGCTGCTGCTGCACCTCGGCGCCAAGGCTGAAAAAGACCAGGCCGTGTTGTCAAATCCGGGCAGCGAAGAAGAACGTGTGTTGTTCGCTTCCATCAAAGCCAAACTCAAGACCGATCCGACCTGGTACTCGACCCGTCTGGACAAAGTAAAGGGCGTGACCGAGGAAACTACCACCGGTGTTCATCGCCTGTATCAGATGCATGCCCGGGGCGACCTCAAGTTCCCGGCCATTAACGTGAATGACTCAGTCACCAAGTCGAAGTTCGACAACCTGTATGGTTGCCGTGAATCGCTGGTCGACGGCATCAAGCGTGCCACCGACGTGATGGTTGCCGGTAAGGTGGCTGTGGTTGCCGGTTACGGCGATGTGGGTAAGGGTTCAGCTCAAGCACTGCGCGCGCTATCGGCGCAAGTCTGGGTGACCGAAATCGATCCGATCTGCGCCCTGCAGGCTGCCATGGAAGGCTATCGCGTTGTCACCATGGACTACGCCGCCGCACATGCCGACATCTTCGTCACCGCGACTGGCAACTACCATGTCATCACGCATGAGCACATGAAGAAGATGAAAGACCAGGCCATCGTCTGCAACATTGGTCACTTCGACAATGAAATCGACGTCGCCGGTATCGAAGGCTACCAGTGGGAAGAGATCAAGCCCCAGGTCGATCACGTCATTTTCCCGGACGGCAAGCGCATCATCCTGCTAGCCAAGGGGCGCCTCGTCAACCTGGGCTGCGCCACCGGTCACCCGTCATACGTGATGTCATCGTCGTTCGCCAACCAGACGATCGCCCAGATCGAACTATGGACCGAACGCGATAGCAACAAATACCCGATCGGCGTCTACACGCTACCCAAGCACCTTGATGAAAAGGTCGCCCGCCTGCAGCTGAAGAAGCTCAATGCGCAACTGACCGAACTGAGCGACCAACAGGCCGCCTACATTGGTGTGTCAAAATCGGGGCCTTACAAGCCGGAACACTACCGCTACTAATCAAGGACACCATCACTATGAAACTGCTGTTGACCTGGGCTCTGAATGCCGTCGCTTTACTGCTCGTACCCTACATCGTGCCGGGTATTCACATCGAGAGTTTTGGTTCGGCGCTCATCGCCGTCGTCATTCTCGGCCTGGTCAACGCGGTCATCCGCCCGATCTTCATCCTGTTGACGCTACCGGTCACCCTGCTCACGCTGGGTTTGTTCCTGTTCGTGATCAACGCGATGATGTTCTGGTGGGTGGGCGATATCCTGAGCGGTTTCAAGGTCGAAGGTTTCTTCTCGGCGCTGTTCGGCTCTATCATCTACAGCATTGCTAGCTGGTTCCTTTCGTCGCTGACGGAACAACCCCGCGTCGAGCAACGTTGATCTTCGGATATCCAGCATGACCCAACCATCCGTCGAACTCTCCGTCGAATATTTTCCGCCGCAAACGCCAGAAGGCCTCGATAAACTGCGCGTTGTCCGCGAGAAAATCGCCGTCCTCGAGCCGACTTTTTGTTCGGTCACTTATGGCGCAGGCGGTTCGACCCGTGAGCGTACGTTCGACGTCATCCGTGAAATGGTGGACGAAGGTATTGATGCTGCACCGCACCTGTCGTGCATCGGCTCTACGCGCGACAGTATTCGCGAGATTCTCGATGAGTACCAGGAACTCGGCATACGCCGCATCGTGGCGCTGCGCGGTGATCTGCCTTCTGGTATGGCCGAAGCGGGGGAGTTTCGTTATGCCAACGAACTGGTCGAGTTCATTCGCGATACGACCGGTGATCAGTTCCATGTCGAGGTCGCCGCCTACCCCGAATGGCACCCACAGGCGCGGACTCCAGCGGACGACCTGCGCGCGTTCGTCAACAAGATGAATGCCGGCGCCGATTCAGCAATCACGCAGTACTTCTTCAACGCGGACGCCTATTTCAACTTCGTCGATGCCGCCCGCAATGCAGGCGTCAGCCAACCTATCGTGCCGGGCATCATGCCCATTAGCGGGTTCACCAAACTGGCCCGTTTCTCGGACGCCTGCGGCGCCGAGATTCCCCGCTGGATGCGTCGCACGCTGGAAAGCTACGGGGATGATGCCGAAAGCATCAAGGCATTCGGGCTTGACGTGGTCACCGATCTTTGTGAACAGCTCATTGAAGGTGGCGCACCGGGTCTGCATTTCTACACCATGAACCAGTCCGCATTAACGCTGGAAATCTGCCGTCGACTCGGCCTCTGAGAGATCGCACTGGCTGACCCAAACCAGAGCCTGGTGGATTCTTAAAAACCGACCTCACGGGGTCGGTTTTTTTGTGTAAAAATGGCAAAAATCTTTTGGAGCCCGCCATGACCCCCATTGCACGTCACGCCCTGTCGCTCACCACCCTTGCCATCGCATTGCTCAGCCTCACTGCTTGTGGCAACAAAGATGCCGCCCCGATCGCCACAGGCGAAGTGACCATCAAAATCGGTCACGCCGCACCACTGACCGGGCCGCAGGCGCACCTGGGCAAGGATAACGAAAATGGCGCCATCATGGCCATCGACGAACTGAATAGTCGTGGCCTCAGCATCGGTGGCAACAAGGTCAAATTCGTGCTGATCTCCGAAGATGATCAGGCCGATCCGAAGGCCGGTACCACCGTGGCTCAGAAGTTTGTGGATCAAAAGGTTAACGGCGTGATCGGCCACCTGAATTCGGGCACCACGATTCCGGCCTCGCGTATCTACTCGGACGCTGGCATTCCCCAGATCTCCGGCTCGGCCACCAACCCGACCTATACGCAACAAGGTTTTAAAACCACGTTCCGCGTTTTTGCCAACGATGTTCACCAGGGTCAAGCCCTGGCGCAATTCGCCACCCAGAGCCTGAAGGCCAAGACCATCGCTATCGTTGACGACCGTACGGCTTATGGTCAGGGTCTGGCGGATGAATTCAAGAAAGCCGCTGAAGCTGGGGGTGCCAAGATCGTGGCGCAGGAATTTACCACCGACAAAGCCACCGACTTCAAAGCCATCCTGACAAAGATCAAAGCGTCGAATCCGGACGTGCTGTTCTTCAGCGCGATGGATGCCCAGGGCGGCCCAGCGCTCAAGCAAGCGCGTGAGCTCGGCCTCAAGGCGGCCTTCCTGATTGGCGATGGTGGTTGTACGCCGGAATTCATTAAGCTGGCCGGCAACGCGGCAGAAGGTCAGTACTGTTCGCTGCCGGGGGTGCCACTGGAAAAAATGCCGGGCGGCACGGTCTTCAAAGAAAAGTACAAGGAGCGTTACAACCAGCCGATCCAGCTCTACGCGCCTTACGTGTATGACGCTGTGATGGTGATGGCTGACTCGATGCAACGTGCCAACTCTGCCGAGCCAGCCAAGTACCTACCGGAGGTGAGCAAGACCCAGTTCCAGGGCGTCACCGCCAAGGTGATCTTCGATGCCAAGGGTGACCTCGTTTCGCCAGCCGTCTCCATCTATCAAGACAAAGGTGGCAACTGGAACTTCGTCGAAACAGTTTCTGCTCCGACCGCGCCAGCGGCCACCAAATAAATCTCAACAACCCCAATTGCCCGACCCCATGGTCGGGCAATTTTTTGGCCCATGGATATCTTTCTCCAGCAGATCATCAACGGGGTTGTCCTCGGTAGCATCTATGCGCTCGTCGCCTTGGGCTACACCATGGTCTACGGCATCCTGGGGCTGATCAACTTTGCCCACGGCGAAGTTGTGATGGTCGGCGCGCTGGTGGCCTATACCGTGATGACTGCGCTGGCGCCCACCGGGCTACCACCCGTACTGTTGGCCTTGCTCGCGCTGCTCGTTGCCGCACCCGCCTGCATGGGGCTGGCCTGGGCCATTGAACGCTACGCCTACCGACCGCTACGCCACGCACCCAAATTGGCGCCGCTGATCAGCGCGATTGGCGTATCAATATTGCTACAAAATTTGGCCATGATGATCTGGGGCCGGAGTTACCACGCATTCCCGGATATTTTGCCGGCGATCCATTACGACATCGGCGGCGCGCAGGTCACGCTGTTACAAGTGGTCACCATCCTCCTTGCGGCCGGCACCATGGCCGCCCTGGCCTGGCTGATTCAACGCACCGCCATGGGCCAAGCCATGCGCGCCACGGCCGAGAACCCGGCCATCGCCGAACTGATGGGCATCCCGGTCAACCGCATCATCACGCTCACTTTCGTGATCGGCGCTGCGCTCGCGGCGCTTGCTGGACTGATGGTCGGCGCCAACTACTCTGTTGCGCACTATTACATGGGCTTCATGCTCGGACTCAAGGCATTTACCGCCGCTGTGCTCGGGGGTATCGGTAATATCACCGGCGCCATGCTGGGTGGCCTGCTGCTGGGTCTGATCGAATCACTGGGCGGTGGTTACATCGAAGATCTCACGGGCGGCTTCCTCGGCTCCAACTATCAGGACATCTTCGCCTTTCTCGTACTCATCGGCGTACTGGTCTTCCGGCCGGGCGGTCTGATGGGTGAACGCGTTTCGGAGCGGGCCTGAGGGCAAACGCCATGAAAATGACCGCCCGCTTTTTCGCCCGCCTGACCCGTCCGCTAAACGATGGGCGTGTGCATTGGTTGGTCTGGGCACTCCTCGGCATTCTGCTTGCTGTGATGCCATGGATCGTTGCCGCCGGCTTTGGCAACACCTGGCTACGTGTTCTTAACTTTGCGTTGCTCTATGTGATGCTGGCCTTGGGCCTCAATATCGTGGTGGGCTTTGCCGGCCTCCTCGACATGGGCTACATCGCGTTCTACGCCGTGGGCGCTTACCTCTGGGCTTTACTGGCCAGTCCACAATTCGGTCTGCATTGGCCCATGTGGGCAATTCTCCCGCTGGGCGCCGGCGTTGCCGGATTGTTCGGCGTGCTGCTCGGTGCTCCCACGCTCAAACTTCGGGGTGATTATCTGGCGATCGTGACGCTAGGCTTTGGCGAAATCATTCGCATCTTCCTCAACAACCTCAATGCGCCCATCAACATTACCAATGGCCCACAGGGCATTTCGGCCATCGATGCGCTGCATTTTGGTAGCGTCTCGCTGGCGCGGCCGATTGATCTGGGCGTTGTGACAATCCCCTCACTGGTGGCGTTCTACTATGTGTTCCTGTTTGCCGCGGTGACCATCATCGGTATCGCGCTCCGCCTGGAGCGCTCCCGCGTTGGCCGCGCCTGGGCGGCGATCCGGGAAGATGAAATCGCCGCCAAAGCCTGCGGCATCAACACTCGCAACGTCAAACTTCTGGCCTTCGCCATGGGCGCCACCTTCGGCGGCGTGGCCGGCGGACTCTTTGCCGGCTTCCAGCAATTCGTCAGCCCGGAGTCCTTTGGCTTGCTCGAATCAGTCATGGTGCTCTGTATGGTGGTGCTCGGCGGTATGGGCCATATTCCCGGGGTAATCTTTGGGGCCCTGCTGCTCACACTGCTTCCGGAGTTCTTCCGTCATGTCGCTGGGCCAACCCAGCAAATGCTGTTCGGCAAAATCTATATCGACCCGGAAAGTCTGCGCATGCTGCTATTCGGGTTGTCGCTGGTGTTAGTCATGCGTTACCGCCCTAGCGGTCTGTGGCCCTCGCCACAACGTCAGCGTGAAATACAAGATGCACAACATGTGGATGCGCCGGCCGCCGTGCCGGTTAGCCATAAGTGAGATACACCATGACTGCTCACATATTGCTAAGCGCATCCAATATCAGCAAAGCCTTTGGCGGCGTGCAGGCACTGAAGGATGTATCGATCACGCTTAATCGCGGCGAAATTTACGGCCTGATCGGCCCCAATGGCGCTGGTAAAACCACGCTATTCAATTGTCTGACCGGGCTTTATGTACCAGACAGCGGCGAATTCATCTTCGACGGCGCACCGCTCAATAGCAACGCGCCGGATAAGACGGTGTGCCAGGGCATCGCCCGTACCTTCCAGAACATCCGGCTGTTCCCCAACATGACCGCCCTGGAAAACGTTATGGTCGGCCGCCACGCTCGCCTGCGCAGCAACATTCTCAGTGACATCCTGCGTACGCCCTTCAATCGCCGCGAAGAACAAGCGACCGAAGATGAGTCGTTGCAACTGATGCGCTACGTCGGTATCGCGCACCGTGCGCATGATCTGGCAAAGAATCTCTCCTATGGCGATCAACGTCGCCTCGAAATCGCCCGCGCCCTGGCCACGCATCCCAAACTGCTGTGCCTGGATGAACCCGCTGCCGGCATGAATGCCAACGAAACGGCGGGGCTACGCCAACTCATCGAAATGATTCGCGCCGATGGCATCAGCGTGCTGCTCATCGAGCATGACGTACAGTTAATCATGCGGTTGTGCGACCGTGTCGCCGTGCTCGACTACGGCGAACTCATTTGCGAAGAAGTGCCGGCCGTCGTGCAGAAGCACCCGCGCGTTATCGAAGCCTATCTGGGGAGCGGCGCGCATGCTTGAAGTCCGCGACCTGCAACTGCACTATGGTGGCATCCAGGCTGTCAAAGGCATCAGCTTTGACGTCGGACAAGGTGAGTTGGTGGCGCTCATTGGCGCTAATGGCGCTGGCAAAACCTCAACACTCAAAGCACTCGCACGCATGTTGCCACAAGCCACCGGTCAAGCGCTGTTGAATCCCGGCAGTGAGCCGGTCATCAACCTGATGCAGCTACCGGCGCACGAACTCATCGCCCATGGCGTGGCGCTCGTGCCTGAAGGCCGGGGCGTCTTCGCCCGCCAGACCGTTCTGGAGAATCTCAAGCTTGGCGCCTTCCGAGTAAAAGATCAGCAGATCGTTCACCAGCGACTCGACGATCTGCTAGAACGCCTACCGCGCTTGAGAGAGCGCGCCTCACAATTGGCGGGCACCCTCTCGGGTGGCGAACAACAAATGCTGGCCATCGCCCGCGCACTGATGTCAGCGCCCCAACTCTTGCTGCTCGACGAACCGTCGATGGGCCTTGCGCCCATTATGGTGGACCGGATCTTTGAACTCATCACCGCTGCCCGTGATAGCGGCGTCAGCATTCTGTTGGTCGAGCAGAATGCCCGTCTCGCCCTCAAAGTCAGCCGCCGGGCTTATGTACTGGAGTCGGGCCTCATCACCCTGACAGGCGGTTCAGAAGATCTGTTGCAGGATGACAGAGTGAGAAGCGCCTATTTGGGTGAGTCTGTGAACTAGTACACCACAAAACGACAAAGGCGCCCGAGGCGCCTTTGTCGTTTGAAGCAAGTATGACTTACTTAGCAGTCGGTGCAACAAAACCGATAGCCATGTCTTGAACGTACTCGACGACGACTTCGTCACCCACCTTAAACTTCTCCAGGCCCAGGACAGCCTTGTCGACCTTCACCTTGACGCTCTTGCCATTCGGCATGTTCAGCACAGCGGTACGTTGCTTGGCATTGATGCTCTTGATCTTGGCGGTTTCGACGATGGTGTCGATTTCTTCAGCAAACGGCTTCTTGTTCGCTGCGTCTTGAACCTTGACGGTGCGGTTTGCGGCAACGCCCGGCTTGTCGGCCTTCGAGGCCAGCGTCAGACCAACGGCCACGGCTTGTGCATACTCGATGACGAAGATATCGCCCTTCTTGATGTTGCCGAAGTTGGTAACATCCTTGCCGACCTTCATCGAAGTGGTTTGACCTTGGTCATTCTTCAGAACGACGGTGCGGTTCTTGGCATCGACCGAATCCACCGTGGCGGTCAGCACGGTGACTTCTGCAGCAACCGGCACCACGTTGGTACCTGACTGTTGTGCAGCCGGGGCAGCGGTTTGAGCCTGAACCAGACCAGCGGTAGCCAGCAGTACAGCAATAAGGAACGACTTCTTCATGAGCGAATCTCCAGAAAGGGAAAAATCAGGTTGGTTAATTTTTAACCATGTCAGGATGATAACAGGGCTTCCAGTAACTTGCTGTGGATTCCCTGGAATCCACCATTACTCATGACCAGAATATGGTCGCCGGCTTGGGCGTTTCCTACGATTGCCTTCAACATGGCATTGAAATCCTCGTGCACTTCGGCTCGGTTACCCATAGGAAGCAAGGCCTGGGCGGCATCCCAACCCAGATTGGCGCCGTAGCAATAGACCTGATCGCAATCGGCCAGGCTGCCCGGCAGCAGGTCTTTCATGACGCCGAGCTTCATGGTGTTGGAGCGCGGTTCGATCACGGCAAGGATGCGAGCCTTGCCCACCTTGCGGCGTAGGCCGGCAACCGTCGTGGCGATGGCGGTCGGATGATGGGCGAAGTCGTCGTAGACGGTCACGCCGCGTTCAACGCCGCGCACCTCCATGCGGCGTTTGACGTTCTCGAAGCGAGAGAGGGCATCGAGGCCTTTATCCAGCGGCACACCAGCGTGGCGGGCAGCCAGCATGGCGGCCAACGCGTTCATGCGGTTGTGGTCGCCAGTGAGCGCCCAAGTGATATCGCCAATGATGGTATCGCCTTCGCGGACGGTCAGACGGCCAGTGGCATCATCACCATCGACGGTAAAGCCACCGTTTGCGCCAAAACCAACCACCGGGGTCCAGCAGCCACGTTCGAGCACGCGATTGAGCGCGGGTTCGGCGGCGTTGGCAACAATCAGCCCATTGCCCGGCATAGTACGCACCAGGTGATGAAACTGGGTTTCGATGGCGGCGAGGTCGCTGAAGATGTCGGCGTGATCGAATTCCAGATTGTTCAGAATAACGGTGCGCGGCCGGTAGTGCACAAACTTGGAGCGCTTGTCGCAGAAGGCCGTGTCGTATTCGTCAGCTTCGATGACGAAGAAGGGCGAATCCTGGAGATCGCCGTGCAGACGGGCAGAAACGCCAAAGTTACGCGGCACGCCACCGATGAGGAAACCGGGTGCCAGACCGGCATCTTCCAGAATCCAGGCAAGTAGCGATGCGGTGGTAGTTTTACCATGCGTTCCGGCCACGCCCAGCACCCAGCGGCCCTGCAGAATATGTTCGGCCAACCATTGTGGGCCGGAGACGTAGGGCAACCCGGCGTCAAGAATGGCTTCGAGCAAGGGGTTGCCACGCGAGATGGCGTTCCCGATGACGTAGACATCGGCTTTAAGCGATAGCTGCAACGGGTCGTAGCCCTCGATGAGTTCGATACCAGCGCCGCGAAGCTGGTCGCTCATTGGCGGGTAAACGCCGGCGTCACAGCCTGTCACTTTATGACCTGCGGCGCGTGCCAGTTGCGCCAGACCACCCATGAAGGTGCCGCAGACACCCAGTATGTGCAGATGCATCGTTCTTCCGTTTGCGTCACACCGGCGCAATCTTCGTCCGGTAGGTTTAGAATGGAACGCATTGTACCTGCCCCGGAGAACCAAGATGCGCCACCGACGACGCCCTACCGGCATGCAGAACAACGGCACCGCCCATATTGCTGCGGTGGCCGCCCGCCTGATGGCAGAAGATGGGGTCGATGACGTCGAGCTGGCAAAGCGCAAAGCAGCCCACCAGCTCAACCTGCCCGAGTGGATCGGTCTACCGACCTCGCAAGCGGTGTATGACGCCCTGCGTACCCATCAGGCCATATTTCATGACAGTGAACAACGCGAACGTATCGCCGCCATGCGCAGCGAGGCCCTGTACTGGATGGATCTGCTCGCCGAGTTTCACCCGTACCTGACTGGCTCGGTACTGGAAGGTACCGCAGGCCGCTTCGCAATGATCGATATCCTGCTGTACCCGGACAGCGATAAGGACGTAGAAATTTTTCTACTCAATCGCGGGATCGACTATGAGCCAGTTCAGCCCCGGAACGAACGCACCAGCGCCGTGCTCCAGGTCAGCCGTAATGACTGGGTGACCAATCTGGTGATTTATCCCAGCCATGATGAGCGGGTCGTCTTCAAGAAACATGATGGTTCCGTACGAGAACGTGCCCGCGCCGACGTCGTTCGCTCACGGATGGCGGCAGCAGCAATGCTCTGAAAGCGCCGACTATCTGGCAGAGATTTTCATCGAAACTGCAGGTAAAATGCGGACATCGCCACCTGGAAATTTTGCACCATGACTTACTTGTCAACGCTTGCCCTGCCCCTTTTGCGCCGTTGGACCATGCTGCTGGCGATTCTGGGCGTCACCTGCCTGTTAAGCGCCTGCTCCAAGTTTGATAGCACCCAGAACGCTCACAACGGGCCGCAAGCCAGCGCCAAGCTCTTTGACGCCCAATTCAAAGACGTTAGCGGCAAGATCGTCGATTTATCGGCCCTGCGTGGCAAAACCGTCGTCGTGAATTTCTGGTCGACCTGGTGCCCGCCCTGCATCGAAGAGATGCCGATGTTTGATGACGTGCAGCGCCAATGGAAAGAGAAGGGCGTTGTATTTGTCGGCATCGCCGCCGATCAGGTGGATAACGTTAAGCCATTTCTCAAGAAAACCCCGGTTTCTTACCCGATCGTGGTAGGCGGTCAACCCAGCTTTGACCTCAGCCGCGAACTGGGCAATCGCTACGATGCCGTGCCATTCACACTTATCATCAATACCCAACAGGTGATCACCAATCGTCATTTTGGCATCTACACCCGCAAAGACCTGGAATCGGACCTAGCCAAAGCGACAAAGTAACTCGCTGCGATATTGCTGCTATATGGCGGCGAACTTCCTGGAATTTTGCGCTTAATTGGGAGATAATGCCCCTATGACTAGCGAAGCCCAAATCCGTACACCCGATCAACTCGGCAAGGTTCTGGTTCTCAATGGCCCGAATCTGAACCTGCTCGGCCAACGTGAACCGCACGTTTACGGCTTCACAACGTTGAGCGACATTGATCGCGCCCTGACCGAACGTGCCGAACGTGCCGGCATCGCGCTGGAAACCTTTCAGAGCAACCACGAGGGCGCACTGATCGAGCGACTGCATGCCGCACGCAATGAGAGTTTCGACTTCCTCGTCATCAACCCCGGGGGTTTCACGCATTCCAGCGTGGCGCTGCGGGATGCCGTGCTGGCTTCGGATCTGTCGTTCATCGAGGTTCACCTGTCGAACGTTCATGCGCGTGAGCCATTCCGTCAGCATTCGTATTTTTCCGACAAAGCGGTCGGCACGATTACCGGTTTGGGCGCCCAGGGTTACTTGCTGGCGCTGGACTACATCGTGGCTGCCCTGTCGGATAACCTGGATCCGGGCAAGGCTTAACGCTGCGCCCCAATGGTTACGCATCACTCTTTCATCATCTAAGACTGCCCTCGGGAGACCCATATGGATCTGCGCAAACTCAAGAAACTGATTGACCTGGTACAGGAATCCGGCATTTCGGAACTGGAAGTGACCGAGGGCGAGGAGAAAGTCCGTATTGCCAAGCAACTGGCCGCCGCGCCGGTCGCTCACCAGGTTTATGCCCCCGCACCGGTAGCTCATGCCGCGCCCGCCGCTGCTGCCCCAGCCGCCGGACCTTCAGAGCCTGCGTTGCCGGCAGGTCACATTGTAAAAAGCCCGATGGTCGGCACCTTCTACCGCGCCTCATCGCCGGATGCCAAGGCATTCGTCGAAGTTGGCGATACCGTCAAAGAAGGCCAGACGCTGTGCATCGTCGAGGCCATGAAGCTGCTGAACGAAATCGAAGCCGATGCGTCGGGCGTGATCAAGGCAATTCTGGTCGAGAACGGCCAACCGGTTGAATTTGGCGAACCGCTGTTCGTGATCGGCTGATCGCCATGTTCGGAAAGATTCTGATCGCCAACCGGGGGGAAATCGCCCTCCGCATTCAGCGCGCCTGTCGCCTGCTGGGTGTGAAAACCGTGGTCGTGCACTCTGAAGCCGACCGCGACGCCAAATATGTGAAGCTCGCCGATGAGTCAGTCTGCATTGGCCCGGCGCCGTCAAAAGACAGCTACCTGAATGTGCCGGCCATCATCTCGGCCGCCGAAGTGACGGATGCCGAAGCGATCCACCCGGGTTACGGCTTCCTCTCGGAAAATGCCGACTTCTCGGAACGCGTAGAGCAATGCGGCTTTGTTTTCATCGGCCCGACGGCAGAAACGATCCGCCTGATGGGCGACAAGGTCTCGGCCAAGGATGCGATGAAGAAGGCCGGCGTGCCCTGCGTGCCAGGTTCGGAAGGTGCCCTGCCGGACGACCACAAGGAAATCATCCGTACCGCCCGTGAGATCGGCTACCCGGTCATCATCAAGGCGGCCGGCGGTGGCGGTGGCCGCGGCATGCGCGTAGTGCATACCGAAGCAGCGCTGATCAACGCCGTGCAGATGACCAAGCAGGAAGCACAGACCGCTTTTGGCAACCCGACCGTCTACATGGAAAAGTTCCTGGAGAATCCGCGTCACGTAGAAATCCAGGTGCTGGCCGATACTCATGGCAATGCCGTCTACCTGGGCGAACGCGATTGCTCGATGCAGCGCCGTCACCAGAAGGTGATCGAAGAAGCGCCAGCGCCTGGCATCCCGCCGAAGCTGATCGAAAAAATCGGCGAGCGCTGTGCCGAAGCCTGCCGTAAGATCGGCTATCGCGGTGCGGGTACGTTTGAGTTCCTCTATGAAAACGGCGAGTTTTATTTCATCGAAATGAATACCCGCGTTCAGGTTGAACACCCGGTCACTGAAATGATTACCGGCATCGACATCGTGCAGGAGCAGATCCGTATCGCCGCGGGCGAGAAGCTGCGCTTCAAGCAGAAAGACATCGAGTTCCGTGGTCACGCGATCGAATGCCGTATTAACGCCGAAGACCCTTACACCTTCGTCCCGTCGCCAGGCACGATCAACGCGTGGCATACACCGGGCGGTCCGGGAATTCGCGTCGATTCACACGTGTATGCCGGTTACAAAGTGCCGCCGCACTACGACTCCATGATCGGCAAGCTGATCTCCTACGGCGAAACCCGTGAGCAGGCCATTCGCAAAATGCGCATCGCGCTATCGGAAATGCTGGTCGAAGGCATCAAGACCAATATTCCGCTACACCATGAACTGATGCGCGACAAAGGCTTCGTGGACGGCGGCGCCAGCATCCACTATCTGGAACACATGCTGGCCGAGAAAAAAGAAGTCGAGCGCAAGTAAGTGCCTTGGGT
>JBDLTT010000044.1:0-14200 GCA_039805725.1 Pseudomonadota bacterium | reverse complement strand
GTTTCCGCATTGGGAACCTTGAGTTCTAGAGGAAAAGCCTGGTCGTTTGCCACGCGTTTAAGCAGAATGCGCACGGCGTCAGACACAGACAGCCCCATGGCTGCCAAAGCCTCGCCGGCCTGAGCCTTAATTTCGTCGTCCACGCGGACGTGAAGCATGCTGGAATGTGCCATGATGTGAATCTCCTTAAAGTTCATTTTGTATCTCTTTTGAGTTACAGTCAAGCATGATCGAGCTTAGTCAGAAAAACCCGCTGCCAGCCCCCCGGTCAGTCTCATTCTGGGAAGCCTTTCTTTTCTGGTTGAAGTTGGGCTTTATTAGTTTTGGTGGGCCGGCTGGGCAGATTGCGATCATGCACCAGGAGCTGGTGGCGCATAAGCGCTGGATCTCCGAGCGGCGGTTTTTGCATGCCTTGAATTACTGCATGGTGCTGCCAGGGCCGGAAGCGCAGCAGCTGGCGATTTATATCGGTTGGTTATTGCATCGGGGCTGGGGCGGTGTGGTGGCGGGCACGCTGTTCGTGTTGCCATCCCTGGTGATTCTGATTACCTTGTCGTGGATCTACCTGGCATTTGGTCACTTGGCAGTGGTGGCCGGCATTTTTTACGGGGTGAAGCCAGCGGTGACGGCGATTGTGTTTCAGGCGGCGCACCGTATCGGCTCGCGAACGCTGCACAACCGCACGCTGTGGGGTGTGGCGATTACCGCTTTTCTGGCACTCTTTGTGGGCGATGTGCCGTTCCCGGCCATCATTCTCGCAGCCGCCTTGTTCGGTGTTGTCGGCGGTCAATATTGGCCAGCCCGTTTTGCGTCGGGTGGTGGGCATGGTGCATCCAAAAAGCATTTTGGTCCGGCCATCATTGACGACGATACGCCGACGCCAGCACATGCCCGCTTTCGTTGGGCGCATACCTGCAAGATTGGTGTGATCGGTTTAGGCTTGTGGTTGGCGCCGATACTGGTGCTGATCAACGTGTTCGGCTGGCAAGGCATCTATACCCAGATGGGGCTGTTTTTTACCAAGGCGGCGTTGCTCACCTTTGGCGGTGCGTACGCGGTGCTGCCTTATGTGGTTCAGGGGGCGGTCGAGCACTTTGGCTGGCTCTCGGCCGGGCAGATGATTGATGGCCTGGCGCTGGGTGAAACGACACCAGGGCCATTGATTATGGTGGTGGCCTTTGTCGGTTTTGTCGGCGGTTATCTGAACGAGGTGCTGGGGCAGGGCGCGCCCTTTCTCTAAGGCGCCGTGGCGGCATCGATCGTTACGTGGTTTACTTTCTTGCCCTCGTTTGTGTTTATTCTGCTGGGCGGTCCCATCGTGGAGGCGACCCACGGCAATGTGAAGTTCACGGCACCACTCACGGCCATCTCAGCCGCAGTCGTCGGCGTGATTTTGAATCTAGCCCTGTTCTTTGGTTATCACACGCTCTGGGCCAATGGCTTTGACGGCGGCTTTGATGTCGTAGCCGCTGTCATCGCCGTTGCGGCTTTTGTGGCGCTCTTCAATTACAAGACCAACGTTTTGACCGTGATTGGCGCTTCGGCGATGGCTGGGCTGCTGATTAAGTTGCTAGGCGGCTGAGCGCCGGTTAGCGCTCACCCTCTTGTTCTGCCTCGGCCAGCATGGCTGCAATGGAGGTGAGACCTTCCTGAGTGGCTGCTTCTGAAATCTCTTCCAGGCGTGCCGCTGAGGCGATGAGTTTGGCGGTCTGACAATGGGGTGGTAAATCCTGGTACATCTCGATTAAACGGGTGCGAACGCAGGCCAGCGGTTTTTCTGCAGCGCTTTCGCCCACCTCCAGCGCAGAAAACAACGAGGCGGCCAGAGACTGTAAGCCGTCTCTGACGGCAAAGGCCGCAATCGACTCCGGGCTGCAGTTGTTTTTGATGGCGATCGCGGTGCGCGAGGTCGCGGGGATGGCCCCTTTGGCTTCATCAATGATGCGTTTTACGGTGTCCATGATGTGGTCTCCTTGTCATTGTTCTGAGGCCATCTTGCACCCGAAGCGGCGCGGTTGTCTATAGAGGCCCGGCGTTCCAGAAAAGAAAAAGCCTGGTCATTTCTGACCAGGCTTTAGAGTTGGTGGAGCCGGCGGGAATCGAACCCGCGTCCGAAAGTCCGCGACAAGCAGTTCTACATGTGTAGTCCGGTCAATTGAATTTAGTCGTGACGCGCCGGCCGAACAGGCTCGCTTCAGACGATTCACTGAATTTTCGAGTCGGACCCCGTGACATGGTCAAACCTTATCTCGTGTTCATGATCCCGGTGTAGCTTTCGCTACCTGACCCATGAGCAAGTCAGTTCGGGAGCCAGCTGCAATTAAGCAGCTAGAGCGTAGCGCTCGTCGTTGGCGTTTGTGTTGTTTTCAGTTGGATTTACGAGGTAGCTGAGCCTCGACATGCCCTGTCTTGCTTTGTAACCCCCGTCGAAACCAGGTCGGCCCCAAGAGTTTTACATCACATAGGTGGGGAGTCTAGCACAGGGTTTCAAGAAGCTCGTGGAGCTCTTTGGGCGTCCGCACGAGGTGGTGCGCGTTCCAGCGTTCAATGGGCGGGCCATCGCCCAGGTAGCCCCAGCGCACGGCCACGCTGGTCATGCCGGCAGCGTGCGCGGCCTGCACGTCGCGTAGATCGTCACCGACATACAGGCAAGCCTCGGGCGCCACATTGATGGCTTTGGCGGCGAACAGCAGGGGGTCCGGCGCGGGTTTGGGGTTGGGCGTCGTGTCGCCGCCAACGACGATGGCGCAGCGGTCGGCAAGCCCCAGTTTTTGTATCAGGGGCAGGGCGTAATACTCGACCTTGTTGGTCACGATGCCCCAGGGCGTTTCCCGACGCTCGATACCGGCCAGGAGTGGCTCGATGCCCGGAAACAGGCGGGTATGCACGCAGAGATGATGTTCGTAGTACGCGAGAAAGCGCAAACGGGCGTGTTCAAAGCCTGGGTCGTTGGGCGTGAGGCCGATGGCTTCCTTGAGTAGGCCACGGGCGCCTTGTGAGGCGAGGGGGCGAAGAATCTCGATGGAGAGCGGTGGTACGCCGTCAGCCAGACGCAGGCTATTGGCGGCAGCGGCCAGATCCGGGGCGGTATCGGCGACCGTGCCGTCTAGGTCGAACAGTACGGCTTGTATTTTAGGCATCAGGCGCTGCGGCGCAGGTGAACGAGGTAGTTAACGCTGGTGTCGTCGCCGAGGCTGTACACCCTGGTCAGCGGGTTGTAACTCATGCCCGTCATACTGACCAGATCCAGCCCGGCCTCGCGCGCCATACGGATCAGTTCGGCGGGTTTGATGAACTTGGCATAGTCATGTGTGCCCTTGGGCAGCATGTTGAGGATGTATTCGGCACCGATAATGGCAAAAAGATAGGCCTTAGGGTTGCGATTGAGCGTGGAAAGAAAGACATCGCCGCCCGGTTTGACCAGGGTGGCGCAGGCTTGAATCGTTTGCGCCGGGTCCGGTACGTGTTCCAGCATTTCCAGGCAAGTTACCGCGTCAAAGCTGGCGGGGTGTTCAGTCGCCATGGTTTCGGCGGCGATATGGCGATAATCCACCTTCTGCCCGCTTTCCAAGAGGTGCAACTTGGCGACGCCCAATGCCTTATCCGAGAGATCGATGCCGGTGACGTGCGCCCCTTTGGCCGCCATGGATTCGGAAAGGATGCCACCGCCACAGCCGATGTCGATGATTTTTTTGCCGTGCAGACCAATGGCCCGGTCGATCCAGTTCAGGCGCAGGGGGTTGATGTCGTGCAGCGGCTTGAATTCGCTGTTGGGATCCCACCAGCGATGGGCAAGATCAGAGAATTTCTGAACTTCCGACGGGTCGGCGTTGCTGCTTTGTTGTAACGGGGCGTTCATAACAGTCTTTGCAAGTGGCAGGGAGAGCGTTAATTATAAAAGCCGGTGCCATGAAAAAAGCCACCCGAAGGTGGCTTTTTCTCGTGCTTCGAAAAACCGGCGATTACTTGGTGCCGATGATTTCGAGAACTGCACGACGGTCCGGCTGCAGGCAGTCGACCAGCTTCTTGTTGCTGCCGTTCTGCGGGCCACCGATCTTGTCACAGGTCTTGCCAGTGACCGGGTTAGCCTTACCCTTGCCTTCGGTGTAGATCTTGTCAGCCGGGATACCCTTCGAGACCAGGTAGGTCTTGACGGCAGCGGCGCGATGTTGCGACAGCTTCAGGTTGTAAGCATCCGAACCGATACGGTCGGTGTAACCAACGGCAACGATCACTTCAACTTTCAGAGCCTTGGCTTGTTCAACAACGTTGTCCAGAGCCTTCTTGCCTTCCGGCTTCAGGTCGGCCTTGTTGAAGGCGAACAGCGTGTCAGCCGCCAGGGTGATCTTGGCGCCAGCGGGTGCACCCTTAACGGTACCGTCACACTCGCCAACAGCATTGGCCGGTGTCCAGTAGCCGGTTTGCCAGCACAGGCCGGTACCGCTCTTAACAACGTCAAAATCCTTGTCAACCAGATAGGCAACGGTGCCGTTCGGGTCGATACCCGGGGTAGTAGCGTGCGCAACGGTAGCACCCACGCCCAGGCCGGCAACGATTGCAGCCAGGACGGCTTGCTTAGCAGAAATACGCATGGTCATTCCTCATTCGTGTTGTAGATAAATAACAGCAGGAACGGGCACTCCTTGTGAGCACACCTAACCTCTGAAGCGATTTTGCCATAATCTGGCCTTAAGAGAAACCTCATCCTCCGAAATTTGGGTGAGCTGTTTCTTTTTTACAACACTTTGGCCGTTGACCCAGACATCCGTCACGTGTTCCCGACCGGCGGCGTAAATGACATGTGACGCCGGATCGAACACCGGTAAGGTGGCCGGTGTATCAAGGCGGATCGCACAGAGATCGGCCTGCTTGCCTGCAACGAGCGATCCAATACGGTCGGCCAGGCCAAGTGCACGGGCACCGCCCAGCGTTGCCATCGCTATGAGACTGTATGCGGGGAACAGGCTGGCGTCTTGATGCGTGCCTTTGGCCAGCAGGCCGGCCAAACGGGCTTCGCTCAATAGATCCAGGCGGTTGTTGCCGGCGGCGCCATCGGTGCCTAAGCTGATATTAATGGCCGCCCGTGCCATTTCTGGCGTGCGGGCGATACCGGAGGCCAGCTTGAGGTTCGCGGTGGGGCAATGAGCCACATGCACGTTATAGCGCGCCAAGGTGTCGATGTCCGCATCGTCGAGCGCGACCGCATGTACGGCCAGCGTTTGCGGCCCCAGAATGCCCAGCCGCGCCAGGCGGGCGATCGGCCGTTCGCCATATTGGCTCAGGCTCTGGTCGACCTCGTGCTGGGTCTCGTGCAGATGAATATGAATACCCAGGTTGGTCTGGGCCGCCAGCGTGGCAATACGCTCGAAGGTGGCGTCCGACACGGTATAGGGTGCGTGCGGCGCCAGCATGAACGACAGGCGGGGGTGGTCGCGCAGGGTGTCGCGCACCGCCAGCCCCTTATTGAGGTAATCGTCGGCATCGTGGCCGTAAGCACTGGCCACATCAAAAGCCAGAATCCCCAGGCTGGCGCGAATGCCGGCCTGATCGATCGCCTCAAAGGCGGCCTCCGGGAAGAAATACATATCATTGAAGGTGGTGATGCCCGCTTGCAGCATCTCGGCGCAGGCCAGCAGGGTGCCGTCGTGCACCATCTCGGTGCCGACCCAGCGGCTTTCCAGCGGCCAGATGGCGGTTTCGAGCCAGGTTTTGAGCGGCTGGTCGTCGGCGATGCCACGCATCAGCGCCATACCGGCGTGGCAGTGGGCGTTGACCAGCCCGGGCATCAAGACATGCTCGGGCAAGTCTTCGATCTGGTTGGCCAAATAGCGCTGCGCCGTTTCTGCGCGGGGCGACAGGGCGACGATACGCCCCTGCTGGATGACCAGATCGTGATTCTCCAGAACCAGATTGGCGGGTTCGACAGGGATGATCCAGCGCGGGCGCAGGATCAGATCAACCGGCTGTGGTGGGCTGGGGTGTGGTGCGTGGTCGGACATGCTCGCCATGTTAAACTTGAACAATTTTTCCGGATACCGGTTTTAGCGGGTTTTTTACCGGAAAACGCCTTTAACTGAACCATTTTTGCCCTGCCACGAAAGCGTTATGGACAATTTCGCCAAAGAAACACTCCCGATTAGCCTCGAAGACGAGATGCGTCGTTCCTATCTTGATTACGCCATGAGCGTGATCGTGGGTCGGGCGCTCCCGGATGTGCGCGACGGCCTCAAGCCGGTGCACCGTCGTGTGCTGTTCGCCATGCACGAACTGAACAACGACTGGAACAAGGCATACAAGAAATCGGCGCGGGTGGTTGGCGATGTCATCGGTAAATATCACCCGCACGGCGATACGGCGGTTTATGACACGATCGTGCGTATGGCGCAGGACTTTTCGCTGCGTTACATGCTGGTCGACGGCCAGGGGAATTTCGGTTCAGTCGATGGCGATAACGCCGCTGCGATGCGTTATACCGAAGTGCGTATGGCGCGTATCGGCCACGAATTGCTGGCCGATATCGACAAAGAAACCGTCGACTTCGGACCAAACTACGATGGTTCGGAACAAGAACCGCTGATTCTGCCGGCGCGTATCCCGAACCTGCTCATCAACGGCTCGTCGGGGATTGCCGTGGGGATGGCGACGAACATTCCGCCGCACAACCTGTCGGAAGTGCTGGCCGCCTGTCAGGCGCTGCTGGCCAATCCGGATCTGACCATTGATCAACTGATCGACATCGTGCCGGCACCCGATTTTCCGACTGCCGGCATTATTTACGGCGTTTCGGGCGTGCGCGATGGTTATCGCACCGGTCGTGGCCGTGTGGTCATGCGCGGCAAGACGCACTTCGAAGATCTGGACAAGTCGGGCAACCGTCAGTCGATCATCATTGACGAGCTGCCGTACCAGGTCAACAAGCGCACCCTGCTCGAAAAGATTGCCGAGCTGGTCAACGAGAAGAAGATCGAAGGCATCTCGGAAATCCGCGACGAATCGGATAAATCCGGTATGCGCGTCGTGATCGAGCTCAAGCGTGGCGAAATCCCCGACATCATCTTGAACAACCTGTACAAGATGACGCAGCTGCAAGACACCTTTGGTATGAACATGGTGGCGCTGGTCGACGGCCAGCCGCGGCTGCTCAACCTGAAGCAGATGCTGCAATGCTTCCTGGCGCACCGCCGTGAAGTGGTGACACGCCGCACGGTATTCGAGCTGCGCAAAGCGCGTGATCGTGGCCATATCCTCGAGGGTCTGGCCGTGGCGCTGTCGAACGTCGATGAAATCATCGCCCTGATCAAGGCCGCGCCGACCCCGGCGGACGCCAAGGTTGGCCTGATGTCGCGCACCTGGCAAAGCAAACTGGTCGCCGACATGCTCAAGCGTGCCGCCGCCGAAGCCTCGCGGCCGGAAGGCGTTGGCCCCGAGTTCGGCATGACCGACAAGGGTTATCGTTTGTCCGATGTGCAGGCGCAGGCGATTCTGGAACTGCGTCTGCAGCGCTTGACCGGTCTGGAGCAAGACAAGATCGTCAACGAATACCGCGAAGTCATGGAAAAGATTGCCGACCTGCTCGACATTCTGGCCAAGCCGGCGCGTATTACCGACATCATCGGTCAGGAACTCAACGACGTGCGCGAACAGTTTGTCGTCGCGACCAAAGATAAGCGTCGTTCGGAAATCGTGACGCATACACAAGACCTGGGTGTCGAAGATCTGATCGCGCCGCAAGACATGGTCGTGACGCTGTCGCACACCGGTTACATCAAGAGCCAGCCGCTCACCGATTACCGCGCGCAACGTCGGGGTGGTCGTGGCAAGCAGGCCGCCGCGATTAAAGACGACGATTTCGTCGAACACCTGTTCGTGGCCAACACCCATGATTACATCCTGTGCTTCAGCAACCGCGGCCGCTGCTACTGGCTCAAGGTGTACGAAGTGCCGCAGGGTTCGCGTGTTTCGCGCGGCAAGCCGATCGTCAATATGTTCCCGCTGGAAGAAGGCGAGAAGATCAACGCCATTCTGCCGGTCAAAGAATTCGCCGAAGACCGCTACGTCTTCATGGCCACCTCGCTGGGGACCGTGAAGAAAACGCCGCTCTCTGACTTCTCGAATCCGCGTAAAGCCGGCATCATCGCCGTGGCGCTCGACGAAAACGATTACCTCATTGGCGCACAACTGACCTCGGGGGGCAACGACATCATGCTGGTATCGGATGCCGGTAAGGCCGTCTGGTTTGACGAAGAAGACGTGCGTCCGATGGGCCGTCCGGCGCGCGGCGTGCGCGGCATGAAGCTACAGAAAGATCAACAGGTGCTGTCGCTGCTCGTGGCGCAAGACGATGCACAAACCGTGCTGGTCGCTACCGAGAACGGTTTTGGTAAGCGTACGGCGCTGGCCGACTTCCGCCACTCCGGTCGCGGCACGCAAGGCGTGAAGGCGATTGCCGAAAGCGCGCGTAACGGTCGCGTTGTTGCCGCCAAGCTGGTCAGCGACGACGACGAGATCATGCTCATCACGACCGGTGGCGTGCTGATCCGTACCCGTGTCAACGAGATCCGCGAACTGGGTCGCGCCACACAGGGCGTCACGCTCATTTCGCTGGATGACGGCGAAAAACTGGCCGGTCTTGAAAAGATCGTTGAAACCGACGACGAAGAATAATCATCCGGGGTAACAGCATGCGTCTGTGGAATTTTTCGGCAGGTCCGGCAACGATCCCTCTGGCGGTGCTGGAGCAGGTACGGGAAGAGCTGCCTGATTGGCATGGTGTCGGTTGTGGCGTCATGGAGATGAGCCATCGCGGTAAGATCTACACGGGCATCTATGAGAAGGTAGTCGCCGATCTGCGCCAGCTGATGGATATCCCTGAGGACTACGCCATTCTGTTTTTACAGGGTGGCGCTACCCTGCAGTTTTCGCAGATTCCGATGAACCTGCTCGACGGCGGCTCGGCTGATTACCTGACGACGGGCGCCTGGTCCGAAAAGGCCGTCAAGGCGGGTCAGCGTTTGTACGGCGATGCGATTCGCGAAGCCGGCAGCAGCGCCGATGCATCGTTCACGCGCTTGGTCGATCCGGCAGCGATGACATTGAATCCGAAGGCCAGGTACCTGCATTTCTGCAGCAACGAAACCATTGGCGGCGTTGAAGTCTTCGACCTCAAGCAGCTCGGTGGTGCCGTACAGAAGGATGTGCCGCTCATCGCCGATATGTCGTCGAACATCCTGTCGCGCCCGATGAATGTGCGCGACTACGGCATGATCTACGCGGGCGCGCAAAAGAACATCGGCCCGGCTGGTGTCACGCTGGTTATCATCCGCAAGGATTTGCTGGGTAAAGCGTCCAAAGCCATTCCGGCGTTGCTGGATTACGCCGAAGAAGAAAAGAATACGTCGATGCTCAATACGCCGCCGACCTTTGCGATCTATATGGCTGGCCTGGTGTTCGAGTGGTTGCTCAAGCAGGGTGGTCTGCCGGCGATTGCGCAACAGAACCAGGCCAAGGCCGAGCTGCTCTACCAAACCATCGACGGTAGCGGTGGTTTTTACGCCAACCCGGTGGCACTAGATTGCCGCTCGTGGATGAACGTGCCGTTCACGCTCAAAGACAAGGCGCTGGATCCGGTCTTCCTCGAAGAATCGGAAAAAGCCGGTCTGTTGGCGCTGAAAGGGCATAAACTGGTGGGCGGCATGCGGGCCTCGATTTACAACGCCATGCCGCTGGAAGGTGTGCAGGCGCTGGTCGGCTTCATGAACGACTTCATGCGCCGTCACGGGTAATAACGCATAACAATTGGTTGCCGGGAGCGGACATGGGTTCAGACAAGTCGGCAGGACAGACCCTTCAGGAAGCGCTGGCCGTCGTGCGCCAGAAAATCGACGGCATCGACGGCACACTGCTCGATCTGTTGAATCAACGGGCCGCCTGTGCGCGTGAAGTCGGCGAGATCAAGGCGCGTTTCGGTGACGATGGGTTTATCTACCGCCCCGAACGCGAAGCACAGGTGCTGCGCCGTCTGCAAGAACTGAACCAGGGGCCGCTGCCCGACGAAACCATTACGCGCCTTTTTCGCGAAGTCATGTCGGCCTGTCTGGCGCTGGAGCAACCGATCGGCGTGGCCTTCCTGGGTCCGCTCGGTACCTTCTCGGAGTCGGCGGCCGTGAAACATTTTGGCCATGCCGTGCGTCTACTGCCGCAGTCGACGATTGACGATGTGTTCCGTGATGTTGAAGCCGGTCACGCCGATTACGCCGTGGTGCCGGTCGAAAACTCGACCGAGGGCGCCGTCGGTCGCACCATGGACTTGCTGCTCGGCACCTCGCTCACGATCTGCGGCGAAGTCGTCGTGCGCATTCATCAGAACCTGCTGAGCCGTTCAACGGACCTGAGCCAGATCTCGCAGGTGGTCTCGCACGCGCAATCGCTGGCGCAATGTCACGAGTGGCTCAATCGCCATCTGCCCGACGTGCCACGCATGCCGGTGGCTAGCAATGCGGAAGCGGCACGCTTGGCTGCAGAGAATGCGGCTTGGGCCGCCATTGCCGGCGAAGCCGCGGCCGAACGCTATCAGTTGCCGCATCTGGCCAGCAATATCGAAGACGAACCCAATAACACCACGCGCTTTATCGTGCTGGGTCGTTTTGCCGCGGGCCCATCGGGTCAGGATAAAACCTCGCTCATTCTCTCGACACCCAATCGTACGGGTGCGTTGCAATCATTGTTAGCGCCGCTGGCGCAGGCGGGCGTGTCTATGACACGACTGGAGTCGCGTCCGGCGCGTCATGCCTTGTGGGAATACGTCTTCTTTGTCGATATCGAAGGTCATGTCGATGAGGAGCCAGTGAAGAGCGCGTTGCAAAAACTCGCTGCCGAAGCCGCCTATCTCAAAGTGCTGGGGTCGTACCCCGGGGCCGTTTACTAACCGCTTGTTAAACCCTATGAATCTGCTCGACCACGCCCTGGGCAATATCAAACAGATCGCACCGTACCAACCCGGCAAGCCCATTACCGAGGTGGCGCGTGAGCTCGGTTTGCCAGTGGATTCCATCATCAAACTCGCCTCGAACGAAAACCCGCTGGGCATGAGCCCGAAGGCGCGAGCTGCCGTACAGGACGCGATTGATGGTCTGGCACGTTATCCGGACGATTTCGAACTGAAGGCCGCATTGGCCAGACACGCGGGTGTTGCGGCGAATCAGATCGTACTAGGCAACGGTTCGAACGATGTGCTCGAACTCATCGCCCAGGTGTTTCTGGCGCCGGGACGTTCGGCCGTATTCTCGGCGCACGCCTTTGCTGTGTATCCGCTGGCCACCATGGGCGTGGGCGGCGAATGCATCGCCGCACCGGCCAAAGACTACGCACATGATCTCAGCGCCATGCGTGCCGCGGTACGCGCCGATACGCGCATTGTCTGGATCGCCAATCCTAATAATCCGACCGGTACCTTTTTACCCTACGACGAACTCAAGGCCTTTATCGCCAGCCTGCCGAACGATGTGATCGTCGTACTCGACGAGGCCTATAACGAATATCTGTCGCCGGCATTGCGGGTAGATACCACCGCATGGCTATCGGAATTCGATAACCTGGTGATCACGCGTACCTTCTCCAAGATCTATGGCATGGCCGGTCTGCGCATTGGTTTTGCGCTGTGCAGTCCCGCCATCGCTGACCTGATGAACCGCGTGCGTCAACCGTTCAACTGCAACAACCTGGCACTGGCCGGCGCGATTGCCGCGCTGGAAGACGCCGAGTTTCTCGATCAGAGTTATCAACTCAACGCCGATGGTATGCAGCAGATTGTGGCCGGCCTCGATGCGCTGGGCCTCAAGCATTTGCCGTCGCACGCCAACTTCGTTACGTTCCATGTGCCGGATGCGGCGACCGTGAATCAGAAGCTACTCAAGCAGGGCGTCATCATTCGTCCGTTGGCCGGGTATGCGATGCACGACTGGTTGCGCGTGACAATCGGCACCGAAGCGGAAAACGCCCGTTTCCTGCAGGCGCTTCAAGCAGCACTTGCCTGACCGGACAGCGCCATGCACTTCACAAAAGTCTTGATCTTCGGCGTCGGGCTCATCGGCGCTTCTTTTGCACGCGGTCTCAAGGCTGCGCACGCGGTGGACGAGATTATCGGCTTTGGGCGCACGCCGAAAAGCCTGAAAACAGCTTACGACCTGGGCATCATCGACGAAGTGGGCATCAACCCCGGCGCCGATGTGCGCGAAGCGGATCTGATTCTGGTCGCCACGCCGGTCGGTCAGATGGCAGAAATTTTTCAGCGCATTGCGCCGTATCTGGGCGATCACACCATCGTCACGGATGCGGGGAGCACCAAGAGCGATGTCGTCGAAGCGGCGCGTGCTGCCTTCGGTAACCGTATTCACCAGTTTGTGCCTGGGCACCCGATCGCCGGCGCCGAGTGTAGCGGCGCGTCGGCCTCGCGTCCGGATCTGTATCAGGGCCGCAAGGTGGTGCTAACGCCGCTGCTCGAGAACTCGGCTGAGGATATCGACAAGGTGAAACGCGCCTGGGAACTCTGCGGTGCCGATGTGCGCATTCTTGATGCGGAAACGCACGACCGCGTATTCGCTGCCGTCAGCCATCTGCCACATCTACTGGCCTACGTGCTGGTCGACGAATTTGCCAAGCGGCAAAACGCTGACCAGTTGTTTGATTATGCGGCAGCGGGTTTCCGCGATTTCACACGCATCGCCGCGAGTCACCCGGAAATGTGGCGCGATATCTCGCTGGCCAATCGCACCGCATTGTTATCCGAGCTCGATCGATATAACGCTGCGCTCATGCAATTGCGCCAGGCACTGGTCAATAGCGATGGCGATGCCTTGCAAGCCATTTTCGCTAATGCCCGTGACAAGCGCCAGAATTGGTCGCACTGACGCTTTTAAATTGAAGCAACCCTGATGAGCAAACTTCCCTTTATTGATTTGCCGGCCATTCTGTCTGGCCGTGGCACGGTGCGTTTGCCCGGTTCCAAGAGTCTCTCCAACCGTATTCTGTTGTTGGCCGCGTTGGCTGAAGGCGTTACCGAGGTGCGCGATCTACTCAAGTCGGACGATACCGATCGGATGCTTGATGCGCTTAATCTGCTCGGCGTCTCCGTATCGCCAGCGGGTGAGGGCGTCATCAAGGTCGCAGGTTGCGGCGGCCAGCTGCCAATCAAATCGGCCGAATTGTTTCTCGGCAATGCCGGCACGGCGTTTCGGCCGCTGACGGCGGCGCTGGCGCTGGCCGGCGGTACCTACCATCTGTCGGGGGTGCCGCGCATGCACGAGCGGCCGATTGGCGACCTGGTCGACGCGTTGCGGCACCTGGGCGCCGATATTACGTATCTCGCCAACGAGGGTTATCCGCCGCTGCAGATTCAACCCGGCGTGCTGTCACAAGCCGATAACGGTGCGCAGACAGTGCCCGTCAAAGGCAATGTATCGAGTCAGTTTCTGACGGGGCTGCTCATGGCGCTGCCGTTGCTGAATCGCACGGTGACCGTTGAAGTGGTCGGTGAACTCATTTCCAAACCGTATATCGAGATCACGCTGGCGACCATGCGCCGCTTCGGCGTCGATGTGCAGCGTGACGGCTGGCAGAAATTTACCGTGCAGGCGGGCGCGCGTTACAAGTCGCCGGGCGTGGTGTATGTCGAAGGTGACGCCTCATCAGCGTCGTACTTCCTGGCGCTGGGCGCCATGGCCGGTGGTCCGGTGCGGGTCGAGGGCGTCGGGGCTGACTCGGTGCAGGGCGATATCCGCTTTGCCGATGCGCTGGCGGCGATGGGCGCACGAATCACGATGGGGCCGAACTGGATTGAAGCCGCCGCCCCAGCTGATGGCATGCTCAAGGGCATTACCCAGGATTGTCTGGCGATTCCCGATGCGGCCATGACACTGGTGCCTGCGGCGGTCTTTGCCCAAGGCCCGACCAGGCTCACCGGTATCGCCAGCTGGCGCGTCAAAGAAACCGATCGTATCGACGCGATGGCCAACGAACTGCGCAAGCTGGGCGGCACCGTGGAAACCACCGCCGATACATTGACGGTGATCCCGCCGGAGAATCTGGCCCAGCTGCATTGCGCCGAGATCGAAACCTACGATGACCACCGCATTGCGATGTGTTTCTCGCTGATGACCTTGGCAACGCCGCTGCGTATCCTGGATCCGGGTTGTACGGCCAAGAC
>JBDLTT010000043.1:0-4967 GCA_039805725.1 Pseudomonadota bacterium | reverse complement strand
TCGTGGTGCAGCGCGCTTAGTGCGATGACCGGTGGTTGCCAGTTCGGGCTGCTTGGACGCAGCAGCGTCAGCGCATTTTTCCATTGGGCGGCAGTGACTGCCGCGGCCCTCGGGTCGATATCGGCTTTGTTGATGACGACGAGATCGGCAATTTCGACGATGCCCTTTTTGATGGCCTGGAGATCATCCCCCGCGTTTGGCAATTGCAGCAGACAGAATATATCGACCATGCCGGCGACGGTCGTTTCCGACTGACCAACGCCGACCGTTTCAATAATGATCACATCGTAGCCCGAGGCTTCGCAGAGTAACATCGCTTCACGGGTCTTTTCGGCAACACCGCCGAGCGATCCCGACGATGGGCTGGGGCGGATGAAGGCTTCCTCACGCGCCGAGAGTTGTTCCATGCGTGTCTTGTCGCCCAGAATTGAACCGCCCGAGACGCTGGACGAAGGGTCGACCGCGAGCACGGCAAGTTTGTGGCCTTGCTTGATGAGCCACATACCGAGCGCCTCGATGAAGGTCGACTTGCCGGCACCCGGTACGCCCGATATCCCGATGCGGATGGCGTTGCCGGTTTTTGGCAAAAGCGAATTCAAGACTTGTTGCGCACGGGCTTGATGATCGTCACGTGTTGACTCGATGAGTGTAATGGCCTTGGCCAGCGCGCGGCGCTCACCCGCGAGCACGCCATTCACCAGCGCCTGGTCGGCGTTGGTGAGCGTGGTGGCTTCTGTGGGTGCGGTATACGCTGGCGCGTTCATACGCTGATTGGGTTTACTTGGCCTGTGCCTTGCGAATCTCGGCCAGCACGGTACGCGCCGAATCCTCGATACGAGTGCCCGGGCCAAATATCGCCTTGGCGCCCGCTTTGTAAAGCGTGTCGTAATCCTGCGCCGGAATCACGCCGCCCGCGAACACGATGATGTCGTCCGAACCCTGGTCCTTGAGGGCTTTCACAAGCGCCGGCAAAAGTGTCTTATGGCCGGCGGCCAGCGACGAGACGCCGATAGCATGCACATCGTTTTCAATGGCTTGGCGGGCAGCTTCTTCCGGGGTTTGGAAGAGTGGTCCCATGTCGATGTCGAAGCCCAGATCGGCGAACGCCGTGGCAACGACTTTGGCACCGCGGTCATGACCGTCCTGACCCAGTTTGGCGATCATGATGCGCGGCCGACGACCTTGTTCCTGAACGAACTTTTCGATGTCCTGCTTGATTTCTTCCCAGCTATCCTGACCTTGCACAACGCCTCCATACACGCCGGAAATGGTTTGGTTGTTGGCGCGGAAACGACCGAAGACCTTTTCCAGCGCATCGGATACTTCACCGACCGTGGCGCGCAGGCGGACGGCCTTGACGGCCAGATCCAGCAGGTTGCCCTGACCGGTTTTGGCGCATTCGGTGAGCGCGTTCAATGCGGCTTCAACGGCCTTGCTGTCGCGCGTTGCGCGGATCTTCTGCAGACGGGCAACCTGAGCTTCGCGCACCGCGTGGTTGTCGATATCGAGAATGTCGATCTCGTCTTCCTGGGCCAGTTTGTATTTGTTGACGCCGACGATGACATCTTTGCCCGAGTCGATACGCGCCTGCTTTTCGGCCGCACAGGTTTCTACCTGCATCTTGGCCCAGCCCGATTCCACAGCCTTCGTCATGCCGCCCATGGCTTCGATTTCTTCCATGATGGCCCAGGCCTTGTCGGCCATGTCCTGCGTGAGTTTTTCCATCATGTAGGAACCAGCCCACGGATCGATCACGCTAGTGATATGGGTTTCTTCCTGAATAATCAGTTGGGTGTTGCGGGCAATACGCGCCGAGAACTCGGTTGGCAGTGCGATGGCCTCGTCGAGTGCATTGGTGTGCAGCGACTGCGTACCACCGAACACGGCAGCCAGCGCTTCGATCGTGGTGCGCACAACGTTGTTATACGGATCTTGCTCGGTCAGCGACCAGCCCGAGGTCTGCGAGTGGGTGCGCAGCATCAGCGACTTGGCACTCTTCGGATTGAATTCCGACATCACGCGGTGCCACAACAGGCGGGCGGCGCGCATCTTGGCGATTTCCAGGTAGAAATTCATACCCACGGCCCAGAAGAACGACAGACGGCCGGCGAAGGCATCAACGTCCAGACCCGAGGCGATACCGGTGCGTACGTACTCGCGACCATCGGCCAGCGTGAACGCCAGTTCGATGGCCTGGTTCGCGCCGGCTTCCTGAATGTGATAGCCCGAAATCGAGATCGAGTTGAACTTGGGCATGTGTTGCGCCGTGTAGCCGAAGATGTCCGAAATGATCTTCATCGACGGCGTTGGCGGATAAATATAGGTGTTACGAACCATGAACTCCTTGAGGATGTCGTTCTGGATCGTGCCAGATAGCTTGTCCTGCGCTACACCCTGCTCTTCGGCGGCCACGATATAGCCCGCCAGAATTGGGAGCACGGCGCCGTTCATGGTCATGGAGACGGAAATCTTGTCCAGCGGAATGCCGTCAAACAGAATCTTCATGTCTTCGACGGAGTCGATGGCCACGCCGGCTTTACCGACGTCACCCACGACACGAGCGTTATCCGAGTCGTAGCCGCGGTGTGTCGCGAGGTCGAATGCCACCGAAACACCCTGACCGCCGGCGGCGAGCGCCTTGCGGTAGAACGCATTGGAGGCTTCGGCCGTCGAGAAGCCGGCATACTGACGGATTGTCCACGGCTTCACGGCATACATCGTGGGTTGCGGGCCACGCAGGAACGGCGCAAAACCCGGCAGGGTGTCGGTGTTCGGCAGGTTTTCAGTATCCGCTTTGGTATAGAGCGGTTTGACCGTCAGGCCTTCGGGGGTGTGCCAGTCCAGGCGGCTCAGATCGCCATCCGGCGATTGTTTGGCGGCGGCCTTTTTCCAAGCCTCTATGGCTTCAGGGGTGGCTTTGTTCGAATTGCTCATGACGAACCTCACTCGGAAACGGGGAGTTGCAATGCAAAATGCCGCGGGGACGCGACCACGCCCTTCCTTATGGGGAAGGACCTTCAGTGAAAACAACAAACTATGGCAGACTACGGGCAATCAGCTATGTCGATAACCGAATGATACGTTATTCATAATTATGGGCGCAACTTCGCCAAAATCCGCTAAAAAACGTTCGCCAAAAGCGATGCAACTCATTGTTCCTGCAGCACTTTATCAGGAGGTTGCCGATCGCCTGCGCGAGGAAATTTTCGACCATGTCCTACAGCCGGGCGAATGGATCGACGAACTGGCTCTGGTGGCGCGTTACGGCATTTCCCGAACTCCTCTGCGTGAGGCGCTTAAGGTACTGGCTGCCGAGGGTTTGGTCACGCTGAAACCACGCCGGGGTTGCTATGTGGCAGAGATCTCCAGAGAAGATGCCGCCGAGATTTATCCGGTGTTAGCCATATTGGAAGGGCGTTGTGCCTATGAAGCCACCCGCAGGCTGAGCGACGCCGCCGCGGCCGAATTACAGAATTGTCATGACGCACTTGAGCAGGCCGCTGCGGCCGGCGAAATCCGTCAGTTTTTCGAGGTGAATCAGGAGTTTCACCGATTGGTACAGGAACAGGCCGGCAACCGGTGGCTGATTCAAATCATCAATGATCTGCGCAAGGTGCTCAAGCTGTCACGGCTTAATTCCCTATCGCGCGTTGGCCGTTTGGGTTTATCACTGGCCGAACACCGGCTGATTCTGGCCGCCATGCTGGATCGGGATGCCGAGGGGGCCGAAGCCGCCATGCGTGCCCACTTACTGGCCGGGCAACACGCTATTCAAAAACAGATGGATGAGGGCGCCCCGCGCGAACGCAACAACACCTAGGTGACTCTGAACCTGGGTTCAGTGAGGCCAGCAACGCGCCGCATCAGGTTCGCCCGCTAGGGGCGATCACAACAGCGGTTTCATGGTCGCCGACCATTGCTATAAGCATTGGTTCAAGCAAACGCAAGATGCTTTGCGCCGCTCGGGGCATTGAAACTGAACAACCTAGAACAGCGCGTTTTGATGCGTTTCAATCGCCTCTTGAGCACGCTGAACCATACGTTCGACTCTACGCTTTGTTTCACCAGTGTCAACCGTTGGTATGGCGCCGACCGTGCCGGATTTCTGCGTCTCGAGTAGATCGTGCGCGAGCGTCAAAGCCGCCATAATGGCTGCACGCTCCGTGGAGACCTGACGCCCCTTGCTGGCGACTTCCTGCATTTTGGCGTTGACCAGCGACACCGCGGCATTCAGCGCCGCTTGTTGCTCCGGCGGGCAGGCCAGGCGATATTCGCGGCCAAAAAGCATGACATCCAGGTGATTGGCTGTACTCATGACAGACTCGCCGTTTCCGGCAGATGGGCAACCATCTGCTCGAGCTTGTTTCGTGCTGCGTTCATTTGGGTTTCGAGCTGCTCGGTGCGCGCTTCAGCCGCTTTCAGACGAGTGCGCAAATCGCCGTTTTGTGCACGGGATTTTTCGAGCAGTGAAAGCAGTTGATCCAGCTTTTGTTCTAGTAGTGAAATAGTGTGATCCATGGCGGGAACTATAGGGTGCGCCGGGCTTAGGGTCAACTCTGTCGCAATTAAATCGTGAATATTCAGGCAATTGGCGAGGCTGCGCCGCGCTCAGTGTTATAATCGTCTTGCTCCATCACGAAAGTGACGAAGCCTTCCGAACGGTGTTTTGTAGTAGTGAAACTGCTGCAAAGTGAAACGGGAAACCGGTGACGCAAGCAATTGCCATCCCGGTGCTGCCCCCGCAACGGTAAGCGCTGTGTCGTGCCTCATGCCACTGGGTCCTCGGACCTGGGAAGGCGGCACGTTCGGCAGGATTGTCCTGCCCCGCGCGAGCCCGGAGACCGGCCATTCGGATTCCATCTGCTGCGGGTGAGCGGCTTCGGATCGCCATTGGCCATCTGATCACTCCTCTTGGCGTTTATGAATTGCCTGACCTGCGGGGACGCTCGTTCGGGCTTTGGCGCATG
>JBDLTT010000042.1:0-3540 GCA_039805725.1 Pseudomonadota bacterium | reverse complement strand
CTGCTCGGTTCCCTGCCCGGCATCTGGATTGGCAGTCATATCGCCAGCAAAGTGCCAGAGAAGTTTCTGCGCAGCCTGCTTGCGACCATGCTCGTCATCATCGGCACCAAGCTGGTGATGTCCTGAGTTCTAAAACGTTTCTTCCCAAAGAGAACTGTTATGTACCGTTACGATGATTATGACCGCGCGATGGTGAAAGCCCGGGTCGCACAGTTTCGTGACCAGACCAACCGCTGGCAAGCCGGTGAACTCAGCGACGACGAGTTTCGTCCGCTGCGCCTGCAGAATGGTCTGTATATGCAGCGCTACGCGCCGATGCTGCGGATCGCTGTTCCCTACGGCATGCTCTCGTCGGCACAGCTGCGGGTCCTGGGCGCGATCGCCCGCGAAGAAGACAAGGGCTATGCGCACTTAACCACGCGCCAAAACCTGCAATACAACTGGATCCCCATGGCACGCGTGCCCGATGTGCTCGAACGTCTGGCCGAGGTGGAGATGCACGCCATCCAGACTTCGGGCAACTGTATCCGTAACGTCACCAGCGATCAGTTCGCCGGCATCGCGCCGGACGAAGTCGTCGACACACGTCCATTGTGTGAAATCATCCGGCAGTGGAGCACCTTCCACCCGGAGTTCGCCTTCCTGCCCCGTAAGTTCAAGATTGCCGTACACGGCGCCGAGCGCGACCGCGCTGTGGTGCAGGTCCACGACATCGGTCTGCATCTCTACCGAGACGAGAGTGGCAAAACCAGTGGTGACATCCTCGCCCGCGTCTGGGTGGGCGGCGGTCTCGGTCGCACACCGATTCTGGGCGAAGTCATTCACGAGGCCCTGCCCTGGCGCCATCTGCTCTCCTACATGGAAGCGATTCTCCGCGTCTACAACCTGGAAGGCCGTCGCGACAACCCTTACAAGGCACGGATCAAGATTCTGGTGAAGGCACTAGGCATCGAAGAATTCCGTCGCAAGGTCGACGCCGAGTGGGCCAACCTGAAGGATGGCCCGGCGACGATTACCGATGCGGAGCTGGCGCGGGTGTCGGCTTACTTCGTCGATCCGGCTTATGCGCAGCTGCCGGATACCGACGCCGGTTTTGATGCCCGTTTGAGCAGCGACAAGGCTTTCGCGCGCTGGGTGCAACAGAACGTGCATCCGCACCGCGTGCCTGGCTATCGTGCCGTCACGCTATCACTCAAGCAGAAAGGCGTTGCCCCGGGTGACATCACCGATCAACAGATGGAAGCCGTGGCCGATCTGGCCGACGCCTTCAGCTTCGGCGAAGTGCGTTCATCGCATGAACAGAATCTGGTGTTGTCGGATGTGGAACTGCGCAAACTGCCCGAGCTCTACGATGCCGCCAAGGCGCTCAAAGTCGCCAGTTCGACAGTGGGGCTGCTGACCGACATCATCTGCTGCCCGGGTGGGGATTTCTGCGATCTGGCTAACGCCAAGTCGATACCCATCGCCCAGGCGATTATGGAGCGCTTCGACGATCTCGATTACCTGCACGACATTGGCGAACTGGATCTGAACATCTCCGGGTGTATGAATGCCTGTGGCCATCATCACGTGGGTCACATTGGTGTTCTTGGCGTCGATAAGAACGACGAAGAGTGGTATCAGGTCACCATCGGCGGCCGCCAGGGTAACGACACGCGCCTCGGTAAAGTGATCGGCCCATCGTTCGCTGCGGCGGACATGCCGGATGTCGTTACGAAACTGCTCGAAACCTACGTCAAGCTGCGCGAACCGGAAGAACGCTTTGTCGACACGGTCGTTCGTGTCGGCATCGACCCGTTCAAAGTCGGTGTCTATGGCGAATCAGCGAATCGTGTGAACAAGAACAAGGAGACCACTCATGGCTGATATCCTCAAGAACGGCCAGGTGCATCAGGACCACTGGCAAGTGCTGCGTCCCGAGGCCGAAGCTGACCTCGCCACGCTCAACGTACCCACGGGTGAATGGTTGGTGCCGTTTGCACTTTGGCAGGCACAGACAGACACACTGAAGTCGCGGCAGGATATTGGTGTCTGGCTATCGCCCAACGACGACCTGACAGAGGTTGCTCAACATTGCGACCAATGGCCGCTACTGGCGATCGACTTCCCGAAGTTTACGGATGGGCGTGGCTATTCGATCGCCTGGCGCGTGCGAAATCACTATAAATACCGTGGTGAGTTGCGCGCCATCGGCAACGTGCTGGTCGATCAACTGTTTTTCATGCTGCGCGTTGGTTTCGATACGCTGGCGCTTGACCCTAAGGTCGCTATAGCGACCGCCGAGCGCAATCTGGCGCCCTTCCCTGACACCTATCAGGGCTCAACCGACAACCCGGAGCCCCTATTCCGTCGGGTTGACCGTGTGCTCGGGGGCGCCCGGTGATGAGTAGTTCAACGATCTCCATGATCGGTCAGCCGCAAATCGCAAAGCGCGTAGCGCCGGATGCGGCACTCGTTGCTGCTGTGGCGGAGAAGTCGGCGCTGGTGATGGCACGGCTAAACACGATCATCGACCGTCATGCCAATGCCGTGCTCGCCAACAGCCTCGGGGCTGAAGACATGGTGCTGATGGATATGATCTGTCGGGACAATCTACCGATCGGCATCTTCACCCTGGATACCGGCCGTCTGAACGAAGAAACCTACGCCGTGCTCGCCAAAGCGCAGCAACATTTCGGACGTGAGATTGAAATCATGTCACCGGATTACACGCTACTCGAACCCTGGGTGCGCGAACACGGTATTAACGGGTTTTATGATTCGGTCGAGAATCGCAAGGCGTGTTGCCAGATCAGAAAACTGGAGCCGTTGGCACGTGTGCTTAAGGGCAAAGACGCCTGGATTACAGGCCTGCGTGCCGCGCAATCGGTGACGCGGCAGAATATGGACTGGGAAGACTTTGACACGCTCAATCACCTACCGAAGTTCAATCCGCTCATCGAATGGTCGGAAAGAGAAATCTGGGCCTATATCGACCTGAACCAGGTACCCTACAACGCCCTGCACGATCGCTTTTACCCTTCCATTGGTTGTGCACCATGCACACGCGCCATTACGCCGGGTGAAGACATCCGCGCCGGCCGCTGGTGGTGGGAAAACCCTGAAACCAAGGAATGCGGTCTGCACAAGGCCAAGTAACTTCACTTCTGTAAAATTGCGGCCCATGACACAACCTGTACCTACTCTCTCACACCTCGACTGGCTGGAGGCCGAGGCCATCCAGATCATGCGCGAGGTCGCCGGCCAGTGCGAACGCCCGGCGCTACTCTTCTCCGGCGGCAAAGATTCCATCTGCATGCTGCGTATCGCCGAAAAAGCCTTCCGCCCGGCAAAGTTTCCGTTTCCGCTCGTGCACATCGATACCGGTCATAACTACCCGGAAGTCATTGAGTTTCGTGATCGTCGCGCCGCCGAACTCGGTGAACGTCTGATCGTACGCTCGCTGGAAGACTCGATGAAGCGTGGCACCATCGTGCTGAAATCACCCGACGAATCCCGCAACCGCCACCAGTCGGTGACGCTGCTGGAAACTATCGCCGA
>JBDLTT010000041.1:0-29086 GCA_039805725.1 Pseudomonadota bacterium | reverse complement strand
CCGATGCCTTTGTGGTCGAAGTCCGCGACCGAGATGGTGAGTTCTTTGTGCTGGGATTGCCGCCGGAAGAGCCCCGCGATTTCTGGCAACTGACCGAGGCGCATGGCCTGTTGCCGTTGCCGCCCTATATTACGCACACACCCGATGCCGACGATGAAACGCGTTATCAGACGGTGTATGCCGCCCACCCGGGTGCCGTAGCCGCACCTACCGCTGGCCTGCATTTTGATGAACGCATATTCGCGCAGCTGAAGGCTCGTGGCATCGAAACGGCCACCGTAACCCTGCACGTGGGGGCCGGTACCTTCCAGCCCGTACGCGTAGAGAACCTCGATGAGCACGTAATGCACCACGAGTGGTATCACTTGCCGCAAAGTACGGTTGATGCGATTGCCGCCTGCCGCGCCCGCGGCGGCAAGGTGGTGGCCGTCGGCACAACCTCATTGCGTGCCCTGGAATCGGCCGCACGCCACCAGAACATTGCACCGGGCGGCTTACTGCATGCCGACAGCCGCGAAACCGATCTCTTCATTCGCCCCGGCTACGCATTCAAGGTGGTCGACCGGCTGATCACCAATTTTCACCTACCCAAATCGACGCTGCTCATGCTGGTGTCAGCCTTCGCCGGATATGAGACCATGCGCGCTGCCTACCGGCACGCCATTGAACAGCGCTACCGCTTCTTCAGCTATGGCGATGCCATGCTTTTGACCAAAACTGACGCCTTATGAAATTCGACCTGATCACGACCGATGGTGCCGCACGACGCGGCCGCATGACGCTGGCTCATGGCCAGGTCGACACCCCGGCGTTTATGCCGGTGGGTACCTACGGCACGGTAAAGGCCATGACGCCGCAGGCGCTGGCCGATACGGGTGCGCAGATTTGCCTGGGTAATACCTTTCACCTCTGGCTGCGGCCGGGCATGGACGTGATCAAACAGTTCGGCGGACTGCACAAGTTCATGAACTGGGACAAGCCGATCCTGACCGATTCCGGGGGGTTTCAGGTTTTTTCGCTGGGCGATCTACGCAAAATAACCGAAGAAGGCGTCAAGTTTGCCTCGCCCATCGATGGCGCACGACTGTTTCTAACCCCGGAAATCTCCATGCAGATCCAGAAAGATCTGAACAGCGACATCGTCATGATCTTCGACGAATGCACGCCGTATCCGGCCGACACCAAAACCGCCGCCGAATCGATGCGTCTGTCTCTGCGCTGGGCACGCCGGTCACGTGACGAGCACGACCGCCTGGAAAACACCAACGCGCTGTTCGGCATTGTTCAGGGCGGCATGCACGAGGCCCTGCGTGACGAATCGCTGGCCGGCCTGAAGAACATTAACTTCAACGGGTTTGCCATCGGCGGCTTGTCGGTGGGTGAGCCCAAGGAAGACATGATGCGCATCCTGGCGCATACCACACCACAGTTACCCACGGACAAACCGCGCTACCTGATGGGCGTGGGCACGCCAGAAGACCTGATGGACTCCGTCGAACAGGGCATCGATATGTTCGACTGCGTGATGCCGACGCGCAACGCCCGCAACGGCCACCTCTTTACCCGTTTTGGCGACATCAAGATCAAAAACGCCCGCTTTAAAACGGACGAAGCGTCGCTCGACCCGACCTGTACGTGTTACACGTGCCAGAACTTCAGCCGTGCCTACCTGCACCACCTGTTTCGCGCCGGTGAAATTCTTTCGAGCATGCTCAATACGATCCATAACCTGCACTATTACCAAACCCTCATGGCCGAAATGCGCAAAGCCATTGAACAAGGGCAATTCGTGCCCAAAGTGGCTAGCCTCCGCGCTGACCGTCAGCGCGGCGTTTAAGTCGAGCCAGCCCTAGCCCGCCAGGCCGGCGGGCAGCAAAAGAATGCTAAAATTAGCGCTTTTAGATAACCACTCGCTGGAGACACCCCAAGTGATCAGCCCCGCATTTGCCCAAGCCGCTGGCGCCGGTGGCGTACAAGACGCCCTGAGCCAGTTCCTGCCTTTGATCGCCATGTTCGCGATCCTGTATTTTCTGATGATTCGCCCGCAGATGAAGAAGGCCAAAGAGCACAAAGCGCTAATCGCCGGCCTGCAAAAGGGTGATGAAGTGATTACCCAGGGCGGTCTGACTGGCAAAGTCACGGCGATTGGTGACAATTACGTCAAGATCGAAGTCGGCACCAACAATGGTGGTCCGGTTGAGATCACGGTTCAGCGTCCGGCCATCGGTATCGTACTGCCGAAGGGTACGCTGGGCTCACTGTAACCGAGGACACGCACCAACCGTGCATGTTCGATTCGGGGGCTTTGGCCCCCGTTTCACTTTTCTGTGTTCTGACTGATTCGTTGCTATGAACCGTTATCCGCTCTGGAAATATATTGTTGTGGCCGTTGCCCTGGTGATCGGGGTGCTCTACACGTTGCCCAACTTCTTCGGCGAAACGCCGGCCGTTCAGGTGTCGCCCATCCGCGCCACGTTGAAGTCGGACAACAAACTGCTGGAGCAGGTCACCACGGTTCTGAACAAGAACAACCTGCCGGGTGATGCCGCATTTCTGGACACCAATGGCGTCAAGGTGCGTCTGCCCGATACCGATACGCAGCTCAAGGCGCGCGATATTCTCGAGCACGCCTTCAACCCGAATCCGGATAACAGTCAGTACGTTGTTGCACTAAATCTGCTCTCGGCCTCGCCGAAGTGGCTGACCAGCATTCACGCCCTACCGATGTATCTGGGCCTCGATCTCCGCGGCGGCGTGCACTTCCTGCTGCAAGTCGATCTGCAGGGTGCACTGACCAAGCGACTTGATGCCACCGGTGCTGACATCCGCACCCTGTTGCGCGACAAGAACATTCGTCACGCCGGCATCAACCGCGACGGCCAACGCGTGATTGTGCGCTTCCGCGAAAGCGATTACCGCGATCAGGCGCGCGCCGCATTACTAGACGCCCAACCGGATCTGAGCTTTGCCGAACAAACCCTGAGCGGCGACGCCGCGCTGGTCGGCACCTTCAAGCCAGAAGCCGTGAAGCGTATTCAGGAATACGCCGTCAAACAGAACATCACGACGCTGCATAACCGGATTAACGAACTGGGCGTCGCCGAACCGATCATCCAGCAGTCGGGTCCCGATCGCATCGTGGTTCAGCTGCCGGGCGTGCAGGATACGGCTAAAGCCAAAGATATTCTGGGCCGTACCGCCACGCTGGAAATTCGCATGGTGGACGACACGCCGGGGGCGTTGGAAGCGGCTGTCGGTGGCAACATCCCCGGCACGGCGGAGCTCTATACCGAGCGCGGCGGCAGCCCGATTCTGGTCAAAAAGATCGTCGTCCTTACCGGCGAGCGCCTGAATGATGCCCAACCCGGCTTCGACAACCAGACGCAGGAACCGGTCGTGCACCTGACCCTGGACTCGGCCGGCGCCCGTATCTTCCGAGACATTACCCGTGAGAATGTCGGCAAACGCATGGCCATTCTGCTCATTGAAAAGGGCAAAGGCGAAGTGATAACTGCCCCGGTCATCCGCAGCGAAATCGGCGGTGGCAAGGTGCAGATCTCGGGTCGTATGAGTACGGTTGAAGCCAACGAAATCGCCCTCCTCCTGCGCGCCGGTTCGCTGGCGGCACCGATGGAAATCATCGAAGAGCGCACCGTCGGCCCGTCGCTGGGCGCCGAGAACATCTCGCGCGGTTTCCACGCCACGCTGTGGGGCTTCGCCGCCATCGCCGCTTTCATGATTGTTTACTACCGCATGTTCGGCGTGATCTCGGTCATCGCGCTGTCGGCCAATCTGTTGTTCCTCGTGGCAATTCTGTCGTTGCTGCAAGCCACGCTCACGCTACCCGGTATCGCCGCGATTGCGCTGGCGCTGGGGATGGCGATTGACGCCAACGTGCTGATCAACGAGCGGATCCGTGAAGAACTGCGCAATGGCTCGACGCCGCAAGCCGCCATCTCGGCGGGTTATGAGCGCGCCTTCGACACGATTCTGGACTCCAACATCACCACGCTGATCGCCGGCCTTGCTCTGCTGATCTTCGGTTCAGGCCCGGTACGCGGCTTTGCCGTGGTGCACTGTCTGGGCATTCTGACCTCGATCTTCAGTGCCGTGGTGGTCTCGCGGGCGCTGGTCAATATTATCTACGGTCGTCAGAAACGCCTCAGCAAAATCTCCATCGGTCAGGTCTGGAAACCTGAAACCGACACCTCGAAAGCCTGACCGGGAGCGCCATCATGGAATTTTTCCGTATCCGCAAAGACATCCCCTTCATGCGCCATGCGCTGGTGTTCAACGTGATTTCGTTAGTCACCTTCCTGCTGGCGGTCTTCTTCCTCGCCACCCGTGGCCTCCACTTCTCGGTCGAGTTCACCGGTGGTACGCTGGTCGAAGTGCAATACAAACAGACAGCTGATCTCGAGGCCATCCGTGGCGGTCTGGCCAAGGCCGACCTCCAGGATGTCACCGTGCAGAACTTCGGCTCCAGCCGTGATGTGCTGATCCGCATGCCGCTGAAAGCGGCACAAAGCACGGCGGCTGTCGCCAGCAACGTGATGACTGCGCTCGAAACAAGCGCCCCGGGGGCGCAACTGCAACGCGTGGAGTTCGTCGGCCCCCAGGTCGGTGAAGAACTGGCGCATGACGGCGCACTGGCGCTGTTGCTCGTGATCATCGGCATCGTCCTCTATCTGGCGCTCCGTTTCGAATGGCGTTTTGCCGTCTCGGCCATCATCGCCAACCTGCACGACGTGATCATCATCCTCGGCTTCTTCGCCTTCTTCCAGTGGGAGTTCTCGCTCCCGGTGCTGGCCGCCATTCTGGCGGTGCTGGGGTACTCGGTGAACGAATCGGTCGTGGTCTTTGACCGCGTCCGAGAAACCTTCCGCAAGAAGCGCGGCATGACCACACCCGAGATTCTGGATCACGCCATCACCAGCACGATTTCACGGACCATCATCACCCACGGCGCCACCGAAATGATGGTGCTCTCAATGCTGATTTTCGGCGGTGATGCCCTGCACTATTTCGCCCTAGCGCTCACCATCGGCATTCTGTTCGGTATCTATTCATCGGTGCTCGTCGCCAGCCCGCTGGTCATGTGGCTGGGCGTGAAGCGCGATCAGTTCATCAAGCCCGCCAAGCGCATTGATTCAGCCAATGCCGATGGGGCCTGCGTCTAAGCTGCACTGAGGCTCCATGAGAAACGCCACCTTCGGGTGGCGTTTGTACTTCATGCAGACGGATTCGCTTGCCCGATCTGTTTGGCGACCTTGGCCACACCCTCTGCCCGTTTCCGCCAGCCTTCGCCAAAGTGTACATAGGTGGGCAATAGGCGGTAGAAGTTCTGGCGCGCTTCGGTATAGGCTTCGATCAGCGCATGCAAGCCGTGGGTGGCAACATACTCATTTACTGCTGCAATCGTTTTCGGGCCGATGCTACCATCGGCCGAAACGCCAACAATCCGTTGTAATAAACGTGCGGCCTGTGCCGGCCCGGTGTTGACCGCTGTATCGAACACGGCCAGATCCAGCCCATCGGGCAGATCACTGCAACGGCAGGCATCCCAATAGCGCTTGCGGTAAATGTCGGCCAGATGTTCCTCGGGAATCTGGAGCAATTCGTCATGAGTGACGGCGCGACCCAGATAATCGGCGTAGGTTTTGTGGGTAACGCCCTTCATGGTGGCGCCACCGGGGTCGTTCGGGTGGTGCGCCCACCCACCCTCGAAGCGGAGGGTATGCGCCAGTGCCTCGGGAAAGTTACGTTCCATGGCGCCGGCGTTCCGTTGCCTTAGGCTGGCAGCTCGTCGTCGACGGCGAAGACATGCTTGATACGTAGCATCTCGCCACCGTTTTCGGCGATATTGAGCAGACGATCGATGTTGGGATGCTTGCCCGCATGGGCACGCGCATCGGTCGTATGTTCTGCAAAGATTTCCAGGCCCTGCTTGGCGGCATCGGCGTTGATAGCGCCCCAGAGTTGCCCCAGATGGTTGTAGACGGCCAGCGAGCCTTGGCTGCCCGCCTTGTTTTCGATGATGCCGGCGAGGTTGCCCTCGGCATCACGCAGTTCGATAGCGGCCAGATGCGAGATGCCCGGCAGTTTTTTGAGGTTGTCAGCGAATGCCATGGTAGTTGTTCCTTAGAGTGCTCAAATACGCTTGGCCAGTTCGGCGGCCTTACCGGTGTAATCCCACGGCGTCAGTTCTAGTAGCGCCTTCTTGGCATCGGCCGGAATCTCTAGCGTATTCACAAAGGCCTGCATGCCTTCGCGCGAGACGCGCGTGCCGCGGGTCAGCTCTTTGAGCTTCTCGTAGGGGTTGGCGATGCCGAAGCGTCGCATGACGGTCTGAATCGGCTCGGCCAGCAGTTCCCAATTGGCGTCGAGGTCGGCCTTCATGAGGTCGGCGTTGAGTTCCAGCTTACCCAAACCCTTGAGCAGCGAGTCGTAACCGAGCAGCGTGTAGCCAAGGCCGACACCCATGTTACGCAGCACGGTGGAGTCGGTGAGGTCACGCTGCCAGCGCGAGATTGGCAGCTTCTCGGTCAGGTGTTTGAGCATGGCGTTGGCTAGACCGAGGTTGCCTTCGGAGTTTTCAAAATCGATGGGGTTCACCTTGTGCGGCATGGTCGATGAACCGACTTCACCCGCCTTGACCTTCTGCTTGAAGAAGCCCAGCGAGATATAACCCCAAACATCGCGATCAAGATCGATCAGAATGCCGTTGGCGCGCGCAAACGCGTCAAACAGTTCGGCCAGCGCATCGTGCGGCTCAATTTGAATGGTGTACGGGTTAAAGGTCAGACCCAGTGATTCGACGAATTTTTTGGCGAAGCCTTCCCAGTCGTAGCCCGGGTAGGCGGCGAGGTGCGCGTTGTAGTTACCAACGGCGCCGTTGATCTTACCGAGCAACTCAACCTGAGCGATACGCACCCGGGCGCGCTGCAGACGGTAGGCCACGTTGGCTACTTCCTTACCCATGGTCGATGGGGTAGCCGGCTGACCGTGCGTGCGGCTCATCATCGGCACTTCGGCGTAGGTGTGGGCCATTTCGGTGAGTTTGGAAATGACGCGATCCAGCGTCGGCAGCATAACCTGCTCACGGGCGCCTTTGCACATCAGTGCGTGCGACAGGTTGTTGATGTCTTCTGAGGTACAGGCGAAGTGGATGAACTCGCTGACCTTGGTCACTTCGGCGTTGCCTTTGGTCTTGTCCTTGATCCAGTACTCCAACGCTTTGACGTCATGGTTGGTCGTGGCTTCGATGCCCTTCACTCCGGCGGCATCGCTTTCGGTGAAGTTGTTGACCAGCGCATCGAGCTCGGCAACCGTCGCCGGAGAGAATGCGGGAATTTCGGCAAAATGCGGTTCGGCGGCCAGCGCCTTGAGCCACTCAATCTCGACCCGCAGACGGGCGTGAATCAGGCCATATTCCGAAAAGTGGGGGCGCAGCGGGTCAACCTTGGCAGCATAGCGGCCATCAAGCGGTGAAAGGGCCGTCAAAGCACCATGACCAATAGACATCTTCGCTCCTGAATCCGTAAAAATCGAAGCGGTGATTTTACCATCCGGCGGGACTGCGGCGGCAGGAGCCCTGGCCAGTTCGGGGGGCGCTGGGCGAAGGGACGGGTTCCGTGTAAGGTAATGATCCCAGTCTATTGGAGGGACCACCCCATGCCGATTTCGCGACGTGACTTTATTGCCGGTGTACTGTCGACCAGCTATGCTGCAGCCGCAGCCCCGGTTCTGGCTGAGGCGATCCAGACCGACCGCACCGGCCTCAAGGATGGCAAAGTCAGCATCCCTGCCAAAGACGGCACGATCCCGGCCTACTATGCGCGCCCCGCCAAGACCGGACGCTACCCGGTAATTCTGGTCATCCATGAGATCTTCGGGGTGCATGAGCATATTCAGGATGTGTGCCGACGCTATGCCAAGGCGGGTTATCTGGCGATCGCGCCTGAGCTTTTTGTGCGTCAGGGGGATGTGACGCAATACCAAGAGATTCCGGATTTGTTTCAGAACATTGTGCTAAAAACACCTGATGCGCAGGTCAACGGCGATCTGGACACCACGCTGGCCTATGCCCGCAAACACCTCTCCGGCGATCCGAAACGCGCCGGTGCCGTGGGCTTCTGCTGGGGCGGTCGTGCCGTGTGGGAATACGCCTATCACAACCCGTCGCTCACCGCCGGCCTCGCCTACTATGGCCGTCTCGAAGGCATGAAGGCGGATATCCGTCCGCTGGATCCGATCGATATCGGCGACAAGATCAAAGTGCCAGTACTCGGTTTATACGCAGAAAAAGATGCCGGCATCCCTCTGGAAGGCGTCACCAAAATGCAGGCCGCGCTGAAAGCATCGGGTAGCGGTTCGGAGATCGTGATCTTCCCTGCTGTGGGTCACGCCTTCAACGCCGACTACCGCGCTAGCTACAATCGCGAAGCCGCTGAAAAGGCCTGGACCATGGGTCTGGCCTGGTTTAAGCAGCATGGTCTTTGATCACAACCAGCAACCTCGAGAAGGGCAAAACATGAAACTCCTTGGTGCCCCAGCCAGTCCTTATGCACGCAAAGTACGCCTGATGCTGCTGGAAAAGCATATCCCGCATGACTATCTGATCGATATGCCCCGCGAACCTGACAGTCAGGTCGCACGTGTGAATCCACTCGGTCGTATCCCGGCACTCATTCTCGACGACGAAACCTGTGTGTTTGATTCGCCGGTGATTACCGAGTACGTGGACAGCCTTAATGACACACCGATTCTGATTCCGCGCGACAACGCAATCGCCCGCATGCGCGTCAGACGCTGGGAAGCACTAGCCGATGGCATTATGGATGCCGCCATTGCCGTGCGTACCGAGCGCATTCGTCCGGAAGACAAGCAGGAACCTGGCAACATTACACTGCACAACAACGCGATTAGTCGGTCACTGGAATTTGCAAGCACCCATCTCGGCAATGATGCCTGGGTCAATGGCCAGATGATTTCACTGGGCGACCTGGCCTTATTTGCGGCACTCGTTTATCTCAACCTCCGCCAGCCAGAGCGCGATTGGCGCACGCCCCACCCTAATTTGGCTGCTTTGTTTGATCAGATTGCGCAACGTCCCAGCGGCAAGCAAACGCTGACGGAGCAGTAATTCGTGATTAGTCGTTTAGTGATTGCAGGTCGAGACCGGCAACTTCGGATCGGCCCGCCATGCGGGTCGATTCGATGATGCCACCGCCCAGACAGACGCGGCTTTCGTACAACACCAGCGACTGACCGGGCGTGACCGCCCACTGTGGGGCGGCAAAACGCACAACGGCGCGATCTGCGTCGATGCGCTCGATTTCGCAGGCAGCATCCGGCATGCGGTAACGTGTTTTAGCGGTATAGACCCAGTGCGTATGCGGTGGTTCGCCAGCGATCCAGTTCATGTCGGTGATCGTGACTTCGTTCACGTAGAGCGCCGGGTGCTCATGCCCCGAAACAACGTACAGGACGTTCGTCTGCATATCTTTGGCAGCCACGTACCAGGCATCGTGCTCGCCCGCTTGTGCGTCATGCCCTTTTACGCCGCCGATATGCAATCCCTTGCGCTGACCGATGGTATGAAACGCCAAACCCTGATGCGTGCCCAGTAATTTGCCGGAATCCAGATCGCGGATCTCGCCCGGATTCTGCGGCACATAACGCTGCAGAAAGTCATTGAACGGACGCTCACCGATAAAGCAGATGCCGGTCGAATCTTTTTTGCCCGCAACGGGCAAACCGGCGGCCTCGGCCTTGGCGCGGACTTCGGGCTTGAGCCAGTTAGCCAGCGGAAAAATCGCCGGTTTGAGTTGTGATTGATTCAAACGGTACAGGAAATAACTCTGGTCCTTGTTGCCGTCTTCGGCCTTGAGCAACTGACGCTTGCCGTCGAAATCCTGCACGCCAGCGTAATGCCCCGTGGCGATGAAATCAGCCCCCAGGCTGACGGCATGATCCAGAAATGCGGCGAATTTGATTTCCGAATTACAGAGCACGTCCGGGTTCGGGGTTCGTCCGGCGTTGTACTCCTGTAGGAATGTCGAAAAGACGCGGTCACGGTACTCCTTGGCAAAGTTCACGACTTCGACGTCAATGCCCAGGATGTCCGTGACGCTCATCACATCGATCAAATCCTGGCGCGTGCTGCAGTACTCATCGGTGTCGTCGTCTTCCCAGTTCTTCATGAACAAACCAATGACCCGATAGCCCTGCTCCTTGAGCAGAAGCGCGGCGACTGACGAATCAACACCACCGGAGAGTCCAACGACTACAGTGGGTGCAGAAGACATACAACTTCCTTCGATGAGCCGATCAGCGTGTTAACACGGCCGGCGGGTTTTGAGTATGGTGCTGGGTTTCCAGCGAGTAGAAACGCGGCCCCGCCCATTCTCTCACGGGCGCGAGCTGCGGCAAGTTTTCGGGATCAACATCCCAGGGGTCAATGACGAAGATACCCGAATCATCATCGGTCAGATCCTTCTCCACCAGGGTCGCACTGTAATGAGACCCCACCAGCAAGGAGCGATGCGCATACGGCCCCACGTCGTGCCAACGCAACCACTTGCGGTGCTGCAGATACGAGAGAATGTTTTTGGTCGTGGCAGAGTGGTCAATGCAATCCATCCGACCATTGACGCTCGGATCTTCATCATTGCCCGGGGCATCGGCGCCGATCGGGGTCTGTTCAGCGGCTTTGCGATAGAAGCGGTGCACCACGTCGGCAGCAGCGATCCGTTCGGCCTCGGGGTTTTTTGCCTGGCGCAGGGGCTGGATCGCTTTGCGCAGCCAGGGTTCGGAATAGCTGACCGGTTGCCGAGTCAGACAGCCCCAGTTATAGCAGACGACAATGAGCGCATCCGCGCGGGCGGAACTGCTGATAAGGCTGAGCGTCGTAGCCACCACCATCAGGCATTGTTGATACCCCCGTCGCATCGCCTTAGTCGTAATGCCGGATGCTATCAAGCGGCAAGCGACGACCGGCGATCCAGTCTTCGACACATTGCAGCACCAGCGGGCTGCGATGGCGTTCTTGCGTTGCCCGCAGCTCCGTCAGTGTCAGCCAATGCGCGGCGACGATCCCGTCATCGAGTTGCCGACCAGTTTCGATACGGTCCAGCTGGCAGTCAAAGGCAAAGCGCAGATAGGTGATGTCACCTGCCGGCACGGTCCACTGGTAAACGCCGACCAGTGCGCGTGGCGTCACGACACAACCGGTCTCTTCCAGAGCCTCGCGGACGCAGGCGTCTATCAGCGACTCTTCGGCGTCCAGATGACCGGCTGGCTGGTTAAAGCGTAAACCGGCCGAAGTTTCTTCTTCGACCACCAGAAAGCGGCCATCGCACTCGACCAGCGCCGCGACGGTGACGCTGGGTTTCCAGCGATGATTTTGGCGATTCATGCGAGCCATTTTACCGAAGCCCGCGAAAAAGCCGCAGTCAGACCGCGCGCCAGACCTGATTTCCGACCGGAAATCGGCTAAAATTCCGAGAAATACGTGCAGCATGTCCGGCAGATCTTCAGCCCCCGGTCATGCTGGCGACTTCATTGCGATGTTTCACCTAAGGAATTACATCATGTCGATGTCTGACCGCGACGGTTTTATCTGGATGGATGGCAAGCTCATCCCCTGGCGTGATGCCAATACGCACGTGCTGACACACTCCCTGCATTACGGCATGAGTGTGTTCGAGGGTGTGCGTGCCTACGATACCGGCCGCGGCACGGCAATCTTCCGTCTGCAGAATCACACTGCGCGTCTATTCGATTCGGCGCATATCTTCCAGATGGATGTGCCCTACGATCAAGAGACGATCAATGAAGCGCACAAGGAAGTCGTACGAGCCAACCAACTGGATAGTGCCTATATTCGGCCACTGGCCTATTACGGCTCGGAAAAGATGGGGGTATCGCCCAAAGGCGCCAAGGTTCACGTCATCATCGCCGCCTGGCCGTGGGGTGCCTACCTGGGTGAAGATGGTCTGAAGAAAGGCATCCGCGTTAAAACGTCGTCGTACACCCGTCACCACGTGAATGTCTCAATGGTCCGCGCCAAGGCCAGCGGCCATTACGTTAACTCGATCCTGGCAAACAATGAAGCAGTAGCCGATGGTTACGACGAAGCGCTGCTCCTCGATACTGAAGGCTATGTATCAGAGGGCGCCGGCGAGAATCTGTTCATTGTCAAAAAAGGCAAGGTCTACACGCCGGAACTGTCATCCTGTCTGGAAGGCATCACCCGTGATAGCGTAGTGACGCTGGCGCGTGAACTGGGTATCTCGGTGGAAGAGAAGCGCATTACGCGTGACGAAGTCTATTGCGCCGACGAAGCCTTCTTTACCGGCACCGCCGCTGAAGTTACCCCGATTCGTGAACTCGATAACCGTAAGATCGGCATCGGTAGCCGTGGCCCGGTCACCGAGCGTATTCAGTCCGCCTACTTCGATGCCGTCAATGGTCGTAATCCGAAGCACGAAGACTGGCTGAGCTTTATCTGATTCACCTTTGACACTATCAAGAGGCACAGACGATGAACGCACCGCTCGAAAAAACACTATCGGCAACCGCATTGACCGTAACAGCGGCGGATCTTCCGCTGCACTGCCCGCCTAAAGGTGTACAACTCTGGTCGGGACACCCACGGGTGTTTCTGGATGTGCTGAAGACCGGTGAAGTGGCATGCCCATACTGCGGCACGAAGTACACATTTTCCGGTGAAAAACCACACGGTCATTAATCCGCAATACTTCGCAGGCCGGCTGCCGCACCAATGAACGCAGTCTCCCTGCTCGTCGCCCCCGCCTGGGTCGGCGATGCTGTGATGAGTGAGCCGCTATTGCGGCGTATCACGGCACATGATCACGCCCCGGTTGACGTACTCGCACCCCCCTGGGTCGGACCGGTATTTGAACGGATGCCGGGTGTCGGGCAAGTCATTTCAGCCCCGTTTGCCCACGGCAAACTGGATCTGCGTGCTCGCTGGCAAGTTGGTCAACATCTGAAAGCGCAGCGTTATCAGAACGCCTATGTTCTGCCGAACTCCCTCAAATCTGCGCTACCCGTTGCCTTTGCCGGCATCCCGAACCGGATCGGTTTCACCGGTGAGTGCCGCTATGGTTTATTAAACCACCGCCATACACTCGATAAGCAGGCGCTGCCGCGCATGGTCGACCGTTTTCTGTCACTAGCGCCTGCCAACGGCAGTCCAGCGACGACCGATAGCGGTAATCCGATCCTGCACGCCGCACCGACCGCCTTTGAAGGACTCTGTCATCGACTGGGCCTTGTCCGCGGCCCGCGACTCGCCGTGCTCTGCCCCGGTGCAGAGTTTGGCCCTGCCAAACGCTGGCCGGCCGAACATTTCGCAACACTTGCCCGCAACCTCGGCGCGGCGGGTTGGACCGTATGGATCATCGGTTCTAATAAAGACGCATCGCTTGGTGCATCTATCCATCAGCTCAGTGACAGCTCGGCAATCAACCTTTGCGGTCGCACGACATTGACCGACGCTATTGACCTAATTGGCGGCGCAGATGTGGTGGTGACGAACGACTCCGGGCTCATGCACGTGGCAGCGGCACTGGATCGCCCACTGGTCGCGCTGTACGGCTCGTCGTCACCAGCCTTTACACCGCCGCTAGCCAAGCGCGTGGCGATTCTGCAGCATCCGGTGCCATGCAGCCCCTGCTTTGAGCGCACTTGCCGCTATGGTCATCTGGATTGCCTGACGCAACTACTGCCGACACGTGTGCTGGAGGCCATCCGATCCTTCGATATTCAACCGAGAGCATTGTCATGAGCCTGCCACCGCCCACCGCACCGGTTCCCAATTTTTCAACGCCCGATGAGGCGGAACAGGGTTTTTACCAGAGTGTTGCGCAGGCCAATATCGATGCACTCATGGCCACCTGGGCCGACGAGGATGAGATCGTGTGCATCGATCCCGATGGCCGGCGCGCAGCAGGTCACGCTGCCATTCGGCAGGGCTGGCAATCCATCTTTTCGGGCTGTCACCATCTGGAGATTGAGGTCAGCAATATCATGCGCTGGCAAAGCGGTCTCGTCGCCATTCACCTCGTGCAAGAGAATGTCACGATGTTTAACGTACCTGAAGCACTGACCGATACGGAGCGTCCGAATGCACTGGTCAAACGCAACGGCATCACCACCGCGATGAACGTTTATGTGCGTGGCGCCAATGGCTGGCGCCTGGTTTGCCATCAGGCCACGGCACAACTGGCCGCCATCGAAGCACAGGTCGCCGCGGCTGCCCATACACTGCACTAGGCCATGCTGTCGCAGTCACCCTATCGGCCGCCATTCTGGCTGTTCAACGGGCATCTGCAGACGCTCTGGCCCGTCTGGAAAACGCTGCGCTTGCCGCCCATCGCCTGGCCGCGCGAACGCTGGGAGTCGCCGGATGATGATTTCATCGATGTCGACTGCGTCAACATGGGCAAAGACGATGCGCCGATTGTTGTGCTTTTTCACGGCCTCGAAGGCAATGCGCAATCGCACTACGCACGCACCATGGCAGCCCGGTTGCAGGATATTGGCTGGACCGGATACGTGCCGCACTTCCGTGGCTGCAGCGGCTCACTGAACCGCCTGCCACGCGCCTATCACTCCGGCGACTCAGCCGAAATCGACTGGATCCTGCGGCGTTTTCGTGCCCGCTACCCTGATCGTCTGGTCTGCGCCGCTGGCGTCTCTCTGGGCGGCAACGCCCTGATGAAATGGCTGGGCGAGCAGGAAAAATTGGCAGCCAGCGTGATCGACGCGGCGGCGGCTGTTTCCCCGCCGATGGACGTTGCCGCCTGCGGCGCCTGGCTGGATCAAGGGGCCAATCGCCGGGTCTATACCCAACACTTTCTGCGCACGATGAAACAGCAGGGCGAAGAACGGTTGAGACAATTTCCGGGATTGTTTGATGCAGCACGTATGCGCGCCGCGACGACCCTGCGTGAGTTTGACGATACGGTGACAGCGCCCCTGCATGGCTTTAACGGGGTCGACGATTACTGGCGCCGAGCCTCGGCACTACCCCTATTGAATGGTATAGCCCTGCCGGCGCTGTTGCTGATGCCGCTTAATGATCCGTTTCTGGTGGACGCCTGCTACCCGGATCCGTCCCGGTGCCCGCGCACTCTCACACTGGAAACACCCGCCGCTGGGGGACACGTGGGCTTTAGCAATCATCGTGACGATGATCGAGATCTGTGGTTGCCGACCCGTATAATTAACTTTTTTGCACAATCGCTCGGGCTGACCCTGCCGGCCAGAGATCCCTACTGACGAGATTCGCCATGTCCCTTTCCGCCAAATTCTCCATCCCTAACCTGCCCGCATCGATTTTCAAAGCCTACGATATTCGTGGCATCGTCGACGATACGCTGACCCCGGATGTTGTCCGCGCGGTCGGTGTCTGCCTGGGCACACTGGCGTACGAAAAGGGAGTGAAGGCCATCGCCGTCGGTCGTGATGGTCGCCTCTCGGGCCCGAGTCTCTCGCGTGCACTACAGGAGGGCATCATTGCCGCCGGTGTCGACGCAATTGATGTGGGTTGCGTCCCGACCCCGGTAACCTACTTTGCCGGCTTCCAGCTGGAAACCTATTCCTGCGTATCGGTCACGGGCAGTCACAACCCGCCGGACTATAACGGCCTCAAAATGGTCATCGCCGGGGATACGCTATCGGGCGATGCCATTCAGGCGCTGAAGCAACGTATCGAAGCCGGCGATCTGCACTGGGCCGATCAACCGGGCGCCATGCGAACCGCCGATGTAAAAACCGCCTATCTGGATCGTATCGTCGGCGATGTCAAACTCGCCCGCCCGATGACCATTGCCGTCGACTGCGGCAATGGTGTTGCCGGTGAACTGGCACCCGAGCTGTTCCGCCGAATGGGCTGCAAAGTCATTCCGATGTACTGCGAAATCGACGGGACGTTCCCGAATCATCACCCGGATCCATCCAAACCCGAGAACCTCAAGGATCTGGTCGCCGAGCTCAAAAAATCTGACGCCGAGATTGGCCTGGCCTTTGATGGCGACGGCGACCGCCTGGGCGTTGTGACCAAAGACGGTGAAGTGATCTTCCCGGATCGCCAGATGATGCTCTTTGCGCGGGACGTGCTCTCGCGCTGCCCCGGCGCCCCGATTATCTTCGACGTGAAGTGCTCACGCTTACTTGGCGATGCCATTCGTGCTGCCGGCGGCCAACCGCTGATGTGGAAAACGGGGCACGCGCTGATTAAAGCCAAGCTCAAAGAAACTGGCGCACCATTGGCCGGCGAAATGAGTGGCCATGTCTTCTTCAAGGAGCGCTGGTTTGGTTTTGACGACGGCTTGTACACCGGCGCCCGCCTGCTCGAAATTCTGTCGCGCTCACCGGATGCCAACCCGATTCTGACGAATCTACCCAACAGCCAGAGTACGCCGGAACTTAATATCACCATGAAAGAAGGCGAACCGCACGCCCTCATGGCCGAATTGGCGATCGCACCCGATTTTCCCGGCGCTCGGGATGTCATCACGATCGATGGTCTGCGTGTCGAATATACGGACGGCTTTGGCCTGGCTCGACCATCGAATACCACACCCGTGGTGGTGCTCCGCTTTGAGGCCGATACGCCAGAAGCGCTCACCCGGATTCAGGGCGAATTCCGCCGCGTACTCAACCAGGCGCGGCCGGAGCTTAAGCTACCGTTCTAAACTACAACGACTCACCACAAACAATCCTCAGCATGCTGAGGATTGTTTATGAATGCGGGTTCAGTATTAGCGGCCAGCGACCCAAGCGCTGACCGAGGCCAGGGCATTGGCGAGGTTGCCAGGCTGTGTACCACCGGCCTGCGCCATATCCGGCCGACCGCCGCCCTTGCCGCCGACTTGTGCCGCCACGTGGTTGACGAGTTCACCCGCCTTGAAGCGACCGACCAGATCCGGCGTCACGCCAGCGATCACGGAGACTTTCTCACCTTCGGCGACACCCAGCACGATCACGCCCGACTTGAGTTGATCTTTGAGTTGATCCAACGTTTCACGCAGACCTGCACCACTCACACCTTCCAGTTTGACCGATAGCACAGTCACACCATTCACCTGTGTGGCCTTGCTGGCCAGATCTCCGCCCTGGGCAGCGGCCAGCTTCGATTGCAGTCGATTGATTTCTTTTTCCTGCGCCTTCTGACTTTCGATCATGGCATTGACCCGCGTTGGCAATTCGGCAGGTTTGCATTTGACCAGTCCAGCCACTTCGTTCAAGGCCTGGCGGCGGAACTGTACGGCGGCCAAGGCGTAGTCACCCGTGAGCGCTTCGACCCGACGCACACCGGCAGCCACGCCTGATTCGGACAGAATCGTAAACAGACCGATATCCCCGGTACGCGACACGTGCGTGCCGCCGCAGAGCTCACGCGATGTACCAATATCCAGGACGCGCACCTTATCGCCGTACTTTTCACCGAACAGCATCATAGCGCCCAGCTTCTGGGCGTCTTCGATGGCCATCTCGCGGGCTTCTGTCGGCAGGTTGCGCATGATTTCGCGATTGACGATATCTTCGACGGCACAGATCTGCTCCAGCGTCATCGGCGCATTGTGTGCGAAATCAAAACGGGTTTTTTCCGGGTCGACCAGAGAGCCCTTCTGCTGGACGTGTTCCCCCAGCACTTCACGCAGCGCTTTATGCATCAGATGAGTCGCCGAGTGATTGCGCATGGTGCGCTCACGATCAAGCACATTGACACGCGCATCGACAGTATTGCCGACAGTCAACGACCCCTGGCGGATGGTGCCATGGTGACCAAACACTTGCGCCTGGATTTTCTGCGTATCTTCAACGAGAAACTCGCCGTGCACCGATGTGAGTACCCCATCGTCGCCGACCTGGCCACCGGATTCGGCATAGAAGGGCGTCTTGTCGAGCACGACCACACCCGTCTCGCCTGCTGCGAGGGTATTCACGGCGACCCCGTCTTTATAAAGTGCAATGATGGTCGATTCGGTGGCCAGCAATTCGTAGCCTTCAAAGCTTGTTGCCGGGCCCTCATACGACAGCGCTGCGCTCATCTGGAATTTGCCCGCCGCGCGGGCTTGTTCCCGCTGACGCGTCATAGCGGCATCGAAACCTGCTTCATCGACGTTGAGATCGCGCTCACGACAAACGTCGGCTGTCAGATCCAGCGGAAATCCGTAGGTGTCATGCAGCTTGAAGGCCGTCTCACCATCCAGCACGCCGCCTTTTGGTAGACCGGCCAGCGCCGTATCCAGTATTTCCATGCCATGGGCGATGGTTTCAAAGAAGCGCTCTTCTTCCAACCGCAGAATATCGGTCACGCGCTGTTCAGCACGGGCGAGCTCCGGATAGGCCTCACCCATCTCGGCAACCAGCGCCGCAACCAAGGTGTTAAAGAACGGTGCACGGGCTCCGAGCTTGTAACCATGTCGGATAGCGCGGCGGACGATACGACGCAGGACGTAACCACGACCTTCGTTGCCCGGAATCACGCCATCGACGATGAGAAACGCGCAAGCGCGGATGTGGTCGGCGATCACCTTGAGCGACGCCGCATCAATCGTGGCCTCGCCACCGGCAACATGCACGGCCTTCTGAGCCGCGGCAATCAGCGTCTGGAATAAATCAATTTCGTAGTTGCTGTGGACGTGTTGCAACACGGCGGCGATACGCTCCAGACCCATGCCGGTATCGACACAGGGGCGCGGCAACGGATGCAGCACGCCGTTTTCGTCGCGGTTGTACTGCATGAACACCAGGTTCCAGATTTCGATGTACCGGTCACCATCTTCTTCAGGCGACCCCGGCGGGCCACCCCAGATGTCCGGACCATGGTCGTAGAAAATTTCGGTACATGGGCCGCAAGGACCGGTATCCGCCATCTGCCAGAAGTTATCCGATGCGTAACGTGCCCCCTTGTTGTCGCCGATGCGGATGATGCGCTCGGTGGGCACACCAACCTCCTTCGACCAGATATCGTAGGCTTCGTCATCTTCCTGATACACCGTCACCCACAGCTTATCTTTCGGCAAGCCGTAGACCCCTGTCAGCAGCTCCCAGGCAAACTGGATTGCATCGCGCTTGAAGTAATCGCCGAAGCTAAAGTTGCCCAGCATCTCAAAGAACGTATGGTGACGCGCGGTATAACCGACGTTTTCCAGATCGTTGTGCTTGCCCCCCGCCCGCACGCTACGCTGCGACGACGTGGCACGCGTGTAGGGACGCTTATCCTGTCCGAGGAACACATCCTTGAACTGCACCATTCCCGAATTGGTAAACAGCAAGGTCGGATCGTTACCCGGCACCAGTGAGCTGGAAGGCACAATGGTGTGCCCTTTGGATTCGAAGAAACGGAGAAACTTGTTCCGGATTTCGGCGCTTTTCATAACAGGGTAATCCTAGGACTTGTGCTTCGGCAGATTGATTGCTATTGCGAATTACTTGCGCTTTTTGGTGGTCGTGACGGTCGGCAGGGGCTGATAAACCGACTGGCCACGAGCCACCGCGTTATCAAGCGCGCTCTTTGCAGACTTCTTGCCCATGAACACGGCATCCATCTCTTCGTTGACGATCTGGCGCAGTTTCGGGTTGAACGAAATCCAGCCGACATTAGCACCGGCTGCACCCGGCTTCATCACGTTGGCCAGACCCAGATCCTGGGCCTTCAGATCGTCGCGCAGCAGCTTACTCTGCGCACCCGCCTGAGCAGCCGGTGTCAGTGGCAGGAAGCCAGCCTGACGGGCAATGGTCAACTGCGTTTGCGGCGCCAGGGTGAATTCCAGGAACTTGGCGGCTGCCTTGTACTCGTTCGCGCCAAAACCCTGACCCACCCAGATGGCACCTCCCGAAGCGAGTGTATTGAATGGCGCGCCCGCGTTGTCATCAATTACGGGCAACGATGTCACACCAAAGTCGAATTTACCGGCGGCCTGCAGCTCGGAAACCATTTCGCCGTTGGTCGTGATCATGGCGCACTCGCCGTTAACAAAGTGGGCATCGGCTTCGTTTTCATAGCCGAAGCTGGTGAAGTACTCGGTCTTGTACCACGATGTCAGACGTGCCAGATGGCGCACCTGAATCAGGGTGTTGAAAGCCAGTTTGCCGTCGCCCGTCACGGTGGGCGCGCCGGCCCAGGCCGAGACGTTATCGATATGGACCCACACCGGCCACGAGGTGGTGTACGAACAGCGTGCCTTCAACTTACCGGAAATGTCCTGGACTTCTTCCCAGGTCTTGGGTGGCTTGTTGGCATCGAGGCCAGATTCGCGGAATAGATTCTTGTTCCAGAAGAGGAGCGGTGTCGTAAAGGCCACCGGCAGTGCCTGAACCTGACCCTTGACGGTTACCGAATTGCGCAGCGGATCAGCAATCGTTTTGGCGTTGAACTTGATTTTGTTGTCAGCCAGCAACTTTTCCACCGGCACGTACGCATCCGGTTTACCCAGATACAGTGCCAGATCGTTGCGGGTCGCCAGATTCAATATGGCAGGCTTGCCATTCGGTGAACGCTTGATCAGGTGAACCTCGATATCCTTGCTATCAGCATTAAAGGCACCGACCAGCTTCTCCAGTTCGCGGGCATGCTGACCTTCGAGTTGATGCGCCATAGTCAGTTCGGTTTTAGCTAGGGCGGTCGCGGAAATTGCCATGATGCCGAGTGCGATCATTGTGCGCAGAGAAACCATTCGGGCGGTGCCAGTCAGACGGTTCGTGAACATAAAGAGTCCTATCGTGTGAATAATCGAATCCGCAGCGCGGTAAAACCGCGCCAAAACCCTTAATTATACGGATTTAAAGGCAAATTCTGGGGGTTCGGCTGTGTATAATCAGCCCATGACTGAATTGAATGTGGCATTACCGGCAGAAACGCTGTCAGACACGCCTGAAACCAGCGCCTCGCCCACCCCGACATTTGCAGAACTGGGGCTGGATCCCGCGATCATGCGCGCCATTACCGAAACCGGATATACCACGCCGACGCCGATCCAGGCGGCGGCGATCCCGGCCGTGATCAGCGGCCGCGATCTCAAGGCCTGCGCACAGACGGGCACCGGTAAAACCGCCGCCTTTAGCCTGCCCTTGCTGCAGCGACTGCTGCCGCACGCCAACAGCAGCACCTCGCCGGCCAAACACCCGGTGCGTGCCCTGATTTTGACCCCGACGCGTGAATTGGCCATCCAGGTTTACGATAACCTCAAGACCTACGGCAAGCATTTGCCATACCGCATTGCCTGCGTGTACGGCGGCACCGATATCAAGCCGCAGATTGCTGAACTCAAACTGGGCGTGGAGTTTCTGGTCGCCACACCGGGGCGATTTCTGGATCTGGTTGAGCAAAAAGCCGTGAATCTGCAGTCCGTACAGGCAATCGTGCTTGATGAGGCCGATCGTATGCTGGACATGGGCTTCATCCCCGATGTCCAACGCATCCTCAATCTGTTACCCAAAAACCGCCAGGGGCTACTCTTCTCGGCGACTTTCTCGGCCGAAATCCAGAAGCTGGCAGACACCATGCTGCAAGATCCGGAATTCATCGAGGTCGCGCGCCGTAACAGTGTTTCGGACACCATCACTCACCAGGTCTATCCCGTTGCAGAGCATCGCAAGTTGGCGCTGCTGGTCAATTTGATGCGCACCGGCTCCATGCCGCAAGTCCTGGTCTTCGTCCGCACCAAACAGGGCTGCGGCAAGTTGGCACGCGCCCTGAGCCACGCCGGAATCAAAGCCGACGCGATTCACGGCGATAAATCCCAGTCAGAACGCATGAAGGCGCTCAATGCCTTCAAGAACGGTGAGATCCAGACACTGGTGGCAACCGATGTGGCGGCACGCGGTCTCGATATCGAAGAACTGCCTTATGTCATCAACTATGAACTGCCGCACACACCGGAAGACTATGTGCATCGCATTGGCCGCACCGGTCGTGCGGGCAACCTCGGCAACGCAATCTCTCTGGTTTGCGCCGACGAAACGGGCTTCCTCGCCGACATCGAAAAACTGATTAACAAGTCCATCGTGCAGAGTATCGTCCCGGGCTTCGACCCCGAAGACGACTGGTGCTACCCGCCGTCTGGCAAGAAACGGGATCGCAGTGCGCTGAATACACAACGCAGCCAAGAGAGAGCGCCACGCAACGAACACCGCGAAGGCGAAGGTCGCCGCGACCGGGAGCGATCAGGGCGTTCGGCGCGCAGCGAGCGGAATTCACGAGACAACCGCGGCACTGCGAGCGCCTACACACCGCCCCGCCTGAGCAAAGTCGCCGCCGATGGTTTCGACTTCAATAAGCCGTACGAACCCACGGCCGGCGATACGGACAACCCGGTCACGAGCAGCAGTATCATCAATGCAGCAACGTCGCCATCACAAACGCGCCGACCAACCCGCATGGTTGCCGCGCTTCTGGGTGGCCTGAAGAAACCCCCCACTCCCTGAGGAGATGACCATGGGCAACCGACTGAGTAAGATTGTGACGCGAACAGGTGATAGTGGCACCACCGGGCTTGGGGACGGGTCACGCGTTGGCAAAGATAGCCCACGTATCGACACCCTGGGCGAACTGGACGAACTGAATTCGTCGATTGGCGTGCTGCTGGCCGAGCCCTTCCCGCCCAAATGCGATGATCTACGTGCTGCGTTGCTGACGGTGCAGAATCATCTGTTTGATCTGGGCGGTGAGATCTGCATTCCGGGACACAAGAGCATCACCGAAGAACACGTCGCGCAGCTGGAGGCCTGGGCCGAGGTATACAACGGTCAGCTGGCGCCGCTGAAAGAATTCATTCTGCCCGGTGGCACCCGTGCCGCAGCACTAGCACACCTGTCCCGAACGATCTGCCGCCGCGCCGAGCGTTCAATCGTCCATCTGGGACACAATGAGGCGGTTTCTGACCACGCACGCCAGTATCTTAACCGACTGTCCGATCTGCTTTTTGTGATCGGACGTACGCTCAATCGTGCCGGCGGCAATGGCGACGTGCTCTGGAAAAACAACCGGAGCCAGTAAACCGGCAACCCCTGCCCACACCATAAAAAATGCCCGGTGCGTCCGAAACGCGCCGGGCATTTTGATTTGTGCCGTGACCGATTATTTATCGGCCAGCACCAGGCGCCGCTGGCGCACCCCGGCGGCTAGCTGATCGAGCAATTTGACGCTGTCGTCCCAGTTGATGCAGGCATCGGTAATGCTCACGCCATAAGCGAGCGGTTTTCCGGCGATTAGATCCTGACGGCCGGCGTTAATGTGCGACTCCACCATCACGCCCATGATGCGCTCTTCTCCCGCGGCCAGCTGCGCCGCGACGTCTGTTGCCACGTCCATCTGACGCTGATATTCCTTACGGCTATTGCCATGCGAGAAGTCGATCATCACGCGAGCCGGCACGCCCGCCCTGGCCATTTCAGTGCAGGCCGCATCGACGCTGGCCGCATCATAATTCGGATCCTTGCCACCACGCAGAATCACGTGACAGTCCTCATTGCCAACCGTTTGCACGATGGCCGCATGACCCGATTTGGTAACGGACAGAAAGTGGTGAGGTGACTGTGCCGAGCGGATCGCATCCATGGCAATCCGAACGTTACCGTCCGTGCCGTTTTTAAAGCCTACCGGACAAGACAGCCCTGACGCCAGCTCACGATGCACCTGTGACTCGGTGGTCCGCGCGCCAATGGCACCCCAGCTAATTAGATCCGCCACGTACTGCGGCGTGATCATATCGAGGAATTCGGTGGCGCATGGCAAACCGATGGCGTTGACATCCAGCAGTAACTTACGGGCGCGACGTAGACCTTCGTTGATATCAAAGCTATTATCCAGATGCGGATCGTTGATGAGCCCCTTCCAACCAACCGTCGTACGCGGTTTTTCGAAGTAGACCCGCATCACGACAAGTAGATCATCCGACAGCCGCTCTGCCTCTACCGCCAGACGGCGGGCATAGTCCAGCGCCATGTCGGCATCATGGACGGAACATGGACCAATCACCACCACCAATCGGTCATCGGCGCCGTGCAGCACACGGTGGATGCCCTGACGCGCCGCGGTCACACGCTGCGCAACTGCCGCCGTGACCGGGAATGCTCCCAGCACTGCGGCCGGCGGCGACAATTCACTGATCGCGGCAATACGGACGTCATCGGTGGTCGACTTGCTGCGCTGATGCTTCATGGTTTCGTTCATGATGATCTCAGACGCCTTCCTGGGGATTGAGCTTGGCAGGTTCGTTGTGCAAACGGTTCAGTGCATTCAGATAAGCCTTGACTGATGCGATCACAATATCCGTATCCGCCCCGCTACCATTCACGATACGTCCACCCTTGGCAAGGCGCACAGTCACATCCCCCTGAGCATCGGTACCAGAAGTAATATTGTTCACCGAGTAGAGCAGCAATTCGCTACCACTATTCAGCACCGATTCAATCGCTTTGAAGGTGGCATCCACCGGACCCGAACCCGAGGCTTCACCCTTTTTTTCTTCACCCCCCACTGAAATCGTCAGGCGTGCATGCGGCGTCTCACCGGTTTCCGAATTCACTTTCGAGTAGCTGAGTTTGTAATACTCGACTTCAGGCGTCACGGCCTCATCCGAGAGCAAGGCCTGGAGGTCTTCGTCGAAGATTTCGTGTTTCTTGTCGGCGAGTTCCTTGAACTTGGCGAAGGCGGCATTCAAGGCATCTTCGCTCTCCAGCACCACGCCGAGTTCGCTGAGGCGCGATTTGAACGCATTCCGACCGGAGTGTTTACCGAGTACGAGTTTGTTTTGCGTCCAACCCACATCTTCGGCCCGCATGATTTCGTAGGTTTCACGATGCTTGAGCACCCCGTCCTGGTGGATACCGGATTCGTGCGCAAATGCATTGGCACCCACAATGGCCTTGTTCGGTTGTACCGGGTAACCGGTAATCTGAGATATGAGCTTCGAGGCTGGCACGATTTGCGTTGTATCGATACCGGTTTCTACCGGGAAAATGTCAGCACGTGTACGTACGGCCATCACGATTTCTTCCAGTGAGGCGTTACCAGCACGCTCACCGAGGCCATTGACGGTACACTCGACCTGACGGGCACCCGCCATCACGGCAGCCAGCGAATTGGCCACAGCGAGGCCGAGGTCGTTATGGCAATGAACGGACCAAACCACCTTGTCTGAATTTGGCACACGCTCGATGAGCTGGCGGATCGTTTCCGCGTACTGCCCCGGGACGTTATAACCCACCGTGTCCGGCACATTGATCGTCGTGGCACCCGCTTTGATGACCGCCTCAAAAACACGGCACAGGAAATCGATGTCCGAGCGGCCAGCATCCTCGGCCGAAAACTCGACGTCATCGGTATACTCACGCGCCCAGCCAATGGCTTTGACTGCCTGCTCGACCACCTGATCGGGCGTCATACGAAGCTTTTTTTCCATATGAATCGGACTGGTGGCAATAAAGGTATGAACCCGTTTACGCGCAGCCGGTGCAATCGCTTCGCCGGCGCGACGAATATCGTTTTCGTTAGCACGCGCCAACGAACAGACGGTCGATTCCCGCACTGCCTGTGCGATCGTGTTGATTGCATCAAAATCGCCGGGCGACGCAGCAGCGAAACCCGCCTCGATTACATCGACGCGCATGCGCTCCAACTGACGCGCGACACGTGTCTTTTCATCCTTGGTCATCGATGCGCCGGGACTCTGCTCACCATCACGAAGCGTCGTGTCAAAAATAATCAAACGGTCTTTTTTCATCTCAGGCTCCTGAAGGCCGGATCATCGGCGACCCAACCCTAATTCGGTTTGTGGTTTCCGGAAATCTCCGGAAAAATCTTTAACAATGGGGGGATTTAATATGTGCGCGCCACGCGCAGCAGCGGGCGGGCGCCCAGCAGCAGGTGCAGCCAATACGTCGCCCGACCACCCGAGATGGCCTTTTGAGCAAGAATCGTCATAATCAATGCAGACATGGGATGTAATATAAGCCCTAGAAGCGCCGCTGGCAATTGTTTTTGCCTATCACTTCAATAGCTTCGGCCAGTTCGTGCTGGCCGACCTGAGGGGGAATCGATGAAGCTTGATGCCAACCGTTCTATTCTGCTGATCGTCGATCTCCAGGAGCGCCTGCTACCCGCCATCGAACAGGGTTCCAACATCATCGAACACACCGCCTGGCTGATCGGCATAGCACGCCAACTCGATGTCCCCGTCTTGCTGACCGAACAATACCCACAAGGGCTTGGTAGCACCGCCCGGGCGATTGCTCGACTGATCCAGCCCGAAGAGAAGCTCGAGAAAATCCACTTTTCGGCGGTAGCCGAGGGAAATCTATTGGGTCACCCCGCGGCCCAGCGCAAACAGTGGGTTGTGTGCGGTACGGAGTCCCATGTGTGCGTACAGCAGACCGTACTGGATCTCCTGGCGGCCGGCCGCCAGGTGGCCGTCGTTGAAGAGGCCGTCGGCTCACGCCAGGCGCGTGACAAGGATCTGGCATTACAGCGGATGCGTCAACTCGGCGCCCAGATTGTTTCGCGCGAAATGGTTGCCTTCGAATGGTTGCATCAGGCGAATACGCCCGAGTTCAGGAACGTGCTCAGGGAGTACATCCGTTAGCGGGTATCGATTCCCGGGATCACAAAAGCACCGAAGGGGATTACAGACGCATGATGGAATAATCGACTGACTGCGGATATCATCCTCGCTCTTTCAACCGTCTCTGCGGCACAACCAACCCCGATACCATGGCAACCTATCGCCGTTATCTTCCAGCCCTCGCGCTCATCCTGCTCTCGCTGGCCTGGGGCTACACCTGGGTACTGGCCAAAGAGGGGCTACAGTATGCCCCACCGTTTGCCTTTGCTGCCGAGCGGGGTGTTGGCGGCGCCTTGGCCTTGATCATTGCACTCAAACTGCTGAAGCGTCCATTCAAAATGGTTGCCCCCTGGCCAACGATTGGCATTGGCTTGTTTCAGGGCGGTGGTTTCCTGATTTTTCAGACCTGGGCGCTGGTTGAAGGGGGCGCAGGGAAAACGGCGGTCCTGATTTTCACCATGCCAATATGGACACTCCTATTGGCCTGGCCCCTACTCGGCGAACGGATTCACGGCAAGCAATGGTTGGCAGCAGCAAGCACGCTGATCGGCTTAACGCTCATCATCGCTCCCTGGGACATGAATACCAGCCTGCTGAGCAAATTCCTCGGCATTATGGCGGCGCTATGCTGGTCAATCGGCACGATCCTTACCAAACGTTTACGTGCCACCACACCGGTCGATCTATTGTCACTGACTACCTGGCAAATGATTATCGGCATCGTACCGCTTACCTGCGTCGCGCTCGTCGTTCCCGAACGAGCCACAGACTGGTCTTTGTCATACATGGGCATTCTTGCTTTCATGTCGACAGTCAGTACGGCGTTGTGCTGGTGGCTCTGGATTTATGTGCTTGATCGTGTACCGGCATGGGAAGCCAGTCTGTCCGTGCTCGGGACACCAGTGGTGGCAATTTTGTTATCACGCCTGATTTTTAACGAGGCGTTCAAAACCAGTGAAGTTCTGGGCATGATCCTGATCGGGGGTGGCCTCGCCTTATTGTCCCTGCTAAGTTGGATCGCCACCCGATCACGCCCAATAACGCCCCCTCGCCCCCAGGAGTTGCAATGAACCCGTTACATCACCTCAAATTGTCGATGCTGGATCTGATTCTGATCCGGAAAAATTCAAGCGTTGCCGAGGCCTTAATACTCGCCCGAGAAACTGCGCGCCATGTCGAAAAACTTGGTTTTGAGCGCTATTGGCTCGCCGAGCATCACAACGTACCCGGGGTCGCCAGTTCGGCAACAGCCGTCATGGTCGGCGACATTGCCGCGCATACGGAACGAATTCGCGTGGGCTCTGGTGGCATTATGCTGCCCAATCATGCGCCTCTCGTCGTGGCCGAGGCTTTTGGCACGCTGGCAGAGCTCTACCCTGGGAGAATCGATCTTGGGTTGGGTCGCGCCCCAGGCACTGACCCTACGACCATGCGCGCTTTACGCCGAGATCGCCAAGAGCTTGAAGCGCACTTTCAACAAGACGTTGCCGAACTCCAACGTTTACTTGGCCCAGAAAAGACCGGCGATCGAATCGTCGCAATTCCCGGTCAGGGAACCGAAGTACCGATCTGGCTATTAGGTTCCAGTCTTTTCTCAGCCCGGCTTGCGGCTGAACGTGGCTTACCCTATGCCTTTGCGTCACATTTCGCCCCCGGCATGCTGCTACAGGCGATTGATGTGTACCGCCGCTCGTTCCAACCCTCTGACAAGCTTGAAAAACCTTATGTCATCATTGGCGTGCCAGTAATCGCTGCACCAACGGATGAAGAAGCAGAATATCTGGCGACCAGCGTATTCCAGCGGGTGCTGGGCATACTGCGCGGCAATCGACAGCGTCTACAACCGCCGGTCCGTGGTTTCCTGGACACATTATCCCCAGAGGAACGTCATGGGATTGGCGACTTTCTCGCCGCGGCAGTCATTGGCGGGCCGGAAAGAGTCGTTGCCAATTTGACCCATCTGCAGAAAATCACTCAAGCAGATGAATTCATGTTTGTCTGCGATATTTACGACCCCGCATTACGCATGCGATCACTTGATATTGTGGCCGCCTGCTGCAGCTCTTAGAATAACGACACGACCTATCTCTTTCATTAATTATCAGCGGATCGGCTGCGCTCAGAACTTTTCAAAACCGGCATCAACTTCGGCTTGAGTCGTTGCACGCAATACCCGGGCAATTTCCTGACCCTCCTTTAGGAAGATCAGTGCCGGCCAGAGTTTGACAGCAAAGGTACGCCCCAAACGGCGGCCCTTCCCATCTTCAACGCGCAGATGACGCACCTCCGGGTGGCGCTTCAGTGCGTCGGCAATCAGTGGTTGTGCGACCTGACAATGCGGACATTCGTTGATACCGAATTCCAGCAGCACGGCGCCAGGCATCGCATCCACCGCGTCACGGGCAGGCTCGGGATTCACAAAAGGCACGGGGGGCATGGCGCACTCCTTAATGATGAAGCAACATCATAGCGCCCATGCT